>NZ_SNUK01000002.1:0-300000 GCF_012027495.1 Thermococcus sp. JdF3 | reverse complement strand
CAGGAAGTACGTCGAGAGGGAGGACGTGATAGAGGCCGTCAGAATGGCAAAGCCGCTCGAGAAGCAGCTCGCCGACTGGTACATCGAGAGGAAGAAGGAGTACCAGGTTATCAAGGCGGACGGCAAGGGAATCGGCCGCGTGAACGGTCTCGCCGTCATAGGCGAGCAGAGCGGTATAGTCCTGCCGATAGAGGCGGTCGTCGCCCCCGCCGCCAGCAAGGAGGAGGGCAAGATTATAGTCACCGGAAAGCTGGGTGAGATAGCTAAGGAAGCAGTTCAGAACGTCTCGGCGATAATCAAGCGCTACAAGGGCGAGGACATAAGCCGCTACGATATACACGTCCAGTTCCTCCAGACCTACGAGGGTGTCGAGGGCGACTCGGCGAGCATAAGCGTGGCCACCGCGGTTATATCCGCGCTGGAGGAGATACCGATAAGGCAGGACGTTGCCATGACCGGTTCACTCAGTGTCCTCGGCGAGGTGCTCCCGATAGGAGGCGCCACGCCGAAGATAGAGGCCGCAATCGAGGCCGGCATAAAGACGGTCATAATCCCCAGGGCCAACGAGAAGGACGTCTTCCTCAGCAGGGACAAGGCGGAGAAGATACAGATATTCCCGGTCGATACCATCGACCAGGTCCTTGAGATAGCCCTGGTTGATACCGAACGGAAGGAAGAGCTTCTCAGGCGCATAAGGGAGGCGCTTCCGCTTTCCCTTTGAGCTTTTCCCTTCCATTCTTAGTCGCTCGTAAATTCCTCTGATAACCGTGTTTTGATTTGTGGTTCCCATTCATGTCCGGAAATGCTTAAAAAACGTCCCATCCACGTTACCCACGGAGGTGAGCTAATGCTCAAAGTTGAGAACCTTCAAGTCTCGGTGGAGGGCAGGGCCATACTCAAAGGCCTTACCCTCGAAGTGAATCCAGGTGAGTTTCACGTTGTCATGGGACCGAACGGCTCTGGGAAATCAACGCTGGCCCTCACAATAGCCGGTCATCCCAGGTACTCCGTGGAGGGCGGAAGGATACTCTTCGACGGGGAGGATATAACCGGCTTTGGCCCCGACGAGCGGGCCAGGAGGGGGATAATGCTGGCCTTCCAGCACCCCCACGAGGTTGAGGGCGTTAGGATCATCGAGTTCCTCCAGCAGGTTCTGGTTGAGACGAAGGGCGTTGATCCCGTAGAGGCCTACGACAGGATAGTCAAAAAGGCGGAGGAGCTGTGGTTCCGGGAGGAGGACCTTCACCGCTACGTTAACGTTGGCTTCTCTGGAGGCGAGAGGAAGCGACTTGAGCTCCTCCAGGCGCTCCTCATAGAGCCGAAGCTCCTCATCCTGGATGAACCTGACAGCGGCGTCGACGTTGACTCCCTGAGCGTCATCAGCAGGAAGATAGAGGAGCTACACCAGCGCGGCACGGCCGTGCTCCTCATCACACACTACGGCAGGATACTCGGACACCTCGATCGGGAGAAGCTCAGGGTCCACGTAATGAAGGACGGCAGGATAGTGAAGACCGGAAGCGGCGAACTGGTGGAGAGGATAGAGAGCGAGGGCTTCGGCAGGATATTCGAGGAGGTGGGAGAATGAGCCCCCATCCCGACTCCGTGACCATTCAGGAGGCCAAGGAGATCATAGCACAGGAGATAGAGAACCTCGCCAGGAGGAACAAAGAGCCGGAGTGGATGACGAGGATAAGGTACAGGGCTCTGGAGGCATTCGAGAGGGCCCCGCACAGGGACCCCATAATCAGCGAGGAGGAGCTGCTTAAGTTCATCGCCAAGCCGGAGATAGCGGGAGTTCCCGAGAACATCGAGAGTCTCGATGACCTGCCCCCGGAGATGAAGGCCCTCCTCGACAGACTGGGCATAAGTGAAGTTGAGCAGAAGTACATAGCCGGTCTGGCCGTTCAGACGGACACGGGTGTAATCTACAACGAGTTCCTCAGGGAGTGGGAGAAGAAGGGTCTTATCGTTCTGCCGATGGAGGATGCCGTCAGGAGGTACCCGGACGTTGTTAAGAGGCACTTCCTCCAGATGTTTCGGGCTGACGAGAGCAAGCTTGCCGCCTATCACACCGCGGTGTGGAACGGTGGGATATTCCTCTACCTCAAGGAGGGACTCAAGGTCCCGTTCCCGCTGCACCTGTTCTTCCTCATTCAGGAGAGCGCACTGGCCCAGGCGCCGCACATAATCATAATCGCCGAGAAGAACACGGAGTTCCATCTCATCGAGGGCTGTACCGCGCCGATTCTGCTCAAGCACTCCCTCCACCTCGACATGACAGAGGCATACATCGGCGACGGCGCCAGGGCCCAGCTGACCGTCCTCCAGAACTGGCCGGAGTACGTTCACACGAGGCCAATGACCAGGGCGAGAATCGGCAAAGGAGCGCGCTTCATCAACACCACCGTCGGCCTCGGAACGGGCAGGAGCAACATAGCCAACCCCAAGTACTGGGTGGACGAGAACGGCTACGTGGAGTTGAACGGCATAATCCTCGGCCAGAATGACTGGTACGTTGATCTTGGCGGCGAGATGTACCTTCGGGGCAGGGGCGCCGCGGGAATAAACGCCAGTAAGGCCGTCATAATGGACGAGAGCACGGTGATAACGAGGGGCGTCATAAAGGCGGAGGCACCAAGGACCAGGGGACACATAAGCTGCGACGCACTGCTGATGAGCGACAGTGCCACGATGGAGACATACCCCGGCCTTGTGAGCAGGGTCGATGATGCAGAGCTCAGCCACGAAGCGGCCATAGGCAAGATACGGGAGGAGGAGCTGTTCTACCTCATGAGCCGTGGCCTGAGCGAGGAGAAGGCGACCCAGCTTATAGTCAAGGGCTTCCTTGAACCCATGCTGAAGGACATCCCGATGGAGTTCCTCGTGGAGATAAGGAAGATAATAGAGCTGGCGGTCAGCGGTGGCATGTGATTGAAAATTTTTCTTTTATTTTCTTGTTCTCCAGATTTCTCCCGGTTTTTCATTAGGAAAACCTAACTAAAGGTTTTAACGGTTCGGGAGTTTACCTTTAGGGTGATAGCATGGACCCGATGGCAAAGGCTTTCGAAGAGGCTAAGAGAAATCCCAAACTGAGAAAGAAACTCAAGATAAAGGCTGCATTCTCGCTGATACTCTTCGTGGGCTTTCTGGGAGTCATCTTCATAACGATTGGAACGCTGATCTCCAGTAAAAACGGCAGCTTCCTTGGAATGACACAGCTCGACTTCCTCAAGCTCCGCGCCCGCTACGGCATCGTAATGATGTTCCTCATAATAATCCACCTGCTGATGAACAGAGGTATAATGAAGAAGGAGCTGGAGATGCTATTTGGTTGATTCTCGGCGGTTCTTCGATTCAATTTTTATTTAATTCTATGATTCAGTTTCTGCAAGTTTTTCAACGAGTTCGACCACTTTGGGAAGGGCCTTCTCGACTTCCTCGCTGAGCTCCATTCCGAGGTCTATCTCCTTCGCGACGACGCCGATAAAGTGGATATCGGCTTTGGCAAGGCGCTCGTCCATAGCCATAAGGAGCTTAAGGCCGTCTATCGCTCCCATAAAGTGGGCGCTCCTTATCTCGGCCTTCAGCTTATCGAAGACTTCCTCGCCCCTCAGGTGGATTATCTCGCCCGGCCGGAACTTTTCGCTCAGGATTGCATCGATGATTATCAACCGCTCCTCGCCTTTGTAGTGGGCGGAGAGCATGAATATGTCCGTGCCGACATCGAGGACGTTGTAGCCCTTTTCCGAGAGTATTCTGCCGGCCTTCAGTCCTATTCCATCGTCCTTCATCAGTTCGTTGCCGAGTGCAAGGATGAGGGTTCTCATGGAATCACCCCGTTATAAGTTCAACACCTTCCGCCTTCGCGGGGCCAGGAAAGTCGTCATCGAGAGTTGCCAGTGCAAAACCGTGCTCGATGCAGGTTGCAAGAATCAGTGCATCGTTAGGGAGCATGGCGTACTTTTGGATGAGGTTTTTGGCTATTTGAGACGTCCTCCCGCCGAGTTCGACAAAGGCATACTCTTGAAGGGATTCAAAAATCAGATCCAGTTCTGAAGGCAGTCTTTCAGGTTTTCCCTTTATACTCCTCGGGGATACACCAGAATAGAAGCCGATCAGGAGGTAGACAACCTCACTGAAGACTATTGGATTCACAAAGAGGGTGTCACCCGAATCTATGAGACCCAAAAGGATTTTCCTGGCTTTAGGGTTCCCCTTGAAGTGCTCAATAAGAATCGAGGTATCTAGCAAGACGTTCCTCATGCATCTCCCTCTTCATCTCTTTCCATGTTTTGTCTGTCTTGAGTATCCCAAAGAGCTTCTCCATGTTTTTCCGTAGTTTTTCGCGGTTTCTGAGGTATTTGGCCATCTC
The DNA here is from genome assembly GCF_012027495.1 of Thermococcus sp. JdF3. Classification (NCBI taxonomy): domain Archaea; kingdom Methanobacteriati; phylum Methanobacteriota; class Thermococci; order Thermococcales; family Thermococcaceae; genus Thermococcus; species Thermococcus sp. JdF3. The sequence goes on along the minus strand of NZ_SNUK01000002.1, from coordinate 295,625 downwards.
CTCAACTTCTTTTTTGAAGCTCTCCTCATAACCCTCGGGAACGTTCACCCGGATGACTATCTCTCCCATTTTCCTCCCCAGTCTTTGGTAATTCTCAAGGCCTTAAAAAAGTTGAGAAATCAGAGCCTCGCCACGTGCACCGAACAGGAGATGCACGGGTCGTAGGCGCGAACGACCATCTCGGTGAGGTACTTGAGCCTCTCCGGGTCGTCGTTGTAGTGCTTCTCCGCCATCATCCTGACGTGGACCTCCATCATGGCGAAGTTGTAGGCCGTCGGCGTGATTATGTCCGCGTAGGCAACCCTTCCGTCCTTGACCTCAAGGGCGTAGGTGACGATTCCGCGCGGGGCCTCGGTGGCGCTGACGCCAAAGCCGTCCTTCACCTCAACCCTGTCCCTCGGTGCTATCGGCCACTTGGCGAGGGCCTCGTCTATGAGGTCGATAGCCCTCTCCGTGAAGTAGACCAGCTCAAGCGCCTGGGCGAGGTTGTTCGCGAAGGGGTTGGTCGGCCTGAGCAGGTCTCTGTGGCTCTCGTAGAGCTCCCTGGCCCTTCCGTAGAGTGTCTCCGCGTTGTTGACCAGCCTCGGAAGCGCACCGACCATAAAGGGCTTCTCGCCCTTGTAGAAGCTGTGCTTGGCGAAGCTGTGCTCAACGACCTTCTCGACGATGTGCTTCTTGTAGTCCTCGACCGGGAACTCGAAACCGTCGCTCACCTTGATGTAGTCGCCGTAGATGCCGTAGACGTCTCCCCTCGGCTTTACCGCCATGTGGATTATCGGCCCCTCGACCTCCCCGTACTGCTCGAGCTTGGAGAACAGCTCGAAGGTGTACTCGGCCTTTGGGAGGGCCTCCTGAAGGCGCTTCTTCATGGTCTCAAGGGTGGCCTTGTCGGGCAGCTTGCCGAAGCCTCCGAGGACCACGTTCTCCTGGTGTATCGCCCTCGCTCCGAGTTCGTCCATCATCCAGCTTCCGAGGTTCTTGAGGTCGAGGGCTATGCCTATCTCCTTCTTGTACTCGTTCACCATCTTGAGCGGGTTGGAGTAGCCGAGGTAGTCCGGGAGGACGAGGAGGTACAGGTGGAGCGCGTGGCTCTCTATCATGTCGCCGATGTAGAGGACCTCTCTGAGTGCCTGGATTTCCTCGCGCGGTGTGAAGCCTATCGCCTTTTCGGCGGCCTCCACCGCGGTGAGCTTGTGGGCAGCCGAACAGAATGAGCATATCCTCGGGTAGACCGCCAGGGCCTCGTCGAGCTTCTTACCCACGGTGATGGCCTCGAAGAACCTTGGCCCCTCGATGATGTTGAGCTTGACCTCCTTGACACCCTCGTCGCCGACGACTATCTCAACGCCGCCCTTGCCCTCAACGCGCGCTATGTGGTCAACGGTGATGGGAAGGTAAAGGTTCTTCATTCTTCCACCCCCTGGAATATCTTCTCAACCATCTCTTCGAGCTTCGGGTTGTGGGCGTTGAACATCTTCATGCGCTGGAGTATATCCTCCTTGGTGAGTCCCTTCTCCTTGAATGTCTTGGCTAGTGAGTCGAACCAGGCAACGTCGTAGCCTATCGCGCCGCGGCAACCGATGCACGCCACCCCGAATCCCGGGCACCTCGCGTCGCAGCCGGCCCTCGTTATCGGGCCAAGGCACGGCTCTCCTTTCTCTATGAGTACGCACGGGTGTCCCTTCAGCCTGCACTCGACGCAGACCGGGTAGTCTATGTCCTCCGGCCACGAGCCGACGAGGAAGGTACCGAGGGCGTAGAGGAAGTCCTTCTTCTCCGGCGGGCAGCCGTAGATGCGGTAGTCGACTTTGATGTAGTTCTCGACCGGCTCGGCCATCTTCGGCTCGAACTTGACTTTTCCGTCGCCGTAGACGGTCTTCCAGAGCTCCTCAAGGCTCTTGTCCTTCTCCCAGCTCTGCACACCGCCGTGGACGGCACAGGAACCGACGGCGACGACTATCTTCGCGTTCTCGCGTATCTTCTTGACGAGCTCGACTTCCTCCTCGGTGGAGACGCTTCCCTCGATGAAGGCTATGTCCACAGGCTCGTCCTCGTAGCTGTCGCGCTCAAGCATGAACCAGCAGACGATTTCCGCGTGCGGGAGCAGCTGGAGTATCTCGTCCATCATGGCCAGCTGGAGCTGACAGCCGTAGCATGAGGTGAGAGCGTAAAACCCAATTCTGACCTTTCCTTCCATCTCCACCACCTCAGTCCAGTAAGCCAGGCGTTGATACTATGTCGAAGTACGTGAAGACCGGGCCGTCCTTACAGATGTACTTCCAGCTCGTGCTCGTTCCGACGTTGCAGTGGCCGCACTTTCCTATTCCGCACTTCATCTTCCTCTCCAGCGTGACGAATATGTTCTCAGGCCTGTAACCGTAGTTGATGAGGGACTCAAAGACCGACTTGTACATCCTCGGCGGACCGCAGATGGCTATGGCGGTCTTCTTCGGGTTGGTGTTGGCTTCAACTATGAAGTTCTGCGGCCTTCCGTGCAGTCCCGGCCACTCCGGGTCGCGGGTGACGCTCTGGATTATCTTGACGTTCTCGGCCTCGGCGAGGTCCTTCATCGCCTCGAGCTCCTTGTAGAAGAGCAGGTCTTTTCCATAGCGGGCCGTGTTGATGAAGGTTATGTTGCCGTACTTCCAGCGGTTGTCCATGGCGTAGAGGAAGACGCTCCTGAGCGGAGCCGTACCGAGACCCGCAGCTATAAGGAGCAGGTCCATCCCCTCCCAGTCGTCAACGGGGAAGCCGTTTCCGTAGGGGCCGCGAACGAGGACGGTGTCGCCGGGCTGGAGCTTGTGGATGACCGTGGTGACCCTTCCGGCCTTCCTGATGCACAGCTCGAAGAATCCCTTCCTCATCGCGGAGGAGCATATGCTTATCGGAACCTCGCCAACGCCGGGGATTGTGAGCTGGACGAACTGTCCGGGCCTGAAGGTCCACTTCTCGGCCAGTTCGGGGTCTTCGAAGCGGAACAGGAACAGCTTCTCGGTCTCGGTCAGCTGATAAACCTTGAGAACCTTCGCTCTGTGGAGCGCGTAGGGGTTCTCCTCTGGCATCATAATCTCCCTTGGAACTACCTCGCTCATATGTCCTCACCCCTTATCTCCGAGGCGTAGGCGAATCCCCTCTTCGGGATTTCCTCGCTTACCTCTCCCGGGCACGTCTTCTCCTCAAGTCCCATGATCGTGCGCAGGTTCTTCACGAAGCTTATTCCCGCCGGGCAGAAGTATGTGCACCTGCCGCAGCCGACACAGAAGCTTATGCCGAGCTTCTCGTTGTAGGAGTTCTTACAGAGGTACCTGTTGCGGAAGCGGTCTTTCTTGGTCGGCCTGAAGTTGTGGTTTCCTGCAACGAGGCCGTGGCTCCTGAGCTGGCAGGAGTCCCAGCGCCTCTCGCGGTAGCCGGTTTCACCGTCGAGGCTGACTATGTCCTGCACCTCGTAGCAGCGGCAGGTCGGGCAGGTGGTGTTGCAGTTGCCGCAGGCGAGGCATATCTCAGCCTGCTCGTCCCACATCGGGTGCTCCATCTCGAGCTCGAGGAGATAGCGCAGGTTGCTCCAGTCCTCGTGGTACTTGAAGGCCTTCGAGCGTTTGTTCTCGAACTCGCGGAAGTTGCAGATGTCCTCGGTGGTGACCTCCTCGAAGAGCTTGATGTTCTTGTCCACTATCCTGTGGCCGGTCGGGGTTCCGACGCGAACGAGCCAGCCGTCCGGAAGCTCGTGCAGGAACAGGTCGAAGCCGTCGTCAGCGAAGTCGGTCTCGCGCAGGTTGCAGAAGCAGTACTCGTCGGGCATACAGCTGATGCCTATGATTATGCCCTTCTCCCTGCGGACCTTGTAGTACTTGTCCGGGAGCTCGTCGAGGTACACGGTGTCGAGCACCTTGAGGCCGAAGATGTCGCAGGCGTGGAGACCGAAGAGCACGAAGGGCTCGACGTCCTCTATGACCTCCTTGTACTCCGCTTTTGCAAGGTTGAACTCGAAGAGCTTCTCCCTCGGCAGGAAGAAGAACTTCTTCGGCGGCATTATCGTCCTGTTGTAACTGAACTCCACCTTTTTGACGTCGTCTATTTCCCTGAAGTCGTAGAACTTCTCGGATATCTTAACCGGGGCGTAGAGCTTGCCCCACTCCTTCAGCCTTTCAAGGAAAACGTGGGTGTTTTCCTTCGGGAGCTTAACGTATCTCAACCCAACCACCTCCGGTGAACATAAATATACACGTGCTCATGTTTATCCCCTCAATTGAGGCTTCTCCGGAGGTTAAAAAAGCGTTTTTAAACCCGAAAATTCTAAACCAAAGGTTGAAACGGTTTTGTTTTCGTATCATGTGAGGAATAAAACAAAAGAGTTTATTCTTTTTTCCGGTCACGCCGGAATCTAAGTGTGCATTTCTGATTTTAAGGCTCCAGAACCTTTAGTTTTGGAAATACGGTTTTGGAAAGCCCTTTAAGTGGAGTTATCACAACTTCTGAATGAACATAGATGATGATATGCTCCATCGTGTTCATCGCCGGGAGGGAGCTGGATGCGCACCATCGTCACGTGCTTTCACTGTGGCATTGGTTGCCGGATGGGGGTGAAGAAAAAACATTCACGTCCCCATGAGATAAATTATCTTCGAGATTTGGACGTCCCTAATGGCTCCGGCAAGCTCTGCTCGCGGGGAAATCTGATGTTCGAACCTGGCGTTGGGAATAACCGAATAAAACGCCCTATGAGGGCTTTGGAGGAAGGAAAGTTTGTTGAGATTAGCTGGACGGACGCCCTTCGTGAGGTTGGTTTTCAGTTATCTAAATACGCCCGCGATGACCCCGAGATGCTTGGTTTCATAGGTGGAGAGATCGTATCAAATGAGTCGGCGTATCTATTTCAGAAGCTTGCCAGGTTGCTTGGTACCAACAACGTCGATACAACCGCCTCCCTTTCCCATGGGGTTTCGATTAGGGCGGTTCTTGAAATGGACGCGTGGGGCCACTGGGCAACCTTTACGGATATCGACGGGGCAGACCTGATCATAGTCTGGGGAGCAGATCTGGCGGGAAATTACCCGGTACTGCTCGGGAGGATTGCCAGGGCAAGAGAGCGTGGGGCGAGGGTAATTCTCGTGGATCCTGTAACCGGGAGAACATCGAAATTTGCCGATTTCCACCTTCGGCCCCTGCCGGGTACGGACGTCTTCCTCGCGCTCTCCATTATGAACCACCTGATAAAAACCGACGAACGCTTCGGAGCAGTCCTTCCGGAGGACGTCCTAAGACTCGTATCGAGGTTCCCTCCGTCGTATGGAGAGGAGCTGACGGGGGTTCAGGAGAGGGTTATAGACGCCGTTGCACAGGAAATCCTCAGATCCTCTCGTGGAATCATTCTCTGGGGTTCAGGAGTTACAATGAATGAAAACGGTGCCTCCTGCGTAAGGACTCTAATCACGCTCACCTTCATTTCAGGAATGAAGTTTCTTCCCATCTCGAGGTACGGGAACTCCCAGGGTGTCCTCGACATGGGACTCATTCCCGACCTGCTCCCGGGTTATACCCCCTGCGGTGAAAGAGGGGATTTTCAGAAGGCATGGCTTGTTGAGGGTCTGAATCCTAACCCCGGGAAATCGCTTGCTGAAATGGTGGATGGTGGTATTGATGTGTTCTACATCCTCGGGGCGGATTTAACCCGCCATATCCCGGGTGCCCTCGATACCCTGAGGAACGCGGAATTCGTTATTCTGCAGGACTCGTTTATGACCGAGACGGCCAAGTTCGCCGATATAATCCTTCCAAGTGCTCTTCTCTATGAGGAAGGCGGCTCGACGACGAACTTCGAACGAAGGGTTCTGTGGTGTGGAAAAGCCAAAAGACCTCCCGGTGAAGCGCGGGGTGCGGTTTCGATTCTTGGGGAGATTGGAAAGGCCATGAACCTCCCAAGCTTCGGTTATACCTTTGCCGAAGAGGTGCTTAGGGAGATAAGCCTTCTTATTCCGGAATATCCTGGGCCGAGGAAGCTAGTGGGGACTCCAGAAGGTGTTTTACTCGAAAGGCCCCCAGGGGTAAAGCGAAGGTTTGCCCACGTAATTCCATCCAGGCCTCCGGAAGGGGAGATACTTCTCATTCGGGGGCATTCCGGTCGATTTATGCCGGGTTTACTGGCCGGGAGAATGGGGGAGACTGATACCGCCCTCATAAGCCCAGAGGATGCATCGCGCCTCGGCGTTTCAAGCGGCGACAAGATTGCGATTGAAGTCGGGGACAGCAGGATGGTTGTAAGGGCTAAAATCTCAAACCGCACGCTCAAGGGAGTCGTTGTGGTGCACTGGGACCTTGTGCGGGCCGCATTGTCGTTAGGGCCCCTTAGGAACTTTTTGGTATCCAGGGCCTGCCCCTGCAGGATTCGGAGGGATGAAATGTGAAGAAGGTGTTCATTGACTTCAGGAGGTGCATAGGTTGCGGCTCCTGCGAGGCGGCCTGCGCGAGGGAGCATAACGGGAAGCCGAACATATCCATCGTGCAGACGTCCGAACTAATGATGATGTCCTTCAACTGCCGTCACTGTGAGAATGCCCCCTGCATGCTCATCTGTCCAGCGAGGGCGCTTTACAGAGACGGGGACGGGGCCGTTCGCGTTAAATACCATGAATGTATTGGCTGCATGCTGTGTTCTATCGCCTGTCCCTTTGGAACACCGCGTTTTGACGAACGCCTCAAGGTCATGGTGAAGTGCGACCTCTGCGCCAACCGGAGGGCGGAGGGCAAGCTTCCAGCCTGCGTTGAGACCTGCCCAATGGATGCGCTGATTCTGGCCACCGAGGAGGAGATAGTGGGGATGAAGCTGAAGGAGGCCGCCGTCAGGAGGGAGGAGTTCATCAGGAAAGTTGAAGACATGATGGGGTGTGGGCCATGATTGCGCTCGTACTCTCTTCAATAGCGCTCGCCTATCTCGGGGTTGTATGCTTCGTGCTCGATGACAGGAGGGCAGACACGGTAATGCTCCCCCTGCTCTGGTTGTCTTCCCTGATTCAGGTTCTTGTTGCGGCGGTGTTTTACCGCTCCCCGGACCCGATTCACGCTGTGTTCCTCGACATGAATGGATTTGGGGAGGTTTACGGCCTTAGTGTAGACGGCACGAGCGTCTTCACGGCGTTTGTTGTTTCCACGGCAGGGGCGGTGTTTCTGACCTATGCCGTCCGCTATATGGATGAAAAGAACGTCGGCCACCCGCACAGGGAGCAGAAGGGCCGGTTCTACGGCTGGATGATGCTGTTCCTTGGTTCAACGCTGGCTTTCATATACTCCTCCACGGTGCTCCAGATGCTGATATTCTTTGAGCTTATGAGCCTCGCGTGCTGGGGTGTTGTGGGGTTCTATGGCAGTAAAAGGGCGGAACGGGCGGCGCTCAAGGCCCTGCTGATTCCCAACTTCGGGGCCATAATCGGCTTCTACACGGCGGTGGCGTATGGAATCAAATACGGGGACCTTGGGCTTGACTTCCTGGGAGCACTTCCCGAGAGGGAGAAGATGATACTGTTCCTGTGCTTTATGGTGGCCGCGTTTACCAAGAGCGCCCAGTTTCCGCTCTACTCGTGGATCCCGGACGCAATGGCGGCCCCGACCCCGGCAAGTGCCTTTCTCCACGGCGCAGCTATGGTAGAGATGGGGGTCTACCTTCTGATAAGGGTCGTCCAGTTCATGGAGCCTCCAGTCACCGTTTTCTACCCCATGGCGTTGATTCTCGTGGCAACCCTCACCGTTGCAATGCTCCAGTATCCGAGGCAGAGCGATGCCAAGAAACTGCTGGCGTATTCCACGATAGCGGAGTGTGCCATAATGTACACCGGTGTCGCCATTGCCGTCCTCGGAAACCCCCTTGGAATTAAAGCCGCGCTCTTTCAGCTGATGAACCACGCTTACATCAAGGGACTGGCCTTCCTGACGGCTGGATCGTTTACCTACTACTACGGGACGCTGGACATGGGAAGGATAAAGGGCCTGAAGGAAACCCCCCTCCTGGCGTACTCATGGAGCTTTTCTCTACTTGGACTCGCGGGCCTGCCCCCGTTTGGGGTGTTCTTTAGCAAGCTCTACATATACCTCAACGCCGGGAAGATGTACGATGTCCCGCTCGGAATCCTGCTCCTCCTCGTGGTTCTCGCGGATTCGGTAGTTCTTCTGTACTCAGCACTGAGGAATATCAACTCCATGATATTCAGTGAAGGGGAGCCGAAAAGGGTGGACGGAATCGTAAGTGGGGCACTGTGTTCGCTTATCCTCCTCTCCCTCACGTCCGCCTTTATTGGCTACGCCCTTCTGGGGGTGGTACAATGATATTTGCGCTGATGTTTCTCCTGGCTATCATCGTAGGACTGGTGTCCAGAAACTCAAAGGTAGTGAGCGTTCTCTCGGCGCTCGCGTCCATTTCCCTGGTGGTTGAGGCTACTGGGGGAATTGTCTTCCACACCGTCATTTCAGGAATCACCGTTGCCTTTGCCACCGATGAACTGTCCGGGTTCTTCGCCATACTCGTGGGAGTGGCGGGCTTTGCTGTCTCCGTGTACTCGCTCTCCTATATGGGCAGGAGGCACCTCGTGACCGCAGCATACCCCCTATTTGTGCTTTCTATGGCCTTGATAGTCCTCGCCAGGGACTTTCTCACTCTCCTGATTTTCTGGGAGCTGATGACGGCCGCCTCCTACGTCCTCATCATGTATAACCACGAGAGGAGGGAAACCCTGAGGGCCAGCGTCGTGTACCTTGTTGCAATGCACGCCCTGAACACTGCACCCCTGATTATGGGGCTGGGCTATGTCTACAGTCATGCGGGAACCCTCGACTATTCGGCGCTAAGCGGTACTGTAGTTCCCTCATGGGTGATCTGGGCATTGACCGTGGGGTTCCTAGCAAAGGCGGGCATTTTCCCCCTGCATTTCTGGCTCCCTGAGGCCCATCCCGTTGCACCGAGTAATGTTTCGGCACTCCTCAGTGGGGTTATGCTCAAAATGGCGGTCTACGGGATGTTAAGAACCTTGGAAACGTTCGGTAGGGCGGGTTCAATAGCGGTCCCGCTTGTGGTGCTCTCAATCGTCACAATCGCCCTCGGTTCGTTGCTGGCACTCAACCAGAAGGACATCAAGAGGATGATGGCCTACTCAAGCATCGACAACATGGGGTACATATTCCTCGCCATTGGGGCGTACCTGCTCCTTTCGGGGGAGCTCAAGGAAGTGGCCATAACAGCCGTCCTACTGCACTCCTTCAACCACATGCTGTTCAAGAACCTCCTTTTCATGCTCTCTGGCAACATCCTCCACGCGACAGGAAGGAAGGACACGGGCATCAGGGGGCTCTCAAGAGAGATGCCTATCACGTTCGGGCTGTCAATCGTTGGAATCCTTGCAGTGTCAGGTGTACCCCCTCTGAATGGCTTTGCGAGCAAGTGGCTGATTTACAGGGCGACGTTCCTATCGAAGAACCCTCTCCTGGTGGCGGGCGGTGCAGTTGCACTCCTCGGGAGCGCGCTCACCCTGGCGGCCTACCTCAAGCTTTACCGTGTGTTTACCTGCGAGCCAAACGTCGAAGCCGAGGAGGCTCCCTTACCAATGCTTCTTGGCGAGGGGATTCTTGCGTTCCTCTGCGTTGTGGGTGGTGTTGTTCCCGGTATCCTCCTGCGCCCAGTGGGCCTTCCATACCCAGCAACGCTTGACCTCCCGCTCTTCACCCTGATAATAGCTGTGCTCATTGCGTCCCTGTTCGTGGCACTGCCTCCCCGGGCAAGGGAGAGCGGAGTCTGGACCAACGGGGAACCCGTAGAGGAGTTTGAGATAAAGCCGGAGCACATGTACACCGGCGTTTCGGGGGCAGTGCAGAGGATCTCGGCAGCGGGAGACAGAATCCAGTCCCTGGCACTATCAGGGAGCAGGTTCTACCGTTCGACTGGAGGGGGTTACATTGACGAGGCACTGTTCATGCCGCTGATCAGGCTCTCCTGCGGGTTTGGGACATGCTTCAAGGAGCTGTCGAAGGAGCTGAACGGGATGCTCGCGACAACTTTCCTCGTGCTCGTGGCGATGGTAATCGCGTTCCTGGCCTTCGTGGGGGTGATAGGATGAACGCTCAGGACGCCGCCCCAATCATCGTGCCTCTGATGGTTCCTTTCATTGATGGGGTTGCAAGAAAGGTCCGAGCAGTGATTCAGAAGCGTGTCGGCCCATCGATTGTCCAGAGCTGGTACGACCTGCTGAGCTTTTTGAGGATAGAATGTAACTCCCCAGTGGATTCCCTGACATTCAGACTGGCCCCCTACATCGCCTTTGCGAGCGCCATAGGGATGCTCCTGTTCCTGCCCTTTGGAGAAAAGGCACCCTTCGGATTCGAAGGGGACGTCATAGCCTTTATCTACGTCTTCACGATGTTCTCAGCCGCTGTCGTGATGGGGGCTCTGAACGTTCCCAGCTCCTACACATCTGCCGGTGCCGGCAGGGAGGTCACGATGTCCATAGTGTTCAAACCGCTTTTCGCGGTTGTTATTGGAATATTCGCGATGAAAACCGGTGCTTTAACCATAGAGGGCATGGCGTCAGCATTAAAACCCTCAATATCAGTACTCGGCGCATACCTTCTGCTGATTTATCTGACGTACGTTGAGGCTGGTTTCGTGCCGTATGACATAGCCGAAGCGGAAACGGAGCTCCTCGGTGGTCCCCTTGCTGAGTACAGCGGAAGACTGTTTGCGATTATGTTGTGGGCGTTCCAGATAAAGCGGTTCGCCATGATATGGTTGCTGGCGTCAATGCTCGTCCTTCCATTCGTGAGCGGTAGTACTGTGTTACTGTTCCAGTGCGGTGCGTTTGCACTCCTTTTCCTTGGAATGGTCGTGTATGAGGCGATGAGTGCCCGCTACCGCATCGATCAGGCCGTTAGAAATGGGGCCATGGCCGTGACCCTCGGAATTTTCTTCCTGCTCGTTGGATGGATGGGGTGGTAATATGATAGAGGAGTTTGAGGCCAGGTTTGGACCGATCCTTGAAAAGAGAACTCTTGGCGAGAAAAAAGTGCTGTACACGATAATGGCGAGGCCAGAGGACTTTCAGAATATGGTTAGGTCCCTTCTCGCTGGGCAGAATGTAAGGCTCTTTACAATGGTTGGGACTGACGAAAGGGCGGTCGAAGATGCATTCAGCATAACGTACTGGTTCGCGGATACCTCAAAGGGAGAACTCCTGGGCGTGAGGCTATACGTCCCCGAGGACAGGCCGGTGTTTCCGAGCGTGGCCCAGTTCCATAGGGGCGCTCTATGGTTCGAGAGGGAAGTTCAGGATCTTCTCGGCGTTGAGGCGGAGGGTCTGCCGGATCGGAGGAGGTTGATACTGCCCGACGACTGGCCGGAGGGTGTTTATCCCCTCAGGGAGGACTTCAAGTACTCGGAAAGCCCACCTGGCGAGAAGAAGTATCCCTACGCCCGACCTCCCGAAGGCACGAGTGTTCACGCGATAGGGCCGTACCACATCGCCCTCGACGAGCCGGCGCACTTCAGACTCTTTGTCAGGGGGGAGGAAATTGTAGGCGTCGATTACAGGGGCTTCTACTCCCACCGGGGAATTGAAAAGCTCGCGAGGGGCAGGCTGAACTACAACCAGGTGTGCTTCATAGCCGAGAGAATCTGCGGGATATGTGGTTTCTGTCACTCAACGGCCTACGCCCAGGCAATAGAGGAGGCCGCCGGAATAGAAGTTCCTGAGAGGGCCGAGTACATCAGAACACTGCTTCTCGAACTTGAACGGCTCCACTCCCACCTCCTGTGGGTTGGTGTTGCGGCACATCTTGTGGGCTTTGACACCGCGTTCATGGAAGTCTGGCGTATAAGGGAGAGGGTCATGTGGCTGGCTGAGAGGCTAACCGGGAACAGAAAGACCTACGGGCTCGTTGTCGTTGGAGGCGTGAGGAGAGACCTCCTTGATTACCGAAGGGAGCTTGTGGAGAGGGAACTCGATGTAATGAAGAGGGAATTCAACGATGTTGTGGAGTTCCTCCTATCCTCCGGCGGGTTCGTCAAAAGATGTGAAGGGGTTGGAGTGCTGTCAAAAGAAAAGGCGCGGGCCTGGGACGCGTGTGGGCCGGTTGCAAGGGCGTCTGGTGTGGACTACGACGTCAGGAGGGACTTTCCCTACGCTGCATACAGGGATTTGAGCTTTGAAGTTCCGGTCGAGAAGGAAGGGGACGTTCTGGCGAGGGCCACTGTTAGGATAGAGGAGGTAAGGCAGAGCATCTCACTAATTGAGCAGATTCTCGACGCGATGCCCGGCGGGGGCATCTTAGCGGACTTTGGGGATATCCCGGAGGGAGCGGAAGGCATCTCAGCCGTGGAGGCCCCCAGGGGTGAGAACGTACACTACATTCTGGCGGGGGACAGAAATACCATCTACCGCTGGCGCGTGAAGGCCGCCACATACAACAACCTGCAAACTGTGCCGGACATGCTCGTCGGTTACACGATAGCGGACGCACCTTTGATTATAGCCAGCATCGACCCGTGTTACTCCTGCACCGAGAGGGTTCAGGTGGTTGATATCGAGAGTGGAAAGTCAAAGGTGGTGCGGCTGGGGGTGGGAATTTGCCGGTGACCAAGGCGTACCCATTCGAGCCCGAAGAGGCTCCTCCGGAATACAGGGGCATCCCCCGGATAGACCCCGTGCTCTGCATAGGTTGCGGTGCCTGCGCCAACGCTTGTCCGCCGAACGCGATACTGAGGATAGACGACCCCGAAAACGGGACGAGAAGGATAGTGCTCGACGTGGGCAGGTGCATAAGGTGCGCCCGCTGCGAGGAAGTCTGCCCGACGGGTGCGGTCAGGCTCACCGCGGAGTTTGAGGCCGCCACCGATGACAGGAGTGATCACGTGGAGGTCGTTGAGCTAAGGCTAGCCAGGTGCAGGGGCTGCGGGAAGTATACCTGCTACACTGAAAGGCAGGTGGAGAAGGTACTGTCTCTGATTCCGAGGGGAATCCTTGACTTTGACAGGGTGAGGGAAAAACTCCCCCTCTGTTCCGAGTGCAAGCTGAAGCTGACGGTACTCAATGCCACCAAGTTCGGGGAGGTGGAGCCGTGATGAAATCCCTTTGGGTCTTCCACGTGAATACCGGGGCCTGCAACGGCTGCGACATAGAGATACTGGACGTGCTCACCCCATACTATGACATAGAGAGGCTCGGAGTAAAGCTCGTCCCAACGCCGAGGCACGCCCACGCCCTCCTGGTCACCGGACCCTTAACGAGGCAGGCATACCACGCGGCCAAGATGGCCTACGAAGCCATGCCACCAAAGCCGAGGATTGTCATAGCCGTAGGAACCTGTGCGTGTTCCGGAGGGATATTTCACGACAGCTACGCCCTGAGGCGCGAGTACAGGGAGTCCCTTGAATACCCTCTGAAGGGTGGAACCTCAGAGTTCCTGCCTGTGCACCTCTACATCCCGGGATGCCCCCCGAGGCCAGAGGAAATCCTCTACGGCGTTGCGCTCCTCAAAAACATCGTGGAGAAAAAAGTCAGGGGAAGGCGGTTCAGTGAGGGCACCTTCGTTCTCCCGAGGGAGAGCTTCAACGCGTGGGTGGAGGTCCTTCTCCGCGCAAGGATAAGGAAGGAGCTGGGCTATTTCGATGGTTACTCTCTGCTCAGACGCTTTATGGAACTCGTTGAAAGCTCCGAAAGCAAAGAAGAGTTGGAAAAACTCGTTGAGAAGACCATAAATGACGAGGGCGATTCTAGGCTCAGATATGGCCTTGAGAAGCTTTATTCCTACTATCTTGAGGTGGTGAGAACTTATGAGGGCATACTTGCTGCGAAGAGGGCGCTCGTTGGGCTTCCAAAATGAGGTTTCCCGGGTGCTGGACCACTTCGAGTCCAGTGCACTGGTTGAGGAGGTAATCTGCGAGATAAGCCCCGAAACCGCGAGTCTGCTGGAGAAAGGTGTCCTTGACATCGAAGCGTTCCCCAGGGAGGACAGGAGGATCGTAGAAAAACATCTGGAGGCCCTCAGGAAAGGAGAAATCACGGTGGGGTGGGTTCCTGATGTTTGAGCACACAATTCCCGTCCTGATGGCGCTCTACGGAGTTGCGGGGGTAGTCTATTTCATAAGGGTGCTACTGGGCCCCACGGTTCTCGATTCAATACTCGCGGGAGATTGTGTAAGCCTTGACGTCGCATTGATTGCACTCCTCGTAGCGGTGTACTACGAAAACAACCTGCTCGCAGGGGGAGCCTTCTTCCTTGTTCTCTGGGCGTTCGTGCTCGACGTGTTCGCGTCAAAGTACCTCGTTAAAGGGGAGGTGGGGGTATGATACTCTCGCTCGTCGGGGTTGTACTGCTCATCGTAGGGGCAGTCTGTGATATATTTGGGGCCGTCGGGATGCATCGCTTTAGAAACTTCTACCTAAGGCTCCATGCTGCAACCGTTGGTACGGTGGGAGGAAAGTTCTACCCCTTCATCGGGGCGGGCCTCATTGCTCTCGACAGGGGACTGCTCTCCGTGGCGGGGGTGGCTTTCCTGAGTGCGTTCACCCTGTTGATAACGACATCCGTTGGGAGCCATGCGCTTGCCTACGCCGCTGAGAGGGCAGGGGTGGTGAAGATTGAGCACGACGAGCTTGGAGGGGATTGGGATGATTGAGCTTGCGGCCCTTGCCCTGCTCGGTTGCCTTGGGCTCGCATACCTTGTGGTCACGGAGAGGGATCTGCTGAGGGCCATCCTCTACACCGGGCTCTTTGGTGGTCTCGTAATCCTCGCAGCGTACACCCTCATGGCACCTGACATAGTACTCGCCTACGTTGCCATTTCCGTCGCTCTATCCACGGGCCTGATGGTGTTTCTCGTTAGCAAAACAACTCGGGAAGAGGTGGTGTGATTGAGGATCGCTGGAATGCTGGTGATCATGCTGATTACACTCTCCGCCGCATACCTGCTACAGCCCCACGTCGAAGGCATCGTCGGTGTCGGGGCGCTTGGTGAGTTCTACCTGGGGAACAGCTACCTCGGCGAACGTTCGGCCGGCTCGCCCGAAGTTGTCACGTCAATCCTGTGGGACTACCGCGGCGTTGACACGTACTTCGAGACGGCAGTGCTCTTTCTTGCCATAATAAGTGCGGTTTCGGTGTTCCGGAGCTTTAACGGGCCGAAATCCCGGGGAGAAGGGTTCACAGAGGTAGTTAAAACGGGGGTCAAGCTCGTGGCCTTCATCACGTTCGTGGCGTCTGCTTCGGTGGCGTTCCACGGGCACCTCACCCCGGGTGGCGGCTTCCAGGGGGGTTCAATGCTCGCCGCCGGTTCCCTGCTCATCATAGTCGGCTTCTCCAAGAAGGCCCTTGAGAGGAACGGGATAACAAAGACGCGGGCACTTGGGATAAGAACCGCGGGGCTCTTGACCATAGTGTGCGTCGCGGTGTACCCCCTACTGAGGGGACTCCATTTTATGCAGAACCTGCCCGTTTATCCAGTCAAGGTGGGGGGACTCCTCGTGAGCGGAAGCCTGCTTCTCTATAATCTGGCCGAGTTCTTAGCCGTTGGGGCAGGGTTTACGATAATCTTTCTTCTCCTTGCGAATCCGGAGGAGGGATGGCAATGAGCCTCGCAGCGTCTCTGGTGATAACGGCAACGGTAGCCACCATGCTAATAGCGCTCTACGGAGTGGCGGTTAGGCCAAACCTCGTTAAGAAGGTGCTCTGCCTGTCCCTGTTCTCAGATATGGTGAACGTCCTTGTCATATTCCTCGGTTACAGGGACGTCAAAAACCCCCTTCCTCCGGTTTTAACTGAGTACTCGAGTGAAGGTGTGACGAAGCTCGTGGAGAGAGGCGTTGATCCGTTCCCTCAGGCGCTGACGATAACTGCGATAGTTATCGGCCTTGCGGTTACCGTCCTCATGGCCTATGGTGTGATACACATCCAGAGGAAATACGGGACGGTTGATGTCCGGAAGCTTGCGGGGTGGGAGGAATGAGGTCTGTCCCTGTGATGATTGCGGCGTTCGTAACCTACATCATCATAACTGGCTCGATAACAGCTTACGACATAATCACCGGTGCGATAACTGCCTTTGCGGCAGGACTGCTCTTCGGGAAGCACCTCGTTAGTAACCCCGGCAAGGCCCTGAACCCGGCGAGATGGGCCCGCTTTGCGCTCTACTTTCTCAGGTACATCACGGTAATCGAGGCGAAGGCCCACGCCGACGTCATCAGGAGGATACTCAGTGGGGATGTCAGGCCGGGTATCGTTAAAGTGCCCCTGAACCTGGGAGACGAATACGCCCGTTTCCTCGTTGCCGCTTCAATCACCAATACCCCCGGGACCGTGACAGTCCACATGGACGATCATTGTGTGTACGTGAACTGGATAAGCGTCTCCACATCGGACCCTGAAAAACGCAGGGAGGAAATCCTCGAAGAGTTTGAGGAAAACGCGAAGAAAATCTTCGAGGGGGGAGGAGCATGAATCCATTAATACTGCCCGCGATTCCAATGGCCTTCGCTTTCATACTCCCCATACTCTCCACCATAATTAAGAGTAGGCGCTTTATCTCTGGCTACGCCCTACTCATTACCGGAACAACGCTCGTGATGGGGGTTGAACTCTTCAGGGATGTCTATTCCTCTGAGCTCCCGTTAACCTATTCCTTCGGCGGCTGGAAGGTGCCGGTCGGTGTAATCTATGAGGTGGACAGGTTCGGGGCGGTTATGGTGCTCGTAACGGCCTCACTGATGTTCCTCACGGCGGTCTACTCGGTCCGCTACCTGGGTCGTGAGGACGGTGTGGAGTGGTTCTACACCCTTTACCTTGGCCTTGAGGCGGGTCTCCTCGGGATATTCATGACGGGGGACGCGTTCAATCTGTTTGTGATGCTCGAAGTGACGGCGATAGCATCATACGGCCTCGTGATGTTCTACACGGAGGACGGCTATCCCGCTTACTCTGGCCTCAGGTACGCGATAATAAGCTCCATAGGAACGACTCTCTACTTCCTTGCCCTGGTGCTGATCTACCGGGGGCTTGGCACAGTGAACTTTGCGGACATCTCTGCGAAGTTGCACGGAATTGGATTCCCAATATCAACACCCTTGAACAGCACTGTTCCCATCCTCGCCATTTCAATGGCGCTGATAACGTGGGCTTTCACGATAAAGGCCGCGATAATGCCGAACCATTTCTGGCTTCCAGGGGCCCATTCCGCGGCTCCAAGTCCTGTCTCAGCCGTACTGTCTGGCCTGGTGGTCAACGCCGGAATTTATGGGTTTATGAGATTCCTCAGCCTGACTTATGTCCCGGAAGTTTCTCATATTGGCGATATCATGTGCACGCTACTCCTCATTCTCGGGGCGGTCTCTGCCCTTTTATCATCCATCGCAATGACCGTTCAGGACGATGTCAAGAGAATAGTAGCCTACTCAACAATACTCAACATGGGCTACCTGGCGATGGCCGTGGGAGTGAACAGCGAGGCCGGAACCGCCGGCGCAGTGTTTCACATGGTAAACCACGCGATAGCGAAAGCTCTCCTCTTCCTCGCGGTAGGGGTCTTCATCCATACGGCGGGAAGCAGGAAGCTGAATGAGCTAAAGGGGCTTGGAAAAAGTATGCCCTTCACTACGGTGAGCCTGGCGATAGCCACGATGAGCCTTGTGGGATTGCCTCCTACAAACGTTTTCTTCAGCAAACTTTTGCTTTACAGGGCCTACGTAGAGAAAAGCCCCGTTCTCGTTGCAGTACTTCTGTTATCAAGTCTATTTGCTCTGGTGAGCTATATGAGGATGCTTTACTGGCTATGGATCAAAAAGCCGGATGGGGAGGGGGAGGTCCATGAATCACGTTCGATGGTGGCGGTACTTGTGACGCTCGCCCTTGCGTGCCTGGTTCTCGGGGTACTCTCCCCAATTCTGGTCGATAGAGTTGTGAACCCTGCCGTGGCCCAGCTGAAGGACGTGGAGGGTTACATACGGGCTGCGCTCATCGCGGGGGTGAAGTAGATGATTGGAGAGTTCAGAAGGCACTACGGTGAAAACCTGCTCGGGATTGCACTCCTGGGCGAGACATGGCTTGTGGTTTTGAAAGAGGGGGACAAGGCGGAGCTACTCGCCGATGCCGCCGAAAAGTGGGAGGGACTGGACGTGATTGTGGTGCCGGCAAATTCCCTCCACAACCTCCATCCCGAGGTATTTGGTGACTTTCGAGTTCTTTACGACCCGGAGGGGATGATTTCCAGGACACTCAAGAGGATTGTAGAGATGAAAGGTGCCTACCCGACAGTATGGAACCTAAGGCTTATTGATGTTATGGAGGTGGAAAGATGAGCGGAATGCGGTTTGCATTTCTGTGCAAGTCCCGGCCAGAGCCTAGCGGAAAGAAGGTGGCCATAGTGGGGGCCGGTCCTGCCGGCTTAAGCGCTGCAGGTTACCTCGTCTGCCAGGGACACGAGGTGCACGTCTACGACAAGCTCCCCGAGCCTGGGGGTTTGATGCTCTTTGGAATCCCTGAATTCAGGATTCCGATATACCGCGTTAGAGAGGGCTGTGGTGAGCTCAAGGATCTCTTCGAGGTCAAGTTTTTCCCCAGGACCAAGGTGGTCTGCGGTGAGTGTGGACATGAGGCAGGAGACGAGTTCGTTGAGAAGACCGTGCACATAGCGGAGCTTAAGGAGAATTACGACGCGGTGCTGATAGCCACGGGGGCATGGGAGCCATGGACACCTGAACTTGAGGGCGCCGAACTTCAAGGGGTGTATCCCGCGCTGGAATACCTGTTCAGAATAAAGAGCGCTAAGCTCGGACACATGGAGTGGACGGACATAATACATCCTGAGAGCAAGAAAATCCTCGTTGTTGGTGCGGGACACACGGCGGTGGACGCGGCCCTTGAGAGCGTTCTCCTTGGGGCTGATGAGGTATACCTCAGCTATCGGAGAAGCATAAAGGAAGCCCCCGCCGGCCCGTATGAGATACATCAGCTCATCCAGAGGGGGGTTAAGTGGCTCGAAAAAACCATGCCCGTCAGAATCATAGGAGATGGAAAAGTAAGGGCCGTCGAGATGGTCAGGATGGAGCTTGGTGAGCCCGATGCGAGCGGGAGAAGGAGGCCAGTACCTGTTGAAGGCTCGGAGTTCAGGCTGGAGGTTGACTACGTTATATTTGCCGTGGGACAGACCCCCACACCGCCTGCCGGAGAGGGCGTGGAGATAGCCAGGGACAAAAAGGGCAGAGTGGTCGTGGATGGGAGACACATGACGAGCGTTGAGGGCATATTTGCCGCGGGAGACGTCGTCACGGGCCCGTCGAAAGTAGGACAGGCTGTTAAAGATGGTCTCTACGCCGCGAGAAGCATGCACATGTGGATGATGGGGGGTGAGTGATGTGGCAAAGAAGATACTCCACGTTGATTACAGCCTCTGCATTGGCTGTGAAACCTGCCAGGGGGTGTGTGATTTTATCCACGATGGAAAGCCCAACATAAGGATATACTACACTGTTTCGGGCCTTCCGGTGCCGATAAACTGCCGCCACTGTGAGAGGGCCCCTTGCCTTGAGATATGTCCCGTTGGAGCGATATATAAGGACCACGAGGGGGCGGTGATAATAGACCCCGGGAAGTGCATAGGCTGCCTGATGTGCCTTGCCGTCTGCCCGTTTGGAGTTCCGAGCTTCAACGTCAGAATCCGTGTGGTGACCAAGTGCGACATGTGCGCCGCGAGGAGGGCCGAGGGCATGGAGCCAGCGTGCGGGGAAATGTGCCCCGCCGAGGCAATATTCTTCGGCGAATCTGAGGAGATTGAGGACAGAATAATGAGAAGAACCGCGGAGAAGATAGCAAGGGAAAGGATATCCTCCATGAACTTGGAGGGGGTGGGGAGAATGCTTTAGCGGTCTGTTTTTAATTTGTTTAATTAAACACCATAATTTACCCATTATGGGTTGAGAAAACAAAACATCTTTCTGACAACATTGTCGTAACATTTATAAGTGTTTATTCTGATTAAACGTTCGAATATTGCGAGTATGGATTCAAATATCACACCTCAAGTTACAAACTTGTGGTTGTATACATTTGGTCCAAAAAAACCTTTTATTGGGCTTCTACTATATACGAATGAGTACATTTGGAGGGTCTGCGATGGTGTGGGAATCCCACGTTTCGATAAACCAAGTCTTCGAGATGAGGTGCAAAACAACCAACTACTTTGGTTTATGCGCCATACACAAATTTAACGATATTGTCCGGGAGCTTAAGGGGAAGGGCGTGGACAAGGTTATCCTCGTTACTGGAAAGAGTTCCTACAAGAAGTGCGGCGCATGGGACGTTGTCAGGCCTGCCCTCGAGGAAAATGGCGTTGAGTATGTTCATTACGACAGGGTGAGGGCCAACCCAACGGTTGACATGATCGACGAGGCGGCTGAGATGGGAAGAGAGTTCGGGGCTCAGGCTGTCATAGGCATAGGTGGCGGCAGCCCTATCGATAGTGCCAAGAGCGTTGCGATTCTGCTGGAGTACCCGGACAAGACCGCCAGAGACCTCTACGAGTTCAGGTTTACCCCGGCAAAGGCCAAGCCAATAATAGCGATAAACACAACCCATGGAACCGGAACCGAGGTTGACAGGTTCGCAGTGGCTTCGATTCCTGAGAAGGAGTACAAACCGGCCATAGCTTACGACTGCATCTACCCCCTTTACGCAATCGATGACCCAGCACTAACAACAAAGCTTCCTCCGGAGCAGACCCTGTACGTGACCATCGATGCACTCAATCACATCACCGAAGCTGCCACAACCAAGGTAGCCAATCCATATTCAATACTTCTCGCCAAAGAGGCTGCGAGGCTGATATTTAACTATCTCCCGGAGGCTCTCAATCATCCTGACAACCTGCAGGCCAGGTATGCCCTGCTCTACGCCTCTGCTATAGCTGGAATAAGCTTCGACAACGGTCTGCTTCACTTTACGCACGCCCTTGAGCACCCATTGAGCGCAGTCAAGCCGGACCTGCCCCACGGCCTTGGCCTTGCAATGCTCCTTCCGGCGGTAATCCGGCACATCTACCCTGCCACCGCGAAGGTACTTGCCGAGGTGTACAGGCCGCTCGTCCCCGAGGCCAAAGGTGTTCCGGGAGAGGTGGAACTCGTCGCCAGGAGGGTGGAGGAGTGGCTCTTCAGCATCGGCATCACTGAAAAGCTCGCGGATGTTGGGTTCACTGAGGCGGATGTTGACAGGCTAACACAGCTGGCCATGACGACCCCGAGCCTTGACCTGCTCCTTTCCATGGCCCCAGTGGAGGCTACCCGGGAGAGAATAGCGTCTATATACCGTGATTCACTTTACCCTATCGGCAGAGGGTAAGGAGACGCTTTCTTCTGCCCTTTGTGATTTAATTTATATTCTATTTGCTTCATGAGTATTTTATTTTTAACCTTTGGTTCAAAAAATCTTTTTATTAGCTTGTTTGCAGGTCGAATTGAGAAGAAAATCGGGGGAGATCATTTTGGGGGAAATTGAACTCGGCAAAGTCTGTCGGGTATCCGGGGATGCAAAACTTGTAATGTACGAGGAGGGGGGAGAAGTCCAGGACGCCCTTTTTATATCCACCGCCCCAGTCAGGGGATTTGAAAAAATGGTCATCGGGAAGAGCCCATTCTTCGTTGTGGAGGCTGTCATGAGAATATGCGGCCTATGCCACGCCTCCCATGGAATAGCTGCAGCGGAGGCCATAGAAAATGCAATTGGAGTAAAGCCTCCTAAAAATGGAGTGCTCCTGAGGGAGGCACTTGGGCTCATCAACAGGATTCAGAGTCATCTACTCGAATTCCTCATGGTGGTCCCTGACTTGGTAGTGCCTGAAGAGCGGGAGAAGTTAATCCTCATGCTGATTGATTTTCACACAAAAATCGGCGACTTTCTGCTAAAACTCGGGGGGGCAATGACCCACCCACCCAATCTCACGGTTGGAGGCATAAACCCCGTCCCCAAGTGGAGCGTATTCAATAACCTCAAGGCCAGACTACCCAAGACGCTCCGCTCGTGGAATGAGCTGGCACACCTGCTGGTTGACGAGGACATTCAAACCGATGTTGCGATGGAGTTGAGGGAAAAGAAACTCGATAACCGGTATCTATCCAGTGGACTCTTCTACGGCGATAGATTCAACATCGATGTTCGTAAGATAAAGCTGATTCCCTACTACGAATTCCGGAAAGATAACCCCAGTTCCAAGGAATCGACTACCATGATAGCGATGTACAAGGGGAAACCCGTTGAAGTTGGCCCTAGGGCCAGGTTGAGTACCTATCGGGAAAAGAGCTATTCGACGCTCTACGACCTCCACACTGCGAGGGTTGATGACGTCAGCATTGCACTCCATAGATTGAGCAGTATCCTGGATTCCCTTGATATGAAGGAACCATTCAGGAACCAGAACATTGTTTTTGGACCGGGTAAGGGCGTCGGTGTCTACGAAGCCCCGCGGGGAACTTTGGTGCATATTGTTGAACTTGGAGAGGAGGGAAGGACACTCTATTCGAGGATAGTTGTCCCTACGATGTTCAATATCCCCGTCATGGAAGAATCCGTAAAGGGGTTGAGTGTTGAGGCTGCTGAGGCCGTTGTGAGGCTTTATGATCCATGCATCCCATGTACAACACACGTTGCCAGGCTAAGGCGGTGAGACCATGGAAAGGATTGATGTTCTCCACAGGGATTTTGGTGGATGTGCAGGATGCAGTGTGAGCATTGTGCGTGCATATCCTGAAATCAAGGATATCGTCAAACTGGACACTCCATATATGGTGGACAGGTACCCCCAATCGGACGGTTACAACGTTGCGGTCATCACCGGGGGTGTGTGCGTGAACGAAAGGGAGATACTTGATAAACTCAAATATATCCGGGAAATCTCCGATGTTGTCGTTGCCTACGGTTCGTGTGCCGCATTCGGCGGAATCCTGCGCTTCTGTCGTGGTGGTCAAGACCCCCGACCGGACCACAGGAGCTTTCAGCCAATAAACAGCATTATAAAGGTTGATTACTCCATTCCGGGCTGCCCCCCAGCGCCGCTGATGCTCCAGTCCTTTTTCAGATTTTATCTCCATGAAGACGAACGAAGACTGGAGCTTTTTAGAATTTGCGGGGGTATAAAGAAACTAAGCGGTTTTGACCTTTTGGATGATGTAGTACTTACCGGCCTCTGCATCGGCTGCGGGGCGTGCGAACTATCCTGTCCCACCCATGCCCTCAAGCTGGTAGATAAACGGCCAAATCTCGTCCAGGAAAGGTGCATACGGTGCGGGACGTGCTATATTCGATGTCCCCGGGCCACCCAGATTTTAACACTTGGAGGTGGTTCTGATGATCAACGTCGCTGACTCCTTTGTAGGACACGTACTCAACATTTACCTTGCCAGGGCGACTGATGGGGAGGTCCTCAACACAAAAGTGGCAAGCGGTGGTGCGGTGACTGCCATCTTGAACTATGCCCTTGACGAGGGCCTTATAGACGGTGTTGTCACTGCAAAGAGAACCAACGGACTTGAGGGCAAAGCTGTGGTCGCAAGAAGCAGGAAAGAACTCCTGGCAACGGTAGGCAATAAATGGAGCATTGTGCCCTTTGCATCCCGGATAAAGACAAAAATAGAAGAAAATAACCTCAATCAAGTCGCTGTGGTCTGTTTGCCCTGTCAGGCACAGTTCTTTGGTCAGATGAGGGACTTTCCAATGCTGGAGACGGACTTCGGTGAGAGAATTGAATACATCATAAGCCTGTTCTGCATGGGCACCTTTGCCTTTGAGACCTTCATAAACTACCTGCACATGAATCATGGTATAAAGGGACGAGATGTGAGGGATATAGTTCTCAGAGGAGACGTTATAGAGGTTCATCATCCCGGAGGAGTTCTGAGACTCTCGATCAGGGAAATTTATCGGTATCTCCAAGTTGGCTGTTTGGTATGCACGGATTACACTGGTGGCTGGAGTGATATCTCCGCTGGAGTCGTTGAGACGAAACCGGGCTGGACGATACTCATTGCCAGAAATAAAAAGGCTGATGAACTTATAAAAAATGCCAAAAAACGCGGCTATATAGAAGTTAGAGATGGTTCTCCGTTTATTGGGGATGTAATCACTGGGGCCAGGGAAAAGCTCGCTCGATCTCAGAAGAACATGATGTGCCTATTCTAACGCTCCGTTCTTAATGTTACTTTCTCTTTTGAGAGCCTCTGACCTCCTCCCCGTCCTGAGGGGGTGAGGCCTGCGAAAGAGAAAAGTCACCGGTTTGAGCATGTATCTGGTTATCCCCTCGACATCTTATCCAGCTTCAGGTAAAAGAACAGGATTATCATGAAGATGGTGATGTAGTAGCTCCACTGGAACGGTATGACGCCCATTATTCCCATAGTATAAACGACGGTCAGGACGAGCACGATGACCAGCAGAATCCTGTAGAACGTCTTCCTCTCCATGCTCCCACCGTGGGAAAATAGGGAAGGGAGCTTTTAACGTTATTGAACCCTAATAGATGTCCTCCTCCAGCACCAGGAACGCCGAGGAAACCTTAAAAGCCAGCCCCCTGGCCCTGCCCTCCCTTTCAGCGGCCACTATGCTTTTCCCAATCATCTCGGCTATTTCAACGTCGCTCCTTGACTTTGACCTCCTGGAGGCCCCAATGGCGACCTTGAATTCACCGTTTCCTGCCGGAGAGACCCGGACCCAATTCACTTTTACCTCCTCAGCATCGGAAAGCCTCTCCAGAAGGAACGCTTCCAGCGCCCTTGCCGAAACGCCCTTTCCACCGCTCTCCTTGAGCTTTCCGGCGAGCTCTCCTATCCCCGCCTCGCGGAGTATTCTCTCGACCTCCGCCTCCACCTTCTCCCTGTTTATCGCCGCGGTGTCCTTTCCACCGAGTGGCACCTCGAGAACCCTTCCTCCCCTGACGTGAGTCCGCGGTGCGGGCACCTTCAGCACGGGTTTTCCCGGGGTTCTGGTCAGGCTAAACTCCATTATCACAACCCTGGTGTCGAAGCCGGTCTCCCGGGATATGATCTCTGACAGAACCCGCGCCAGCCCGGTTTTTTCCACTTCACCGGCCGAGAACGCCTCCACGTTCCCCCTAACGAGGAGTATGTCCCTACCGGTTGCGCCATACCTCACGGAAGCCTTCAGCTCGACCCGTCCAACGGCGACACCGAGGGTCTTGTAGGCCTTTGACACCGCCTTGAGGAGGGCTTCCTCGAGGCGCAGGTAGACGTCGCTCGGGGCGTCGAGGGAATATGAAAACTCCACTGCCGTCGGAGTGCCCCGGGATTCCGCCTCTCCCTGGAGGTGGTCGAGAAACTCGAACTTGTCCAGTTCTACTATCTCGACGTTTCTCAGCTCCTCAGGAGGTTCGGTGTATTTCTTCACGATCCTGCCACCCCCGTGGAGGAGAATCCTCTCCCCGGACGCCCTAACGAGAAGGAGCTTGTTCCCCATATCTTCGAGCCTCTCAAGCAGTTCGTCGAATTTAATCGAGTCGAGCGATTCTATCGCCCGCATGGTATCACCGTTGGTGTTATGTCCATTCGAGTATAAAACGGTTACCTCGGGAATGTGTTATGGCATTCAGGGACAAAGAAGAAAAGTGGGCGGTTCAGCCCCCGGTCTCGACCGTTGCGTTGCAGGCCAGGGGCTGGGGCTGAAGGTTAAAGACGTCGGGGTGCAGGTACCCGGCTATTTCCTCCAGCCCGTGCACTATCCTCGGCCCGGGCCTCACGACCAGGTTCTCGTCGCTGAGGACGTAGACCCTTCCGTTCTTCACCGCATCGACTTCCGCGAGTGGACCGGAGCAGAGGTCATCGGGCTTTATTCCCGCGTTGGGCGAGATTATTATGACCTCCGGATTCCTGGCTATTATCTGCTCCTCGCTCGCCGCCCCCCAACCGTTGACGTCGTTGAAGATGTTTTCACCGCCGGCGAGGGTTATGAGGTCGTTGACGAAGGTTCCTGCTCCGGCCGTCCAGTAGCCGTTGTAGTAGCTCAGGAGGAAGAATGTCCTTGGCTTTGACTGTCCCGCTACAGTTGAGGTGACGTAGCCGACCGTTGCTTGCATGTCCGCCACCGCTGCCCTGGCCCCTTCCTCGCGGTTGGTTATCTTCCCAAGGAGCTCAAGGGCGTTGTAGATCGCGGTGATGTTCCTGGGGTCCACCACAACGACGGGGGCTATCCTCTCCAGGCTCTCCATTATATCCATGGAGAATCCGTCCACCAGGATCAGGTCCGGCTCCAGTGCGGCTATGGCCTCGAGGTTCGCGTACTTTCCGTAGCCGCCTATCCGGGTGATGTTCTTAACCGCCGGCGGGAAGTCGTCGTAGTCGGTAACCCCGATGACCTTGTCGCCCGCGCCTATGTAGAAAAGGCTCTCCGTTATGCTGGGAGCGAGGGTGACTATCCTCTCCGGTTCGTCGTCGATCGTGACGGTTCTCCCCGCGAAGTCTGTGACCGTGAGCGGGTAGCCCACTTTAAAGGCGTCCGGGTGCAGGAGCCTCGCAACCGCCTCGAGCCCAAGGACAACGCGGGGGCTCGGGTGGATGAGGTCGTTCTCGTTCTCGATGACGTAAACTTTTCCATCTTGGGCGGCCTTTATGCTCGCGAGGGGGCCGCTGTAAACGTCCTGGACGCTCATGCCGCAGTGCGGGGTGAGGAGCACCACGTCGGGGTTCCTCTCTATGACCTGCTCCGGACTCACGGTCGGCCAGCCGGTCGTATCGTTGAAGATGTTCTCTCCGCCGGCCAGTTCTATGACGTCGCTGATGAAGGTTCCGCCGCCGGCGGTCATGAGCGGGCTGTTCCAGACCACGTAGAAAACGCTCACACGGGGTTCATCCTTAACGGTGGAGCTTATCGTGTTTATCTTTGCTTCGAACTCTGCCGTCGCCTTCCTGGCGCCCTCCTCCGCGTTGAAAACTGCTCCCAGGAGGTCAAGGGCCCTTGGGATGTCGTCGATGCTGTGTGGATCAACCACGAGAACTGGGGCTATCTTCTGGAGGTCTTCGA
The DNA here is from genome assembly GCF_012027495.1 of Thermococcus sp. JdF3. Lineage (NCBI taxonomy): Archaea > Methanobacteriati > Methanobacteriota > Thermococci > Thermococcales > Thermococcaceae > Thermococcus > Thermococcus sp. JdF3. Next base: position 268,592 of record NZ_SNUK01000002.1, on the reverse strand, counting down.
GGATCGTCATGGAGTAACTGTCCACCAGTATCAGGTCGGGGTTGAGCGATGCTATCACTTCGAGGTTGGCGTACTGGCCGTAGCCGCCCACGCGGGTGACGTTGGCAACTCCCGGCGGAAAATCATCGAAGTCCGTAACCCCGACGACTCTGTCAAAGAGACCGAGGTAGTAGAGGTCCTCCGTGATGCTCGGGGCCAGCGTCACGACGCGCTCGGGGGGTTTCTCAATTGTGAGGGTTCTGTTGGCAAAGTCAACAACGGTGATTGGGTAGTGAGGGGTCTCCGTCTGCGTGGTTTCAGTCGGGGTCTGTGAGTTTGTGGTGGTCTGTACAGTACCCGATGAGCTTGATGTTTCGGGGACCGTCGTGGTGCCCGTTTCGGTCGTTCCACCGCCCAGGCATCCGGACGCCACGACCGCTCCGATGAGCAGGGCCATGAGCAAAACCGCGGTCTTTTTCATTCCAACCACCTGGATTATTTGTCCACTGATGGTTGGGCCGGGGGTATATAAACTTGTTGGATATTTTTGCCACGGAGGTTAGAAGAGGGGAATGCAAAGGACTGCCGGGCGGGGAACTCAGTCGCGCCCCTTCCCTATCCGGAATATGTCCACCCTTGTGATGATGCCGGTTATCCTGCCCTCCCTGTTCTGGACGAGAACAGCGGGGTGCTCTTCCAGGAGGTACTTGACGACCTCCAGGTCCTCGTCCTCGTTCACTATCGGGAAGGGCTCCTCCATTACCTCCATGACCTTGTGGTCATAGATGTCCTCGTACTCAAGGCTCTGTCTGACGAGGGTTCTCTCCGTAACGGAGCCGACGACCTTGTTGCCCGCTATAACCGGAATCTGGGATATGTTGTGCTCGTTCATCAGCTTGATGACCTTCTCGACCTTCTCGTAGGGCTTGACTGAGAGAACCGGAGATGACATCACGTCCCTCGCCGTCAGCTGGGCCCTCTTGCACTCGAGCAGGGCCTGGAGGATTCGGTTGAAGGTTGAGAGTCGAGGGTCCACCTTCCCTGTCTCCAGTTTGGCGATGTAAGCCTGCGTAACCCCTGCTTTCTCCGCGAGTTCCTCCTGGGTTATTCCGAGCTCCTTGCGAATTCGCCTTATCTCCTGTGGTTCTATCGGTCGGGGAATTATCACCATAAATAACCACCGGTTATGTCGGCTCTCAAAAACTAAATCCCGCCCTTCCGGTTATAAGCCTTCCTCAGAAGTGCGTCGAATTGTGGGCCGGGTACAGAGGCCCGCGTTCATTCGCTCGCGCGGGTGGATGCTCCCGGCCCTGTGGGCTCGGCGTGAGCACGCTCCGCTCACGGAACCCGAGTACCTCGCGGAGGCGGGTTGACCGAGCCCATGAGGAGACGAACTGTCCCCTCACTGTCGGCGATTGGCTTTATGGCCGACCACCTTAAAAACCTGAGCCTCAGCCGGTGGAGATTAGTATGACCCCCAGCACGGCCAGAATCAGTCCTTCAAGTATCTTCCTGTTGGGCGGCTCCTTGAGGATTAATATCGCCAGGGTGGATGCTATTATGGGGTTTATGGCCGAAACCGGGGCCGATATCTGGGAGCCGACGAGGTTTATCGAGTAGACGAAGAGGTACTGGCCGAGGAGCAGGCCCGTGGCCGCGGCGCCGGTCAGGAGGAGCGCTTCCCGGAGGGTTATCCTCCTCAGCTCACCCGCGTACCTCGGCAGGAACAGCGACACGGCTAAGGCCGCGAACATCATTCTTATCCCCGCGAGCGTGAGCACGTCCACGTAGCCGGTGAGCCAGTCCATGGTGAGTATCGCGAAGCTCCAGGAGATTGGGGCAAGGATCGCGAAGAGGAAGCCCTTGGGGTTTATCTCCTCTTCCTCCTCCGCCTTCCTCACCACCACTATGGCCGAAACCACCAGGGCAGCGCCCACGATTATCTGGGCGCTCACTTCCCTTCCAAGGAAGAGAAAGGCCCACAGTATGGTCCACAGCGGGTAGGTGGAGGTTATGGGGACTGTTCTAGAGACACCCATCATCTTGAGGGCGTTGAGGTAGAAGTAGTCGCCTATAACGAAGCCAAAAGCGCCGGAGACGAAGGCCACCGCGAGCAGCTTCGGCGACAGCTCGGCGACCTTCGAGAAGGTGCCGTTGGCGAGGAATATGGCAACGAACATCACTGAGACGGCGTAGAGGCGGAATATGTTGGCCGTCACCGGGCTCTTGTCCCTCATTCCTGCCTTTATCAGTATCGTTGATGTCGCCCACGAGAAAGCCGATGCCAGCGCCGCCAGAACTCCAAGGATTAGAGCGTCCATGTTGATTGGGTTGCACAGTTAGCTTAAAAGCTTAACGTTTAGATGCTCGACGAAATGCCAGCAACGTTATTAAATCTCCCGCGAAATTGGAGCGGATGATGATCTCGGCAGTGCTGACGCAAGGATGATGACGATCTTGAGTGCTGATTTGAAAATGCAATAGAAAAAAGAGAAAAAAGAATCAGCGGATGACCACGTTCAATTTCCGCAGGTTGAGTGCAATTCCGTACTCCCTGGACACGTCCTTGATGACCCTCTGAATTGTTGCCGCTATGTCCTTCTTTATTTTCTCGTCGGAAACTCCGGAGAACGAGCCGAAAAGACCTCCAACGTTTTCTCGGAGGAAGCTGGCCTCGATATCAACGTAGACTGTGGAGCTTCTTATCTCATGGTTGAGCTTGAGCCACTTGAACGTGACGCGCGGGACGAGCTTAAGCTCCGCGTGGATTCTGTTCTTAAGGGTCTCAACTGCCGGCTCTATGCGGCTCCTGAGCATCGTCTCCTCGCTTTCCTTCTTCTTCTCCTCTGTGAGTGCGGAGAGTTCGTCTATTCCCGCCTGCTTCAGAAGCTGCTCAACCTCCTTTTCAATAAGCTCTTTCTTCGCCAGTATCTCTGCTGCCTTGCCGCTTCCAACGGCTGTGGACGTGGCCGTTGCTCCAGGCACGTTGGCCTTTGATACGGTTTCAACTTCTATGTTGTGGACGGTTATGTAGCGTTTCAGGCTCCTTCCGAGCTCCTTCGCGTGCCTGCTCAGGATATCCCTGATCACCCTGTAAACGGAGTCCCTGGCCATGCCCGTCTCGACGACGAGGGAGAGGTTTATCTCAAACTCCTTCCTTCCCCTGATATCGAAGTGGGCCTTGTCTATCTTTATCCCCGCACTCTCTATCTCAGCCACAACGGTCCTTGCGTAGGCGCTGAAGTACGGCCACACGTTCTCGAGAACCGACAGTGAAATTTTTCCGTCCTTTGTGACGTTGCCGGTCTTCTTCTTGTCCCTGTCCACTATCTCCTGGGGCTTGAGCTCCTGTCCGTCGATGATTATGCCCACATCCCTGATTATCGGCTTTGTCTCGGCCTCCCTGAGGAGAACCGGCGCGTACTTGCTGACGGCGTGGAGCATCCTCTTCTCCGCCACCTCTATGTCCCTTGAATCGCCGGTGGAGTTCCCGTGGATGTGGACATTGAGATAGACAACGCCCTCTCCCACGTTGGCGTCAAACTCTATTCTGTTTATCGTGAGGCCCTTTATCCTCTTGGCCTCCTTGAGGAGGTCCTCCGCGTAGACCTGGAAGGCCCTCTCAGGTATGCTCCCACCGGTCAGGTTGATCACAACCTCGGGCTTTCCGGCGGGGGTCTGGGCGGGTCTGGGCTTCTCTGCCTCCACGGCCAGGGGCTGTGGCTCTGGAGCGGCCTGGGAGGTCACCGCCGCTCCGGCCGTTGCTGCCATTGCTGCCTTCGTCTCAATGGGTTTTTCCTTCTTTACGGGTTCTGCGGGAGGCCCTTCGCCGGGAACCTTGAAAAGCTCGTCCAGCGGGATTTTTGGGGTTTGAGCGTAGACATCGACGTTATCCGCCACGGACAGTTTGAGCTCGAGTTCGTCAAGGGCATAAACGTCAACAACCATGGGTTTTCCAATGAGTGAGTTCAGCACCCTGATTGCTTCCTCTCCGGATAGATTCTGCTTCGTGTCAACCACGAGACACTCCGCCGCGAGCACCTTTGATCTGTCAATGAGGACGGTGATGTAGTATTTACCCCCGGTGCCCCTGGCGAATATCTTCAGAAAAGCCCCGTTGCCCCCGGAAAGCGCCCGCTGAACGAGCGCTCCCAGCTCCTCCGCAGAGGTTGCTACCGCGTTTTCCATGAGTGGCCCCTTGTCTGGCAGCTGCATATTCATCACCATTAGCTATATATATCCTTCAGCCAAAAAACTCCCAGGAGGAATTCACCGTCCTAGTATATTGACGCTTGTATTTAAACATTATTGTGCAAAAAGGTGGGGAACATGCGGGTGCTGGTACTGGGAGGCGGGGCAATCGGCCGCGCGATAGCCGAGTCACTCAGGGGAGAGTTTGAGGTGGCTGTGATAGAGAAGGATGAGATCCGCGCCAAGGCCCTCGAGGAGAGCGGTTTCCATGTCATCAATGGGGACTTCTCATACACCGCCACCCTCCTGAAGGCCGGCGTCGACAAAGCCGAACTCGTCATAATCACCACCATGAACGTTGATGTAATCAGAAAAACCGTCTACGTGATAAGGACCAACAACAAAGACGTGCCTATCGTTACGGTTCTTCCCGATGATGTTGGCCTCGATGACCTCGTTTCCCAGATAAACGAGGAGTACGAGGCGGAGGTTAAGGTCGACTACGCCGTCACGCCCAGGAACGCCTTGAAGGATGCCCTCATCAGGACGGTCGAGAGGATCGGCGAGCGGAAAAACGCTAACCTCCTCGTCAGGAAGCTCAAGGAGCTCCGGAATCAGGCGGATTCCCTCTTGATAGTCATGCACGACAACCCCGACCCGGACGCAATAGCCAGTGCGACCGCCCTGAGCGTCATAGCCCAGACCCTCGGCTTCAAGACCCAGATAGTCTACGGCGGCGAGATAGCCCACCATGAGAACAGGGCCTTCGTGAACCTTCTCGGCATTGATCTCAGGAAGGTCTCCAGGGGTTCCTACGAGCTGAAGCGCTACCCGTTCATAGCCCTCGTGGACTGCCAGCCCAACGGCAACCTCACGACGCTTGATCAGTCCGATTACAAGAAGATAAAGATACTCATCGACCACCACCAGATACTCCAGCACCTTCAGGAGCTCATCCCGGAGGACGCTTTCCTCGACATACGGCCCGATGTTCACTCCTCCGCCGCGATCCTCGCCGAGTACCTCAGAATGCTCAACATCTCCCTGTCCCCCCTCATGGCCACTGCCCTCTTCTACGGCATTTATATCGACACCAAGAAGTTCTCCAAGCTGAGCCACATCGACCTCAAGGCCATCGAGTTCCTGGCAGGCAAGGTGGACTACGAGCTCCTTGACAAGATAGAGCACCCGGACATAAGCACCGAGACGGCGGAGATACTTGCAAAGGCAATAATGAACAGGCGCATCTACAAGAACGTTGTCGTCAGCAACGTGGGATTCATCACCAACCGCGACGCCATAGCGGAGTCAGCCGACTTCCTCCTCCGCCTGGAGGGCATAACCACGGTCCTCGTCTTTGGCATAGTGGACGACAGAATAGAGATTTCCGCCAGGACTCGCGACGTCAGGGTGAACATCGGGGCGGTCCTCAGGGAGGCCTTCGGCGACATAGGCAGCGGCGGCGGCCACTCCCAGTCGGGAGGGGCGAGAATCCCCCTTGGAATCTTCAAGCTCGCCAAGGACAAGGGCTCGCTCCTCAGGCTGGCGGAGGAGGCCATAACGGAGAAGTTCCTGGAGGCGCTAAAAGTTAAAGAAGGCTGATCACTCTTCTTTTGCCTTTACGAGTATTATATCACCTATCGCGGTAACCCTGTTGTAGGGCACGCCGACCTTTTCACCCGGCAGTCCAAGGGCCAGCACCTTTCCCTGGCCCCTGTCAACATCGATCAGAATCTCGTCGACGTAGCCGACGTAGTAGCCCTTGGTGTTGTATATCTGCTTTCCGTAGAGCTTTGAGAGGCGCATCACCATTTTAATCACCGGAATAGGTTGTCGGTGGACGTATTTAAAAGTTACCTCCTGGGAAGACTCCTCGCCACCTCGAAGGCCCACCTCGCAAATACCGCGAAGAAGGCCAGCACTGCCCCCATGACCCCGACGACGAACAGGCTCGCAACGGCCCCCTCGGTGCCCTGGAGGGGTTCGTACCCCTTGAAGGCCAGCATTGCCACGGCGAAGCCGCCGAAGTAGCCAAGCGGGACGAGGAACATGTCCAGGTAGCTGGAGGGCCCCACGATCATCATGACCGCCATGACGACGGCTATGAACGCGTACGCCCCGGAGGGGCCTACGTCCCTTACCGTCCACAGACCCGCCAGCAGGGAAGTGGCCAGGAACCCCATGGGGAACGCGTAGGCGGAGGCCCTGACGTTAACGGGGTACCTGAGGCCCAGCAGGGCTCCCGCGAGCAGGCCGATGTATATCAGATACACGAACCCCTCGTTTCCAGCCCTGGGCGAGTACATGGCCACCGCTACCGCAAAGCCTATGAACGAACCCACCCCCGCCCAGGCAAGGAGCGACCTCCAATTTACATCCCGCAGGTTCATGATTTCACGACCTTTATCGTTATCTTTGAGCCGTCCTGAAGGTTCAGCTTCTCCCTGAGGTAGATAGGAGCCACTATTTCCGCTATCTTCGGTGGATGGACCGTCCGCGAGGGGATAACTATTGCACCCTCGGCGTCCCCTATCCTAACCCGGTATGCTTTGACGTCCCCGAAGGTCCTCCCATCCTTTACGAATCCCGGAAGGATGACCGGCCTGACGCCGCAGAGGGCATCGAATACAGTCCTTGGGAAGATAACGCGGATATTCAGCGTTCCAGGGTACGGCTTGAAGCCCAGGTACTCCTCGATTAACCGGGAGTACTGCCTCACGTAATACGCCCCCTCCCCTATTCCAGAGATGACCTCGCCGATTATAACGCCGTTGTAAAGGACGCCCGATATGGCATCGCAGAGTTCCTCCAGAAAGGCCAGGCCGTTGGGGCTTATCTCGACGTAGGTTTTCTTCCCCTCGACGGACTTTTCTATGAATCCCTCCTCCTCCATGTCCTCGAGGAGCCTCAGAACGGACTGTGGGGAAACCCCGAGCTCATCGCCCAGATCCCTCAGTGTCACCTTGACCTTCTCTCCAATAGCCCCCCTTCTGGCCAGCAGGATGAGCAACTTTATCCTCTTCATAGCGTTTCCCTCTTCGACAGTCTGTCGGCGAGCCTGAGCGGTTTGGGATAACCCCCCTCAAGCAGCGGCTCGATGATTCTCACCGCGGATTCCAAGTCGATTAAATGGCCGACGCTTACATAAGCTTTTCCCATCCGTCTGAATGAGCCTTCCGGCGCACCCCTCAGGGGCCCCTTGGCAACGCCTATGGTTGGCCGTCCGACCAGCAGACCGATGTGGGAGGCCAGTCCGTAGCCACGCGGGTGCGCCCTTCCGTGTCCTTCGACGAGGAGAACATCGAATTCCTCACCCTGGAGCACCATGAGAACCGGCCTGGTTTCTCTCAGGAAAAAATATGTGGGAATGTACGGGAACGTGACATCAACCACGGCCGTTTTTGATCCCAGAACCTCGCAGTCCGGGAAGGTGCAGAGAACCAGGGCTGCCCTTGCCAGGTTTTTCCTGTACGACACGTCCACGGCGCCGACGACCCGTACACTGCCGGAATCAACGGTTCTCTCCACGACCCTTCCGGCTAGTTTCACCTGGGCCGCGGCGATCCGCTCGAGTTTTTTCTGCAATTCGGTAACCACATAATCACCGAATTATGTTTTTATGTAATTGTTTCATCTGTTTGCCCCGTCTTCCCGTTTTTCCAGCGCCCCTGCCGCGAGGTCGAGCTTTATCTCCAGACTCCTGCTCAGCTTTGCCCTCATGAGGTCCTCGAGGGTCCTTTCAAGGATGTTCCTTGCCTGGTCCTGCTTTCCCCTTACGTTCACGAGCCCCTTTGGATACTCCAGCGTCATCAGCTCCTCGTAGGTCTTCTCCATGGTGCGGTAGGTTCTCTCCGCCTCTTCGAGGTTACCGTCGAGGAGGAGCAGCAGGAAGTGTCTCCTGAGCTCACCGATGAAGTCCCCAATACCGAGGGCGTAGTCGGCGTGGGGCACGCCCAGCCTTCCCGGCGAGGGATAGTCCTCCCCGGTCATGTACGCGAAGAACAGGCTGGCCTCAACGAACTCCTGGTGGGCGCTCTGGACGTAGCCGGCGTGGTAAAGGTCGGGATGGTCCTTCAGCTTCCTCCTCAGCTCCTCGACCTTCTCACGGACGAGTCTCAGCCGTTTCTCCGCCTCCTCAACCTCCCCCCTGTGCAGGGCTTTTATCGTATCCCCGCTCATCCGGACTATCTCCCTCGTTAGCCTCAGCGCCTCCTCCCTGAGCGAATCCTTCTCATCGAGAACCTCCCTAATCTCGGCTATTATTTCCTTCAGCTCCATGATCTCACCGGAAGAAGTCCGACAAAGGGGTTAAAAATGTGGGCTCGACCCATCCCCATCCCTCATCGGCGGCCGGACGGCGTCCTCCGGTGGCCCGGAGGGCGAGCCCTGTCCGCCCGGCATCGTCGCACCCGCTCATTGCTGCCCGAACGCTCCCGGGACCGGGCCGCCGGGCGTCGTCGGATGCTCATGCGAATGATTTTCAGGGGAAATTTTAAGGGTTTCGGAATAAATAACTGACAGGAATATTCGACTCCCGAATTCATGCCGAAAAGTATATAAACTGATGCACAGACCCGACCATACAAACCCTGAGAGGTGACGCTCATGGCTGAGAAGGTCAGGAACATAGTTGTTGAGGAGCTTATGAGGACCCCCGTCGAGATGCAGAGGGTCGAGCTCGTTGAGAGGAAGGGTATAGGACACCCGGACAGCATTGCCGACGGCATAGCCGAAGCCGTCAGCAGGGCGCTCAGCAGGGAGTACGTGAAGAGGTACGGCATCATCCTCCACCACAACACGGACCAGGTGGAGGTCGTTGGTGGAAAGGCCTACCCGCGCTTCGGCGGCGGTGAGGTCATCAAGCCGATATACATCCTTCTCTCAGGAAGGGCCGTTGAGATCGTTGACCGCGAGCTCTTCCCGGTTCACGAGGTTGCCATTAAAGCCGCCCGCGAGTACCTCAGGAAGGCCGTCAGGCACCTCGACCTTGAGAACCACGTCATCATCGACTCCCGCATCGGCCAGGGAAGCGTTGACCTCGTCGGTGTCTTCAACAAGGCCAAGGAAACCCCGATCCCGCTCGCCAACGATACCAGCTTCGGCGTTGGCTACGCCCCGCTCAGCGAGACCGAGAGGATAGTTTACGAGACCGAGAGGCTCCTCAACAGCGACGAGTTTAAGAGGAAGTACCCGGCGGTTGGTGAGGACATCAAGGTCATGGGACTCAGAAAGGGCGACGAGATAGACATCACCATCGCGGCTGCCATGGTGGACAGCGAGGTTGCCGACCCGGACGAGTACATGGCCGTCAAGGAGGCCATCTATGAGGCCGCCAAGGGCGTCGCCGAAGCCCACACCGAGAGAAAGGTCAACATCTACGTGAACACCGCAGACGACCCCGAGAAGGGAATCTACTACATCACCGTCACCGGAACCAGCGCTGAGGCAGGCGACGACGGTAGCGTTGGAAGGGGCAACCGCGTTAACGGCCTCATCACCCCGAACAGGCACATGAGCATGGAGGCCGCGGCCGGAAAGAACCCGGTCAGCCACGTCGGAAAGATTTACAACCTCCTCTCAATGCTCATTGCCAGTGACATAGCCGAGCAGGTTGAGGGTGTCGAGGAGGTCTACGTCAGGATACTCAGCCAGATAGGCAAGCCCATCGACGAGCCGCTCGTCGCGAGCGTCCAGATAATCCCGAAGAAGGGCTACGGCCTCGAGACCATCCAGAAGCCGGCCTACGAGATAGCCGACGCCTGGCTCGCCGACATAACGAAGATACAGAAGATGATTCTCGACGACCAGCTCAACGTCTTCTGATCCCCTTTCTCTTTCCAGGTTTTTCTAAGCCCGAGATTCGGTTGGGAGTTTAAAAGTTTTGGAAGAAACCTCAGACGGCAGGGTAGCCGTTCTGCTTGAGGACCCTTATGAGTTTTGCCTCTTCGAGGGCAAGGGCGACCTTCTCTTTCTTGACTTTTGCGAGCTGGGAAGCGGCAGCCTTCTTCTGGCGGGCCATCCTCACGAGGCGGGCCTCCTCAAGGGCGAGGAGTTCCTTCCTCTTCTTGACAACCTCAAGCCTCTTCTGAAGCAGGGTGGATTTCAACTTCTCCATAGATATCACCTAAACTCTTAGGCGCTCCTGGCCCTTATAAGGTTTTCGATAAATGCTACATGTACATTCGTCAATCGACGGAAGACAAGGATATAAGCCCCAGCGCGTATCTCGCACCCGGTGAAGAGGGGATGATAATAGTGGTAACCGGAACGCCGGGGGTCGGAAAGACCACTGTATCGAGGCTCCTCAGCAAGAAGCTTGGCTACGAATACGTGGGTGTTAAAGAATTCGCCAGAGAAAATGGTATCGGCGAGATGGTGGGCGAGGAGCTGGAGATAGATGTTGATGAGCTGGCTGAAGCCATGTTGCGGGAGTTTCATGGCCAGGATGTTGTGATAGACGGCCACCTCAGTCACTTTGTACCGGCGGACGTCGTAATAGTCCTTCGCGCCAATCCCAAGCTCGTTGCTGAGAGATTGATGGAACGGGGCTACTCAAAGGAGAAGCTCGCCGAGAACGTTGAGGCGGAGCTGGTGGACGTCATCCTGGTCGAGGCCCTTGAGGAAAATGGGAACGTCCTGGAAGTCGACACGACGGGAAAGACTCCGGATGAGGTCGTGGATGAGATAATCGAGCTCATTGAGGGTGGAATCAAAAGGAGGGTTGGAATCGTTGACTGGAGCGGTGTGTATGACGAGGTGCTGCCATACCTGCGGCTGGAGGGATGAGGAGTGAGGGTGATAGCCGTCACCGACATCCATGGAAACTCCAAAAGGGCCCGCCAGCTCGCCGAAATACTGGAGGGCGAGAAATTTGACGCTTTCCTCGTGGCCGGAGACCTCACACATTTTAGCGGCTCTGATAAGGCCAGGGAAGTTCTGGAACCACTGCTTGAGCTGGGAGTTCCCGTGGTGGCGGTACACGGAAACTGCGACGGCAGGGACGTTCCGGAGTTCCTGACGGAGTTGGGCATAACTGCCCACAACAGACGGGTTGAGGTTGGTGAAGTTGGCATAGTTGGAATCGGCGGCTCAAACATAACACCGTTCCGCACGTTCTGGGAGCTCACTGAGGACGAAATTGGGGGGATTCTGGAGCGGAACTACCGCGACGGGGACGTGATACTCTCCCACGTGCCCCCAAAAGATACGAATGCAGACCGCGTTCATTCGGGCCTCCACGTGGGAAGTCCAGCGCTGAGGGGGTTTATAGAGAGGAAAGAACCCCCGCTCGTTCTCACCGGCCACATCCACGAGGCGAGGAGCGTCGATAGAATCGGCGGAACAGTGATCGTGAATCCCGGTCCCCTCTTCAGGGGGTACTACGCCGTTGTGGACTATGATGCGGAAAAGAAGAGGGTGGATGGTGTGGAGCTGGAGAGGCTTTAGGCCTCAGACCAGTCCCTTCTCCCTCAGCACCGTCTCCATCCTGTCCATGGCTTCCTCAAGCTGCTCGTAGGCCGTCGCGTAGCTTATCCTGATGTAGCCCTCGCCGGCGTTTCCGAATGCGCTTCCCGGGACGACCGCGACCCTTGCCTCCTTGAGCATCAGTTCGCTGAACTCTTTGCTGGTCAGGCCGGTGTCCCTAATGCGCGGGAAGATGTAGAAGGCACCCTTGGGCTTGACCGTTGGAAGTCCCATCTCGTTCAGGCGCTTCCATACGAGGTTCCTTCTGCGGTCGTACTCCTGCCTCATCTCCTCGACGGCCTTCCAGCTGCGCTCGTCCCCCAGGGCCTTGGCGGCGGCGTACTGGGCGAACGTGACCGGACAGGTGGCGTTGTACATCTGGAAGCGCGCCATCTTCTCGATTATCCATGAGGGGGCTGCAACAAAGCCGAGGCGCCAGCCGGTCATGGCGAAGGTCTTGGAGAAGCCGTTTACCGTTATAGTTCTCTCGAACATGCCGTCGAGGGAGGCCATGCTGTGGTTCTTTGCCCCGTCGTAGACGAAGTGCTCGTAGACCTCGTCGCTAAAAACCATCAGGTCGTGCTCCACCGCGAAGTCCGCTATCTCCTCGACGTCCTTCCTGGTGAGAACCGCGCCGGTGGGGTTGTTGGGGCTGTTGATGATGAGCGCGCGGGTCTTCTCGCTCACATGTTTCTCAAGGTCGTCCACGCTCAGCCTGAATTCGTTCTCCTCGTAGGTTGGCACCTCGACGGGCCTTCCGCCCGCCAGGAGGACGGCCGGGGCATAGCTGACGAACATCGGGCTCGGAATGAGGACTTCCTCGCCCTCTTTGAGGAACGCGGCGAGACCCAGAATAAAAGCCTGGTTGGCACCCACGAGAATCATTATCTCGCTCCTGGGGTCGGCCTCGATGCCGTTCTGCTCCCTGAGCTTCTCGGATATGGCCTCGCGGAGCATCATGATTCCCGCGTTCGGGCTGTAATGCGTCATTCCCCTGTCTAATGCCTCCTTGGCGTACTCCTTTATGTGCTCCGGCGTGTCAAAGTCCGGCTCACCGATTCCGAGGGAGATCAGGCCTTCAACACCCTGGGCGAGGTCAAAGAGCTTTCTAATCTCAGAAGGGTTGACGAGTTCCAACCTGTCGCTCAGCGCCATGAGCATCACCGCTCTTCCTTAGAGGCAATGTTTATAACTTTACCTCAACGAAAAGATGTTCATCGAAGTGCAAATAGGGACGTTGGGGAACATGATTGTTGGATGGAGAGACCCTCAATTCAGTTCTCCGAGACCATCCCGGTAGACCTCTATGTTTCACCTGGGATTATCTCCTTCCGGGCGTTAATCCTCCAGATTGAGCATTTCAAAATCCTCCAGATCCCACACAAGCCAACCCCTGCTCCTCAGGTTCTCCTTTTCATCGGCCTTCCTCGCAACAAGCCCATAGCCTTTCTCCCACCCGTCGAGCCCAACAAGCTCGGCCTTTCTTTCAAGGTCTCTAAGAATCCCCTCCGCTTCCCTCTCGCTCAGCTCCTTCCACTTAACCTCGATGAAAAGGGCCCTCTTCTCACGCTCGTTCAGAGCAAGCAGGTCGATTTCTTGGCTCTTGTGCCACCATCTTCCAATCCTGGTGAACCTGAACGGAAGGCTTCCAACCCTGTTGAGCCCGACCAGAAACTGCTCGGCGACTTTCTCGAAGACGAAGCCGAGGTAGCGGTTGAAGTCCGCCTTGATGTCCTCAACGACGTCGAGGCCCATCTCGATCTCGCCCCGAAGGGGGTAAACGAAACGGAACCAGAAGGCGAAGAGGTTGTCGCTTATCCTGTAGATTCCCCTCCTCCCACCGGTAACTGGGAACTCCTCAGTTACGTAGCCCATCCCCTGAAGAACGCCGAGGTATTTGCCGAGGGAGTTCTTTTCAATCCGCGCCTTATCGGCTATCTGGCTGAAGCGGTTGTAGCCGAGAGCTATCGCCCTGAGAATTGAGAAGTAGCGCGAGACGTCCCTCAGCTCCTCGCGGAGGAGGTATTTCGGCTCGTCGTAGTACTTGGCCCCCCTGGAGAGGAGCAGCCTTCTGATGTTCTCCCAAAAGCCCATACTGGGGTTGTAGTCGGCCCAGTACTGGGGAACACCGCCGAAGACGGCGTAAACATGGATTGCCTCCTCAAGGCTTATCTGGTGAAACTTCCTCGCGCTGAAGAAGTCCATCTCCTCAACCTTCCATGCACCGGTTCTTCTGCCGTACACCGGCGATTTTGCCGAGAGGATCCCCTCCATGAACGAAACAAGAGAGCCGCAGAGGATTAGCATTATCTTCGTTTTTGAAAGACTCGTGTCCCAGTACTTCTGGAGGACGCTGAGGAACTCCCTGTGGGCCTTGGCCACGTACTGAACCTCGTCTATGACAACCACTAGCCTTTCCGAGCTTTTTTCAGAGAGATATGCAAAGAAAGCCCTCCAGTTCCTCAACGGGTTCTCCCTCAGCACCGGATCGTTGAAGTAGTCGGCCAGTTTCTCTGAAAAGTCCTCGAGAACGGTCTCGCTCTCCTCGGCGAGAAGGTAAAGTCCACCGACCTCCGAGAGGAACCGCTGAAGGAGGTAGGTCTTACCTATCCTCCTCCGCCCGTAGAGAATTATCAGCTCTGCACCCCCAGAACTGTATCTATCCCTCAAGAACTCAAGCTCCCGCTCCCTGTCAATAAACTTACTCGTGAGTATCATACTTTAGAGTACGTTTTCTCATTTATAAAGGTTTCGAAGTCTCCCAAATCCCAGACGAGGCGGCCTTCTTTCTTCAGTCCTTCCGTACCTTGCTTCCTTTGAAAGCTTCGCCCTTCGGGGCGGAGAGGAACTCGGTCAGATACTCGCGCTTCAACTACTCAAGCATGTTCAAGGGGACTAATCCCCCACCTGAAGGTAGAGGGTTTTTAGGAGGAAAAGACAATAGCTCAAGGCCTGCTCTCCTTCCAAACTGCGAACCCCTCTACCACAAAGACGTCCAACCCCGCCGCTCTGAAGGTTCTCAGCGCGTCCTCTGGAGAGCAGACTATCGGCTCGCCGTGCATGTTGAAGCTCGTGTTCAGCACCGCGCCCAGGCCCGTCTTCCGCTCGAAGGCTTTGATTACGTCGTAATAAGCTGGATTGGTTTCCTTCCTTACGGCCTGAGGCCTGGTCGTCCCGTCCACGTGAACAACGGCGGGAGCGGCTTCTCTGAACCCCTCACTCGCCGTGTAGCTCATGGTCATGAACTCGTTTGGCAAGCCGTTCAGGTCTTCGAGGTACTCCCTGGCCTTCTCCCACAGCAGGGAAGGCGCGAAGGGCTGGAAGACGTCGCGCTTCAGGGCAACGTTGAGCCTCTCTTTGACCTCCTCGTTCCTCGGGTCCGCCAAAATTGAGCGGTTGCCTAGGGCCCTCGGTCCGAACTCCATTGCCCCCTGGAAGAATCCGGCCAGCTTGCCCTCAACGAGGGCGTCCGCGACGAGGCCCGGGACGTCATCCACCTCCTCAAACTCAACGCCCTCCATCTTCAGGAACTCTTCAACTTCTTCCCTTCCGTAGGATGGGCCAAGATAAATGTGCTCCAGTTTGGAGGGCCTCCACTTCCCGTCGAGCCTCTCGAACTGGGCTTTCACAAAAACCGCGGCGCCGAAGGCCAGACCGCCGTCGTCCATCGCCGGAAAGACCCACAGGTTATCGTCCCCGACGATGTGCCTCAGCACAGCGTTGGCCTTGACGTTTTGGGCAACTCCACCTGCGTAGGCAACGGGAAGTTCCTGCCCTCTGAGTCCGAGGCCGAGCTCTTCGATCAGCCTTTCCAGGTGTGCCTGAGCGCTGGCGGCTATCTCTGTGGCCTTTTTCTGAAGCTTACCCTCAAGCTTTCCGCGCTTCATCTGGAGGGCGATCTCCCTGGCGTGTCTGAGGGGGTAATCAAAGAGCTCTGCGAGCTTCCTAGTCGCTTCGACCCCGATTACTCCGAGATGGTTGTCGAAGCTCAGCCCGTTGAGCTCTATTATTGAGCTCAGGTCGTAAGCTGGTTTCCCGTATGCCGCCAGGCTCATGACCTTGCCCTCGTGCCGCATGGGCTTGAATCCTAAAAGCTCGGTAACGGAGGCGTAGAAATCTCCGAGGGAGTCGATGTAGGTGCTCTGTGCGATCCTGATCATTTCCCCATCTCTCGCCACGTATATCGAAGAGCTTAGCCCGTCTCCCGCGGCGTCTATGCTCAGCGCTATCGCCTCACGCCAGCCTGCGGTGTGGTATGCACCCGCGGAGTGGGCCAGGTGATGCTCGACGAAGATGACTTTCTTCTTGAAGTCTGCTCCGAATATTCTCCTGAGGTTCTCCTCAAGCTCCAGAAGGCGTTTTTGCTTCCTGAATATGCCAGCGACCGCTATGGCCTCAACGTCCTCCGGCGATGCCCCAGCCATTTCGAGGACTTTCGCCACGCTCATCCTTGGAAAGCCGCGGTACTTCTTGATCCTGTTCAGTCTCTCCTCGTTTACCGCGAATATCCTTCCGCCGTCTATCAGCACTGCACCAGCGTCGTGACCGTCGTGGATTCCAAGTATCATGGTGGTTCGTTCGATGCCCGTTTTTTAAACGTTGGGGGAGGGAAGAATTTAAAAATGCCGCTCGATGAATACATTTGACGGAGGTGGAACCATGAAGAGAGTTGCTGCACTCTTTGCCATTTTGATGATTATGATGGTCCCCTTTGCGGGGGCTGCAACCGCGGCGAAGCCCCAGGACCCGAGGGCCAGTATAATAACGCAGACGAAGCTGTGGTACTACCTCTACATCGGAGGGGAGTCCAAATTCCACAGGCTCTACAATGAGAGCGTCAGCGCCGGCATCGACAACACCACCCTTCAGACAGTAATGCAGCTCTACGAGAACGCCAGTGCCGAATACAAGGTTGCCCTGTCCTACGGCAACCCTCTCGAATCCAAGAACATAGCCTGGCTCCCGTTCATCGTTCACATGAGAAAGGCATACGTTACCCTCAGGGATGCCATTTCGCTCCTTGAAGATGCCCTCAAGGGGCTCGAGGCCCGGAATGCATGATCTTTTCTCTTTTCATTACCATTATCCCTACAGAATCAATTGAAAAAAGAGAGTCAGGGTTCAGTAGGTTCTCGCGAACCTCGCTATGAACCTGGCCTCCCTGCCGCAGACGGGACACTTCTTGCCTTCGGGGGCTTTGGCCTTCTCCTCCGGATAGGGAGTTCCGAGCATCTTGGCGTCGAGGGCTTCCTCCATCTCGAGACCGCAGCTCTCCTCGCCGCACCAGGGAATCTCAACAATGCCGCGTCTGTCCTCAAAGACTGCCCTGGCCTCCTCTATGGTCCCGACGCGCTTTATGTGGCTCTCAAGGAACTCCCCGGCACGTTTGTGAAGGTTCTCGTGGATCGCGTCAAGGGTCTTCCTGACCTCCTCAACTATGTCCTCGCGCTCCACCACGAGCTTCTCAAGGGTATCGCGCCTCGCAAGGACCGCTTTCTTGCCTTCAACGTCCCTCGGACCGACTTCCACGCGGAGGGGAACCCCCTTGAGCTCCCAGTCGTAGAACTTCCTGCCGGGCCTTATGTCGCGCTCGTCAATGTGAACCCTTATTCCCGCCGCCCTCAGCTCCTCCGCTATCTCACGGGCGTAGGCGAAGACGTCAGCCTCGGCATCCTTCTTGGGAATCGGCACGATTACGACCTGTATGGGGGCTATCGTGGGGGGCAGAACCATTCCCCTGTCGTCGCCGTGTATGGCTATGACCGCTGCCAAAAGGCGCTCGCTCATTCCGAACGTCGTCTGGTGGACGAACTCGTGGTCGCCGGTTTCGGTCTCGTACTGGATGTTGTATGCCTTCGCAAAGTTCTGGCGGTAATTGTGCATGGTTCCAATCTGCAGCGTCCTGCCGTCGGGCATCATGACCTCGGCGCCGAGGGAGTAGTAAGCGCCGGGGAACTTGTCCCAGTCGGGTCTCTTGGAGATTATGTACGGTATCGCAAGGAACCTCGCGAGGCCGTCAAATATCTCGAGGTCCTCCTTTATCTGCCTCTCGGCGTCCTCGTAGCTGTCGTGGGCCGTGTGGGCCTCAAAGAACCTGCTTATCTCACGGACGCGGATGAGGGGCCTTGTATGCTTCGTTTCGTAGCGGTAGGTGTTGACAATCTGATAAACTTTGAAGGGAAGGTCAGCGTGAGAGCGTATCCAGAGCGAGAACATCGAGTACATAGCGGTCTCGCTCGTCGGTCTGAGGATCAGCCTGATATCGAGCGGGTCGTGGCCAGCGTGGGTGACCCAGAAGACCTCGCCCTCGAAGCCGGCTATATGCTCGGCCTCCTTCTGGAACTCGGTTTCAGGGATGAGCGCCGGGAACAGAACCTCATCGTGGCCCGTTCTCTCCATCTCGGAATGGACGAAGCGTTCGATGTTTCTCATTATCTTGAGGCCGTAGGGCAGCCAGATGTTCATTCCCTTGACAGGATAGCGCTTGTCCTGAATTCCAGCGATCTCGATAAGCTCGTTGTACCACTCGCTGAAATTCTCGCTCCATTTCTTCCGCTCGACCTTACTCATCTGCACCACCTAGAGGGAGAAACCGAAAAAGTTTTTAAGTTTTCCCGGTGTCGGCTCGGCTTTTTGACGAATTCCATGCAAAACCTTATTAGGGTCGTTTCGATAAGCATCTTAAGGTGATACCATGAGGCCTAGGGTGGCCGTTCTCTTCAAGATGAAGAGCAAGCCCGTTGAGGAGCTCAGGAAATACGCGGACGTTGAATTCATCCTGTATCCAAGCGTCGATGAGCTCAAAGAAAAGATAGGCGAGTTTGATGGCGTCATAATCTCCCCGCTGAACAGGTTTCCGCGCGAAGTCATCGAGAGTGCCGAGCGGTTAAAGGTCATCAGCTGTCATTCCGCCGGCTACGACCACGTTGACGTTGAGACGGCAACGAGGAAGGGGATATACGTGACCAAGGTGGCGGGAGTTCTCAGCGAGGCCGTTGCCGAGTTCGCCGTTGGCCTGACCATAGCACTCCTCAGGAAGATAGCCTACGCCGACAGGTTTATCCGCTCAGGAAACTGGGACTCCCACAGGACGGTGTGGGGTGGTTTCAAGGAGATAGAGACCCTCTACGGCAAAAGGGTCGGAATCCTCGGCATGGGGGCGATAGGAAAGGCCATAGCCCGGAGAATGAAGGCGATGGGGACGGAGATACTCTACTGGTCCCGCTCGCGGAAGCCCGATATAGAGGAGGAGGCCGGTGCCAGGTACCTCCCCCTCGACGACGTCCTGAGGGAGAGCGATATCGTGATTTTGGCCCTACCATCCACACCGCAGACCCACCACATCATCAACGAGGAAAGGCTCAAGCTCCTCGAAGGCAAATACCTCGTCAATATTGGCCGCGGGAGCCTGGTTGATGAGAACGCCATCATGAAATCCCTCAAGGAAGGGAAACTGAAGGGGTACGCGACGGATGTATTCGAGAACGAGCCAGTGCAGGAGCACGAGCTTTTCAAACATGAGTGGGAGACGGTTCTAACGCCCCACTACGCGGGCCTTTCGAGAGAAGCCATGGAGGACATGGGCTTCCAGGCCGTTAGGAACCTCCTGGCTGTTCTTAGGGGTGAGGTTCCGGAGACGCTCGTGAACAGGGAGGTTCTCAAGATACGTCCGCCCGAGAAGGTTAGGATGCTCTGAGGTGGTTGTGATGCTCGTTGATGAACTGAGGGAAATCACCCGGGTTCCGGGGATTTCCGGCTACGAGGAAAAGGTCAGGGAAAAGATAGAGGAGTGGCTTGAGCCCTACGCCGACTACACGGTTGACACGATTGGAAACCTCGTCGTCGAGCTCGGCGAGGGCGAGCTAAAGGCCATCTTCATGGCCCACATGGACGAGATAGGGCTTCTCGTGACGGGCATAAGGCCCGACGGAAAGCTGACCTTCAGGAAAATCGGCGGCATAGACGACAGGTTGCTCTACGGCAGACACCTCGACGTGATAACCGAGAGCGGGAGGCTCGACGGCGTCATTGGCGCCCTTCCGGTGCACCTCAACCTTGAACGGAAGTTCGACACCGTTCCATGGAGCAAGCTCGCCATAGACATCGGGGCTGAAAGCCGGGAGGAGGCTGAAGAGCTCGGCGTTAAGGTGCTCGACTACGCGGTCTTCAAGAAGCACTTTGCGGTTCTCAACGGCCGCTACGTCTCCACCCGCTCCCTCGATGACCGCTTTGGGGTCGTTGCCCTCGTGGAGGCGATAAAGGATCTGGTTGACCACGACTTGGATGGGAAGTGGATTTTCGCCTTCACCGTGCAGGAGGAGATTGGCCTCAAGGGCGCCCGCTTTTTGGCGGAGCGTTACACTCCGAGATACGCCTTCGCCGTCGATTCCTTTGCCTGCTGTGGCGAGCTAACGGGTGACGTCCGCCTCGGCGGAGGAGCGGTGATAAGGGCAGTGGACAACTCGGCCATCTACACGAGGAGGCTCGCCAGAAAGGTCGCGGAAATAGCGTCGAGGAACGGGATTCCCCTCCAGATTGGCGTAACCGGCGGCGGAACGGACGCGTCAGTCTTCCAGGGCAAGAGTGAGGTTCTCGCTTTGAGCGTTCCGATGAGGTACCTCCACAGCGAGGTGGAGACCCTCCATCTGGCCGACCTTGAGGCACTGATAAAGCTTATAGAGGCGATAGCCTTCGAACTGTGAGTGTTCAATCAATGACGGAGGTGATTCCTTGCTCAAATACGTCGGCTACTTCGCAGTCGGAGTATTCATCGGCATCCTTGCGGCGCTCTTTGGTCTTGGAGGTGGATTCCTGATAGTTCCGACGCTGAACTTCCTCGGCGTCGAGATACACCACGCGGTGGGCACATCAAGCGCGGCAGTTGTATTCACCTCCCTCAGCTCGGCGATAGCGTACTCAAGGCAGAAGAGGATACACTACAAGGTCGGCCTCCTGCTTGCCTCAACGGCCGTAATCGGTGCCTACATCGGTGCGTGGCTCACGAGCTTCATAAGTGCCGCCCAGCTGAAGGTCATCTTCGGTCTCGCCCTTGTAGTAGTCGCTGTCAGGATATACAGAAAGAAGACGGCCGAGCCGGGTGAGGTCAAACTTGAGGAAGTGGGGGTCAACTACAGGCTGGTGCCGATTGGAGGTTTCTTCGCGGGAATCGCCAGCGGTCTCCTCGGCGTCGGCGGGGGAATAATCAACGTGCCCTTCCTGACGTACCTCGGCCTCCCCATACACTACGCGGTGGCGACTTCAAGCTTTGCGATAGTGTTCACAGCAACCGCTGGAGCGCTCAAGCACTACGCCATGGGCAACGTGGAGACGCAGTGGCTCGTCCTCCTCGTGCCGGGACTGATAATCGGCGCTCAGCTCGGTGCGAGGATAGCGAAGAGGACGAGGGCGAGCAGTCTTAAGAGGGCCTTCGCGGTCGTCATGGCTCTCCTGGCTCTGAGGATGATCCTGAAGGGTCTTGGCCTTCCGGTTCCGTGAGCTTTTCTTTCCTCCTTTCCATGGCATAGGACGCTCCAATGAGTGCCGCCACCGCGATTAGAACCAGCCACGCGATCACCAGCGGCCGATCGTAGGGGTAGTAGAAATCTCCCGTCGGGACGTATGGTAACGAGATCAAGAGTAGCATTACGGACAAGATGAACCCAAGGAACCCACCGATTACGAAAAGCACTATGTTCCCGCTGCCGTAGCCCATCTCCCCGCCGATGGCAAGTTCCGCGCTATAACCAACCACCACGGTCAGGACCAGGACAACGGCGGAGAGAAGGAGATTCGCCGAGCCAAGTTTTTTCCTTCCCCACTCGTACAGGCCGTAGGCAAGCACCAGCAGCAATCCCCCCGCCGCGGAGCTGAGCCAGACCGAGAGGTCCTTGTAAAAGCCGTAGGGCGCGTCCCAGTTGGCGAAGGTTATCGAGCCTGGTTGGGTTATCACAAAGACGAGAAGCACCATCAGCCAGTACTTTTTCCATCCCATCTTCATCCAGATTTCTACGGTTCTGAAGTTTAAAAATTTTTTGGCTGAAGTTGTAATCCTCCGGCTAAATTATATAAACCCTCCGGGGGATACCGGGCCGATGCGGAATGCTTAACCCGGTGATGGCGGTTTTAATCGGTGCACTCATAGGCACGATAGCGGGCCTCTTCGGGGTAGGGGGCGGGTTCCTCATCGTCCCCTCCCTGGTGTTCCTTGGACTGCCCATTCACGTGGCTATCGGAACCAGCCTCGCCTGTATCACGATAAGCTCCCTATCCTCCGCCTACGCCCACATCCGGGCCGGCAGGGTTCTCTACAGGGTGGCCTTTCTGAAGGAGGCCTTTTCAATTCCGGCCGCGGTGATAGGCGCGTACCTCTCGGGGATGCTGAACTCAAACGTGCTGGAGGCAGTATTCGGGCTTCTCCTAATCTACGTTGCCCACATCTTCATCAGGAAAAGCGATGTAAGAAACCGCGGGGAGGCTTTGAGGATAAACTATAGAAAGGTTCCGCTGATCGGTGCCCTCTCCGGTCTAACCTCCGGACTTCTGGGGGTCAGCGGGGGCGTACTGAACGTTCCCCTCTTCCACACCCTCGCGGGCCTCCCCGTGAACTACGCGGTCGGAACGTCCAGCCTCGCCCTGTTCTTCACGGCCCTGGTGGGAACGGCCACCCACATCGGACTTGGGCAGGTGGACCTTCAAACGGCGCTCCTGCTCTCCCCCGGCCTCATAATAGGGGCCGCCGTGGGGGCCAGACTGGTTCCAAAGCTGCAGCCGAGGCGGTTTAAGATACTGTTCTCAGGGCTTCTGATACTGGTCGCGGTGAGGCTCCTCCTCAGGGCACTCAAAGGTTTTTAACGCTCAGTCCCAATCCTCCCCGGTGAGAAAGATGTCGGAACTTTTCGAGAAAATCAAGGCCGAGTACGGCGTTGAGATAGCCGAGGAAAACGACATGACGAACGTGTGGAGGCTCGTTGAGATGCTCAAGGATAAGGGCTGGGTGGTGTACATCATCACCGCCAGAGGGCGTGAGCAGGTCGATGCGTGGCACCCGAACTACGGGAGTCTGTACGCCCAGTTTGGAGAGATTCCGCATTTTAGGAACGTGGTGGAAGGAATATGCGTTACAGCCCTCCATATAAGGGAGCTTGAGAGGAATGGAACGCTCTGAAACGTTCGTTCCGTCGGAGTCCTCAAATAGGTTTAGCCCCTAGCGTTCATCGGTGATGCCCATGAAGGGGATAAAGGGCTTTGCACTGGCCCTGGCAATGCTGCTCCTTGGCAGCGTAATACCGCTGGGCCTGGCTGAGAGCAACAACACCGGCTCGTACACTGGAGTAGCAATGGACAACAGCACCAGGGAGATGGTGATAGCGGGTCAGCTGATTGACCAGCTTCAGAGGCTGAGCAAGTTCGCCGGGGAGAAGATAGAACCTATAAAGGACAAGCTGCCCGAGAACTCCACGATACTCACCCACTACGAGCTCGCAGAGGACTACAGGGAAAAGGCGGTGAGCGAGTACGAGGCCGGCGACTACTACAACTCGATACTGGACAGCCTCACGGCCATGCACCACTACAAGGTTGCCCTCTCAGCGCTTAAGGAGGCCAAAGAGAAGGTCCAGGATGTAAGGGAACGCATCAAAATGGAAATCGAGCGCATGACGGAGTACTTCAGGTTCGTTGAGAAGACCATAAGGCTGGCGGGGAACCAGGGGATAGAC
The DNA here is from genome assembly GCF_012027495.1 of Thermococcus sp. JdF3. Lineage (NCBI taxonomy): Archaea > Methanobacteriati > Methanobacteriota > Thermococci > Thermococcales > Thermococcaceae > Thermococcus > Thermococcus sp. JdF3. The sequence goes on along the minus strand of NZ_SNUK01000002.1, from coordinate 245,241 downwards.
GTGAGCAACCTCACCGCGCTCTACAACGAGACCAAAGATGCCTACAAAGTTGTGCTCGATGACCTTAAGGCCGGGGACTACGAAAAGGCGAAGGCAGACTATGAAGTCGCCAAAGAGAAGAAAGCCCTCCTCGACGAGGAGCTGAGAAAGGTCCGCGAGGAGCTCGCCTACGCAAACGCTGAGGAGATCGTCAAGGACTTCCTGATCAAGGGCGAGAAGGGAATGGAGATAGCTCAGAAGGCAATCGAAGTCGGGGAGCAGAACGGTTACAACGTGACGGAGCTCCAGGAGAGGCTCAATGCTTTCTCGGAGGTTTACAGCCAGGTCAAGGCCCTGGCCGACGAGGGCAAGTGGGAGGACGCTCTGACCGTCATGAAGGATAACAGGGAAACCATAGTTGAGTTCCACAACGCCGTTGAGTTCGTACTCAGAAAGGTTCGCGAGAGGGAGCTCGATGAAAAGCTGAAGGACGTCCGCGCTTTCCTCAGGGAGATGAACGACAGGATTCAGAAGGACGCGAAGGCGCTCCGCGAGCTCAAGAGCAGGGGTGTTGACACCACCAGGGCGGAGGTTCAGCTGAAAGTGGCCGCCCAGGAGCTCAGGATAGGCGTCGAGCTTCTCAAGGCAAAGAAGCCCCTCCAGGCCAAAGCCCACTTCGCAATAGCACTGGACATGCTCCACAAGGTCGATGAGTTCATACTCGCCCACTCCTGACCTTTCCTTTTTAGTTATGGAGGGATGCTTAAATGAGACTCAAAGGGGCCGCAATCCTCATGCTGATAACGCTCACCCTCCTGCACGGGGTTAGTGCCTATACCGTCTCATCCCTGGTTTTGACGGTCTACAATGACGGCTACGTCAAGGTTGAATATGAAATCCTGCCCGCGGAGTATTCCTCCCAGATTGAACTTCCCCTCCTCGGTGACCATTACGAAAACGTTATCGTTGAAGACGGGAGCGGAAACCCCGTAAACTTCCGGCTTGAGAACGGAAGCCTCCTCATATATTCCGGGGACGCCGGCATAGTCAAGGTCTCCTACTATACCTCCGACCTGACCGCGAAGGAAGGCATGGTGTGGACGCTTCACGTTGCGACCAACGATTCCTTCACTGTAGTACTGCCTGAGAACGCCATAGTGGTCGACCTGAGCGATATACCCCTCGAAATAGCGGGGAACTCGATAACCATGCCTCCCGGAAACCAGAGCGTCTCCTACACACTCAACGGCAGAGGGGCTGGCAGTGAGGGCGGAACGGAGAGTTCGGCGTATCTGCTAATCCTGGCCGGTCTTGGAGTGATCGGAGGTTTCGCCTACGCGCTCTGGAGAAGGAAAGGCGGAGGAAAATCAATGCCCACCCGGGAGGAATTCCAAGCCCGGCTGGAAAACCTCGACCTCAACGAGGAGGAGAAGCGCGCGCTGCTCTACATCTTCGACAAGGGCGGAAAGGCCAGTCAGGCAGAGGTTCGCGAAGCGATAGGTCTACCCAAAACCACCGCCTGGAGGATGTTCAAGCGCCTTGAGAGGAAGGGTCTGGTGAAGGTTCTTAAGGGCAGGAAGGAAAACTGGGTGGAGCTCAGGTTTTAGGGCCTATGGAGACAAGTGAGGCGTTTAACCTCCTCTTTCCTCTTCTTAAGTGCTTTTTTGTAAAGGAGAAACTCGGAGGAACGTTTTGAAACGAGCAAAGTCCGGCGGGTTCCTAATATACGTGTGGACACTACACAACATCAGGTGAGAGCCATGAGGATGAGTATGAAAACACTGCTGGTGCTCTTCATAGGAGCACTGATACCACTCAGCACCGCCGCATGGGCGGCCAGCGTAGACGCCACGGCAACCAACACAACCGCAGTGAGCAACCAGACCCTGCAGGTCAACGCCACGAACGCGACCAACACCACCCCAGTTAACATGACCAACGTCACCAATACAACGAATACGAGCGGTGTTCAGGCGTACAACCTGCTTGTGATACTGGATAAGGTCTCCGATTACACGGCAGGTCTGATGGCCGAGCTCAATGCGAACAACGTCACAATCTCCAATCACACCCTTGACCTCTACTCCCAGGCTGAAGCAACCCGTGCCCAGGCGTGGGAACTTTACAACGCCGGCAACTACAGCGAGAGCATAAACGCCTCTATGAATGCCCTCTACCTCTACAAGGAGGTCATCGAGGAGCTGACCGACTACTACGAGGAGCACAAGGAGAAGAAGATGGAGGAAGAGCACGAGTACTATGAGACAGTAATGGACGCCAAGGAGGAGCTTCACAGGGCCGCGGAGTACTTCCCGTACGTTGAGAAAGTCATCGCGGAGGCTCAGAGCGAGGGTCTCAACGTTACCTACGTCATGGCGCTTTACAACGAGACCAAGGCCGCCTATATGGTCGTTGCCCAGGACCTCGCCAGCGGCAACGTTACCGTCCTCAAGGCAGACCTTGAGTACGCGGAGGAGCTCATGGACAAGCTTGAGGATGCCGTTGAGGATCTCTCCGAGGGTATCGTCGGTGCAAAGGCCGATGAGATAAGCCAGGCCTTCATGGGGAAGCTCCAGGAGCAGATGAAACTCATGCAGGAGCTAATGGCCATGCTTCAGAACTCCACGATAAATGTCACATACCTCCAGGAGAACCTGATGGAGCTCCAGACGATGTACGAGGGATTCAACGCCCTTGTCGAGAGCGGCCAGTACGAAGAAGCTCTCGACATGCTCCACGACATCAACGAGGAGCTGAAGGAGATAATCGAGGACACCAAAGAGATAGAGAAGGAGTACAGGGAGGAGAAGGAGCACGAGGAGCGCGAAGAGCATGAAAAGGAGGAGAGGGAAGAGAAAGAAGAGCACAAGGATGAAAAGGATGGCGAGGACGAATACGAGGATGACCACAAGGAGAAAGACGAGCACGGGGACGAATATACCGACGACGAGAGCGAAGATGACCAGGATGGGGACTACGAGGAGCAGGATTCCCACGATGACGACAACGGCCAGCATGAGGACTCTGAGAATGACAACGAGGACAGGGAGCACGACGGTAAAGACGAGAAAGACGAGTCGGAGGATGACGAGTGAGCCCCTCATTCTAATATTTTTTAAGGGGGATCTCTTAACTTCCGGAGGTGCTGGGATGAGGAGCAAAGCAGTGATGGTGCTCGTAATTGCGCTCATGGCCCTGCCCCTCGTAAGCGGGCAGTACTCCGTCGAGTCCCTGGGCCTCACGGTCTATTCCGACGGGTACGTTAAGGTAGTCGCGGTCATCGTTCCCGAGAACTACACGGTCAGCTTTTCCGTCCCGCTCCTCGCTACCAACGTTGAGGGGCTGACCGTTATCGATGAGAACGGAAAACCCCTGCCGTATGAGATAAACGGCTCCACTCTTACCGTGTACTTTGAAAACGCCACGGGCGTTAGAATAGCCTATTACACTCCCGACCTGACCGCAAAAAATGGCGCCATATGGAGTATTCGTTTCAACTCAACCGTCCCCGTTAAGATCACGTTTCCAGATAACGCTGTCATAGTTGACCTCACCGACATACCCCTTGAGATAGATGGAAACTCTATACTAATGCCCCCCGGAAACCAGACGGTTTCCTATGTCCTTGAATACCAACCAACGGGAACCAATGTTCCAACAGTCCCGCCCACATCGGGAACGACCACTGAACTTTCCAACTCAACGGTGCCCTCCAATCCGGGCTCTCCATCCTCGACTCCGAGTGCTCCTGATGAGGGCTCCACGAACTGGACGGTGGTCGGTATCCTGGTCCTCCTCGCACTTGCCGCCGGTGGGGGCTTTGCCTACATGAAGCGCGGGGGAAAAGAGGAAAGGACCCCCGGCATCAGCAGGGAGGACTTCGAGAGACGCCTCAAGGAGTACGAACTGACGAAGGACGAGGAGAATGCGCTGCTCTACCTGTTCGACAGGGGCGGCAGGGCCAAACAGGCCGAAGTCCGGGAGATGCTTGGGATTCCAAAGACAACCGCCTGGAGGATGTTCCAGCGCCTTGAGAAGCAGGGCTTGGTGAGGGTCTACAAGAAGAAGAGGGAGAACTGGGTGGAGCTCAAACTTTGAGCCCTCACCCTATTCTTGCACCCGGCTTTATTTCTTTATCCGGCATCAGCAGGGCGACGTTTTCGCCGTCGTCGGCTGCCAGAAGCATTCCCTGGCTCTCAACGCCGCGAAGCTTCTTGGGTTCGAGGTTTGCTATGATGACGACGTAGTGGTTGAGCAGCTCTTCCGGCTTGTAGTACTTCTTCAGCCCGGCAACGAGCTGCCTGACTTCGTCCCCAAGGTCAACCTTGACCACGTAGAGCCTGTCGGCGTTGGGGTGGTCGCTGACCTCGATTATCTTCCCGACCCTCAGATCAAGCTTCAGGAAGTCGTCAAAGCTTATGTACTCCATGCTTCCACCACCTTTCTCCTTTTTCTTCGCCTCCTCCTTCTTCGAAGCTTTTCCGGACTTTTCAGTTTTAGGCCCGATTTCATCCCCGTAGATGCTCTTAAGGATTGCCATCGCCTCTTCCCGTTTGGCATCTCCAAAGCGCTCGAATGCAACCTTCACTACATCGTCCCGCTTGTAGTATTTGTCAAGGAGCAGCCTGGCGCTCTTGGGATTGCCCCGTGCTATGTAGTTCACGATGAAGTAGATGATGTCATCGTCGGTCACCTTCTTGAACATTGGGCTGGCCTTTCTAACGCGGTGTCCGGCTGGAATCTCGGTGAACTCCCAGCGCTTGAGCTCCTCAAGGTTGAGGAGGTGCCATATCTTCTCGCTCGCGTCCGGCAGGAATGGTTCAAGGAGGATTCCGAGGGCCTTGACTATCTGGAGGGATATGTTCACTGTGGTTGCCGTCCTTACGCGGTCGGTTTTGGCGGTCTTCCACGGCTTCTGGTAGTCGAAGTAGCGGTTGCCAAAGATGGCGAGTTCCATAACCCTCTTGAGGGCGTCCTTGAACCTGTACTGGGCTATCAGCTTTCCGGTCTCCTCAAATGCCTTCTCAATCTCCTCGAAGGCCCCCCTGTCGAGGTCGTCCAGCTCGCCTCTCTCCGGCACAGTTCCATCGAAGTAGCGGTTGGCAAAGGTCATCGCCCTGTGAACGAAGTTGCCGAGGTTGTTGACGAGCTCCTCGTTTATCTTGCTCTTGAAGTCGGCGAAGCTGAAGTCGCTGTCGCGAGTTTCGGGCATTATGGCGGTGAGGTAGTAGCGCAGGTAGTCGGCCGGGAAGGCGTCGAGGAACTCGTGAACCCATATGGCCCAGTTCCTGCTCGTCGAGAACTTCTTGCCCTCAAGGTTGAGGTACTCGTTGGCCGGGATGTCGTGGGGCAGGTTCCACTCGGCCTCGACTTCCTCATCTCTATACTTCCCGTAGGCCATCAGGAAGGAGGGCCAGAATATCGCGTGGAAGGGCACGTTGTCCTTACCGATGAAGTGGATTACCCTGGTCTCGCCGTCGAGGTTGAGCCAGAACTTCTTCCACTCGTTCTCTCTTCCCTCCTGCTTCAGGTGCTCGATTGTGATCGAGATGTAGCCTATGGGTGCCTCGAACCAGACGTAGAGCACCTTTCCTTTAACGTCCTCGTCGTCGAGGGGGACGGGTATTCCCCAGTTGAGGTCCCTCGTCATGGCCCTCTCTTCCAGGCCCTCGTTGATCCAGCCGAGAACGGTGTTCCTGACGTTCGGCTTCCAGTGCTCCTGGCTGAGAACCCACTCCTTCAGCCTCTCTTCGAAGTCCTGCATCCGGATGTAGTAATGGGCGGAGTCTTTTGTGGTGATTGGATTGCCGCACAGGTTGCAGCGCGGGTTTATGAGTATCTCAGGAGTCAGCGGGTGGCCGCAGACCTCACACTGGTCGCCGCGCTGGTTCTCGGCGCCGCAGTAGGGGCAGGTCCCTATCACAAACCTGTCCGGTAGGAACATCCTGTCGTGCTCGCAGTATGCCTGCTTGGTGACCTTCTTGACGAGATGGCCGTTCTCAAGCGCCTTGAGGAAGAACTCCTGGCTTACCCGGTAGTGGACAGGTAACTCGGTCCTGCCGAAGTAGTCGAAGCTTATCTTGGCCCTCTCAAAGGTCGTCTTTATGTGCTCGTGGAACTCGTCAACGATTTCCCTGGCGCTCCGGTTCTCCTTGAGCGCGCGGAAGGTTATGGGGGTTCCGTGTTCATCGGTTCCACAGACGAAGAGCACTTCCTCTCCCTTGAGCCTCAGGTAGCGCACGAAGATGTCCGCAGGGAGGTAAGCCCCCGCCAGGTGTCCCGCGTGAATGGGGCCGTTAGCGTAAGGAAGAGCGGACGTTACCATGTACCTGACCATTTTAACCACCGTCCCGGCAATGGGTTTAGGGCCTTATAAGACCTGCGGGTTTTAAACATTACGGTGGGTTATTTTTAAATGGCCAAAATATGTTGAGTTATGCATAACACTGGACCAAAGGTTTTAGTTTGAATAGCATCCAAGACCTGTGGTGGGTATCATGAGAGCCAGAATCATCGAGCGCTTCAAATTTGAAGCTGCCCATGCAGTTATCATCAACGGGAATCCCGAGGAGATACACGGCCACACCTTCAGGCTTGAGGTGGCAGTCGAAGGTCCACTGGAGAACGGCTACGTGATGGACTTCCTCGAGCTGAGGAGAATCGTGAATGAAATCATTGGGAAACTCGACCACAGGAACTTAAACGCTCTCTTCGAAAACCCGACGACCGAAAACGTGGCCCTGTGGATTGCGGAAGAGGTGGAGAAAAAACTGCCAGAGGGCGTCAGGCTCAAAAGAGTAATCCTCTGGGAGGGCGAGGAGAACGGGGTAGAGTTTGAGTTCTGAGAAACGTTTTTATCCACCTTGTAAGAGCTATTACCGGTGATATCATGTCTGAGGTTACCTATCAGCGGGCGCTGGAACTGTACTCTCATCTCCTTAAAGAAGCCCTCGAGCTCAGGAAACTCATTGAGAACAAGAAAAAAGATGTTCGACCGGGAATGCTCGGAAAAGGGAACGCCGAGGAGTTCAAGAGATACCGGGCCGAGGTGTACGAGCGGTGATTTTCATAGACTCCAGCGTTCTATACAACTACCTGGTAGAGACGAGCCTCACCCATTACGCCGTTGAGATACTCGAAGCAAAGGAAGGAAAGCTGACATCTGATACCGTCGTTGATGAGCTGTTTTACGTCCTCATCAGGAGGCTGGGGGAGAAGGAGTACGGTGCGAGGTCGGTGTGGGGGGTCAAAAAGCTCCTCAAGGATGACGAGGAGTTCAGGAACAGAGCTTCTGATGTTATCTCGGACATCCTGGCGCTTCTGGATGCAAAGGATGTTCTCCTGGTTTCAGACTCAAGGGACTGGCTGACGGTTGCCACCCTCGTTCGCGACTATTCTCTCCTTCCCCACGATGCAAGAATTCTGGCCACTGCCTTAGAGTACAACTGCGATAGTTTAGCCACCCTCGACGAGGACTTCGCGGGCGTGGGGGAAATAATCCGCCTCCTCCCAGGGGATTTCTGGGGAGAGGGTTAAATCCCCTCTGAGCACAGAGAACCTGCGTAGGGAACAGACCGCTTTGAGGGCTGAGATTAGATAAAGAAACGAGCGACATCGACATTCTGGTCGACTTCTGTGAGGTCCCATCCTTCCTCAGGTTCATAGAGCTTGAGGAGTACCCTGAGGAACTCCTCGGTGTCAGGGTTGACCTCGTCCTCAAGTCCGCATTGAAACCCAGGATAGTCAGGCACGTGATGCGGGAGGTTGTGTACGTTTAATGCTCTCTTGCCTTCACTTCCCGCACACTCTCCGTGAAGGCCATCCCGTTGGTACCCTTGTCAAAGGAGAAGCCATCTGGAAGGGACACCTTCACCGGGACGGTACGCTCCTTCTCCTCGCTCGGGCTCCAGCTTATGAGGTCGCCTTCCTCGACGTCGAGCGTTTTTATAATTCCAACGGGCCCCTCGATTATGTATTTGGCCGGCTTTCTGGGGGTGTAGAGGCGCCACTTCCTGGCGGTTTTGAAATCGACAACGCGCCTCGTCGAATCGAGCCAGATCACGTCTATATCGCTCAGCATGAAGAACATGTGTATTGAGGCATTGGCCCTGGTCTCGGTAGGGAGGACGAAGACGAGGGCGTGGTTGACGTGCCTTACCAGCATCAGCCCCCTAAAGCGCTTGAAAAAGCTGTCGGCAAGCTTTACGGGCCCGTGCCACGTCCGCTCTTTGGTCTCGTTGATGAGCATGGTAAGAAATGGGGGCGCGGGTTGATAAGTTTTTGGGAAAGAAAGGGGTCAGGGGTCTCCAGCCCCTGCCTTCTCCCCAAGCTCGAAGCCCTTGTGAAGTGCCCTGAGGTTTATCTCCTCGGTGCCCTTGGGGACCGCATCCAGAACGGCCTTTTCTATAGCCTCCCTGCTCACGACACCGGTCCAGGCCGTCAGGATTCCCAGGGTGAGGATGTTCATCGTGAGGCTCAGGCCGGTGGTTTCCTCGGCTATTTTGGTGAGCGGAAGCGCTATGACGTTGAGCTTCTTCTCGAACTCCAGGTTGCGGTGTGGGACGAGCTCCTCCTCAACAATGATTCTCGCGCCCTCCTTTACCGTGTGGAGGTACTTGTTGTAGGCCTCCTGGGAGAAGAAAACCGCACAGTCCGGCTTGAGGGTCTTGGGGTAGTCTATGGGCTCGTCGCTTATGACGACCTCCGCCTTGCTCGCTCCACCCCTGGACTCAGGGCCGTAAGCCTGGGTCTGCACCGCGTAGAGGTTCTCGTAGACGGCCGCGGCCCTTCCGAGGATAACGCTCGCCAGGATAACTCCCTGACCGCCGAAGCCGCTGAAGAGTATCTCCTTCCTCATTCTTCCCACCCCATCATCTTCTTGGCGCGCCTCTTGTACGCCTCGTACTCCCTCACGAGCCCCGGTCTGTCCCTGTCGGCGAATTCTCCTATGACTATCTTACCCTCAAGCTCCTCTGGCGACATCTTCTTCGCCTTCGCCAGCGGGACGGTTATCTTCTGGTACCAGCGGAGCAGTTCCGGAGCGGTCTTCATTCTGTTCCTCCTTCCGAAGCTTATCGGGCACGGAGAGAGGAACTCGACCAGAGTAAAGCCCTCCTTCTGAAGGGCCTTCTTTATGCTGTTGATTCCCTGGAGGTAGTTGAAGACGCTCCACCTTGCCACGTAGTTGGCTCCGGCGGAGACAGCGAGGTCGGCTATGTCGAAGGGGTTCTCGAACTGGCCGTAGGGAGCGGTCGTTCCGCGCAGGCCCTTAAGGGCCGTCGGTGCGACCTGTCCGCCGGTCATTCCATAGGTGAAGTTGTTGATGAGTATCACAGTGACGTCGAGGTTCCTTCTGATGGCGTGAATGAAGTGGTTTCCACCGATGGCTGCGGCATCGCCGTCACCCATGAAGGCGATTATCTTGAGGTCAGGATTGGCAAGCTTTATGCCGGTGGCGAAGGCCAGAGCCCTCCCGTGGGTCGTGTGGAGGCCGTCGAAGTTGACGAATCCAGGCACGCGGGAGGAACAGCCTATTCCGCTGACCCAGACTATCTCGTCCGGGTTGAGGCCGAGGTCGTCTATCGCGCGAAGCGTGTACTGTAGGGCCGAGCCTATCCCACAGCCCGGACAGAATATCGTCGGCAGCATGTCCTTTCTCAGGTACTTATCGCGAATCTCGTAAGCGGACTTCAGGTACATTCAGCCCACCACCCTCTCGACTATCTCCATCGGAGTGTGAACCTCGCCGCCTATCTTCGCTATCAGTTCGACCTCCGCTTTTCCGTTGGCGCCCTCTTTGACGAGGTGGTATAGCTGTCCGAGGTTCATCTCCGGGACGTATATCTTCCTCACGCGCTCGGCAAGCTCCTCAATCATGTCGAAGTCGAAAGGCCATATCGTGTTGAGCTTGAGAAGGCCGGCCTTAACGCCCCTCTCGCGGAGTATCTTAACGGCTCTTACCGCCGAGCGGGAGACTATGCCCGTGCTTATTATCGCTACCTCGGCGTCATCGAGCTCGAAGGCATCGTAGGAGATGATGTCCTCCCTGTTGTGCTCCAGCTTTTCGATTATTCTCCGTATGAGCTTCTCGTGAACCTCCGCGTCCACCGTCTTGGGCCTTCCGCGCTCGTCGTGGGTGAGGCCAGTGACGTAGGTTCTGTACCCCCTGCCGAATATCGGCATCGGCGGCACGCCGTCGCCGTGGATGTCGCCGAACGGGAACTTCGCCTCCTCCTCGCTGGCCGGAAGCTTGCGGTCGATTATCTCGACCTCCCCCGGCTGGGGAATGTAAACGCGCTCACGCATGTGGGCTATCTCCGCGTCGGTGAGAAGAACCACCGGCGTCCTGTACTTCTCCGCCAGGTTGAAGGCCCTTATGGTGAAGTCAAAGGCCTCCTGGACGGTTGAGGGACTGAGGACTATCAGTGAATGGTCACCGTGCGTTCCCCAGATGGCCTGCATTATGTCGCCCTGGGCCGCGAGGGTCGGCTGGCCCGTTGATGGACCGCCGCGCTGGACGTCCACAACAACAACCGGAGTTTCCGTCATTATCGCGTAGCCGAGGTTCTCCTGCATGAGACTGAATCCCGGGCCACTCGTGGCGGTCATCGCCTTCGCCCCTGCCCAAGAGGCGCCTATTATCGCCGCCATGCTGGCGAGCTCATCCTCCATCTGTATGCTCACGCCATCCACCAGAGGCATGTAGAGGGCCATGGCCTCGAATATCTCACTGGCCGGCGTGATTGGATAGCCCGCGTAGAAGCGGCATCCTGCGAGGATTGCTGCCCTTGCTATCGCCTCATCACCCTGAATGAAGTCGCTTCTGCCAACCGGAAACGGATATCTCATCCACATCCCTCCTCGTAACCGACCCTGAAGGCTTTGATGTTTATATCCTCGGTTCCCTTGGGAACCCTCCTCCTTATGGCCTCCTCGACGTTTTCCTTCTTCACAACGCCGGTTTTCGCCACAAGGTAGCCGAGGGCGACCATGTTGACGGTAAGTGCCAGACCGGTGCTCTCCTCCGCCAGGCGCGTGAACGGGGCACCGATGTAGTCCCTATCGGGCTTAACCAGGTCTGTGTCTATAATCAGCAGCCCGTCCTTCCTCAGCTCGTCCTTTACGGTGTCGTAGCCGAGCTGGGCGAGTGCGACGAGAACGTCCGCCTCGGTGACTATGACGTCGTAAATCGGCTCCTTAGATATTATCACGTCCGCTATGGAGTGGCCGCCCCTGCTCGCGGAGCTGTAATCCTGGGTCTGGACGACGTTCAGCCCCTCTATGGCGGCGGCCTCGCCGAGTATGACGCCGGCCAGAACAACACCCTGGCCTCCTATGCCTGCAAACCTAACCTGCATAGCTCTCACTCCTCCTTAAGGCCGAAATGCTCCTGAACCTCGTCTATGAGCTTGTTAAGCTCCGTGGTGAACTCCGGCCTCTCCCTGTTGACTATCTCTCCTATGACGAACTTGCCCTCAAGCTCCTCCGGGCTCATGTTTCTCGCCCTGCTGACCGGAACCGAGTTCTTGAGGAACCACCTGAGCATCTCGGCCGGCTCCTTCATCCTGTTCCTCCTCCCGTACTGGACGGGGCACTGGGAGATGACCTCAACGAGCGAGAAGCCCTTAACCTGGAGGGCTTTCTTTATGCTCTCGATGAGCTGGTAGACGTGGGCGGTGGTCCACCTGGCAACGTAGCTCGCTCCGGCGGCAGCGACAGTCTCGGAAATCTGAAGCGGGTGCTCTATGTTCCTGTACGGGCTGGTGGTCGTTTTAGCGCCGAACGGCGTCGTCGGGGCGACCTGGCCCCCGGTCATTCCGTAGATGAAGTTGTTCACGAGGATGACCGTTATGTCTATGTTCCTCCTCGCGGCGTGGAGCAGGTGGTTGCCGCCTATGCTCGCCAAATCACCGTCACCGCTTATGACGACGACTTTCTTGTCCGGCAAACCGACCTTGACGCCGGTCGCGAAGGCTATCGCCCTCCCGTGGGTCGTGTGGAGGGTGTCGGCGAGGAAGTACGGCGAGGCTATCCAGGCGGAGCAGCCTATACCGCTGACGACGACGAGGTCCTTGGGGTCAATCTTGAGACCGTCGATCGCGTTCGCGAAGGCGTTGAGGACCGTTCCACCGCCGCAGCCGGGACAGAGAGCGGTGGGAAGGGCCTCCTTGCGGAGGTACTTAACCATCGGATAGGTGGAGTATATCTTCTTCGCCATCAGGCAACACCCCTTATCTCGCGGAGGATCTCCTCAACGGTCAGAGGCACTCCGCCGATTTTGTTCACGCCCTTGAGGAGGACGTCGTCGTTAACGTAGCGCTCGACCTCGATTATCATCTGACCGAGGTTCATCTCGGCGACGAGTATCGCTCTGGATTTCTTTGCCAGCTCGCGCATTCTCTCACCCGGGAACGGGTGGACGGTCTTCGGCACGAAGAGGCCGGCCTTTATTCCTTCCTCCCTAGCCCTGAGAACCGCTCCAAGGGCGGGCCTAGCCGTCACACCCCAGCTGACGACGAGTATCTCGGCGTCGTCCGTGAAGTGCTCCTCGTACTTCTCGTAAACTTCGCGGTTCTTCTCTATCTTCCGGTGGATTCTCCTCACGAGCCTGTCGTGGACCTCGGGGGTGTAGACGTCCCTCAGCCCGTTCTCCTTGTGGGTTGAGCCGGTGACGTGGGTGAAGTAGCCGTGGCCGAAGAGGGGCATCGGTGGAACGCCGTCCCCGTGGGGGTCGCCGAAGGGAAGCTTTGCCTCTTCCTCGTTCTCCGGAAGCTTGCGGTAGGTTATCTCGACCTCCGAAACGTCCGGAATCTTTATCTGCTCCCTCGTGTGGGCGAGGACTCCATCGAAGAGCACCACAACGGGGGTTCTCAGCTTTTCGGCGATGTTAAATGCTCTTATCGTCTCCCAGAATGCGTCCTGCCCGCTCGTTGGAGAGACGGCAACTATCGGGTGATCACCGTGGGTTCCCCACCTCGCCTGGAAGAAGTCGCCCTGAGCTCCCTTCGTGGCCTGTCCAGTTGAGGGGCCGCTCCTCTGGACGTCGACCAGAACGAGCGGGGTCTCGGTCATCACGGCATAGCCGAGGTTTTCCTGCATGAGGCTGAATCCCGGTCCAGCTGTGGCAGTCATGACCTTGAATCCTGTCCAGGAGGCGCCGACCATCGCGGCTATGCTCCCGATCTCATCCTCCATCTGGAGGTAGTAGCCGCCGAGCTTGGGCAGTTCGCGAGCCATGGTTTCGGCGATTTCGCTCGACGGGGTTATCGGATAACCCGCGTAGAAGCGGCATCCTGCGAAGAGGGCGCCATAAGCTACCGCCTCGTTGCCCTGCATGAAGTAGTTGCCCGGTTTGTAAAGCCTTTTTATGAGCCGAATCTGATCCGGCTCGTTTCCTCTGATTATCATGAGTCACCACCTAACCGCGATGGCAAAGTCCGGGCAGAGGAGCTCGCAGAGCTTGCACTTGACGCACTTCTCGGCGTGAACGGGAACCGGGTAGTGAACGCCCTTTTCGCTGAGCTCCTTGCTCCACTCAAACACTTTTCTCGGGCACATTTCAACGCAAACACCGCAGCCCTTGCAGAGAAAAGTGTCGACGTCGATTTCAACAACACCTTCCGCCTTGCCGGTAACGAGGTAGTTCTCCTTCACGACAACGGTTTTCCCTTCGACATCTGCCATAAGCATCACCCGCGATTTGCTAAGCCCTTTTACGTTTGTCAACATTTAAAGCTTTCGTGGGTGCTCACAAGTGGACATCAAAGAATCACGAGAGGCGTTATAAGGGGAGCGAAAAGAGAGCATGAAGATTCTTTCAAAAACGAAATAACTTCACCACGTCACCAGCTGCCAGTCGAGGAGACCGTTTTCGACTATGTACTCCCATCTCTCGCGGCACTCTGGCTTGAGGTTCTCAATGTAGCTGATGTCCTGAGTCGCGGAGAACTTCTTTATCGCCCTTCCTATGGCCCGGTCGTAGTCCGTGAGGCAGTTGTGAGGTCCACGCTTTGAGCCAGCCCCAACCGGGTCGCTCAGGATCCTCTTGTCCGGGAAGCGCTTCTTCGCCCAGATTAGAACCTCAACGGCGCTCCAGAGCCAGGGCGGGCGGTACTCCCTCTTTTCCCAGAGCCTCTCGTACAGCGTTCCCTTCTGGATATCGGTGATGTTTATCGAGAAGGTGTCAGTGTAGGGCTCAGCTTTGATTATGCTCCCCTTGGCGTCCTCTATGCCGTCGCGTTCGCTCAGGAAAATAGGCTTCAGCAGGAGGTAGGTCTTGACCTTTGCTCCAGCTTCGTGGGTCGTCTCTGCCGCCCTGACAAAGTCCTCGAAGGTGTTTCCCTTGTTGATGGAAACGTCTGCGACATCGTCGTTGGCCGTTTCGAGGCCGATAGCGACCTCAAAGTGCTTGTCGGGAACTATCTCGGCCAGCTCCTTGACGGCATCGTAGCGAACCAGCTCGCTCCTGCTCTCGATAACTATCTCCCTGACCTCATCGCGTTCCGCCAGAATCTCGAAGATCTTCCTCCTCGTTTCGGGCTTAAGCTCGCCGTTGTCGAGGAATGAACCCGAGGTGAACATCCTCACCGCGAAGGGACCCTTTTTGCCCTCAATTCTCTTGAGCGCCTCCATAACGTAGTCCACTATGGCATCTTGACTCCACTTTACCTTGGGCGCTGCCGTTGGATATGCGCACATGTAGCAGGCCTGGTTGATCCTGAAGCGGTAGCAGCCTATCGTTGGGAGGATTATGAAGAGCGCCGTTCCCGGCTTTCCAGCGACGTTGTCCTCGCTCGTCCAGTACGTCATGCTCTCACCTAGGGGCGGGTGGTGAATAGGGTTTTTAAAGGTGAGGGCTTAACCGGAACCATGCCAAGGATACTCCTCACCAACGACGACGGCATCTACTCCAACGGCCTGCGCGCGGCTGTGAAGGCCCTGAGCGAGCTCGGCGAGGTCTACGTCGTTGCCCCGCTCTTCCAGAGGAGCGCGAGCGGTCGGGCGATGACCCTCCACAGGCCGATAAGGGCCAAACGCGTGAACGTCCCCGGCGCGAAGATAGCGTATGGCATAGACGGAACGCCGACCGACTGCGTGATTTTCGCCATAGCCCGCTTCGGCGACTTTGACCTGGCAGTTAGCGGAATAAACCTCGGCGAGAACTTGAGCACGGAGATAACCGTCTCTGGAACGGCCTCGGCGGCGATAGAGGCTTCTACCCACGGGATTCCAAGTGTAGCTATAAGCCTTGAGGTCGAGTGGAAGAAGACCCTCGGCGAGGGGGAGGGTATTGACTTCTCGGTTTCAGCACACTTCCTGAGGAGGATAGCGGCGGCAGTCCTTGAGAAGGGCCTGCCTGAAGGAGTGGACATGCTCAACGTGAACGTCCCGAGCGACGCCAGTGAGGGAACAGGCATAGCGATAACGCGCCTCGCAAGGAAGCGCTATTCTCCGACGATAGAGGAGCGGATAGACCCCAA
Organism: Thermococcus sp. JdF3; assembly: GCF_012027495.1. Classification (NCBI taxonomy): domain Archaea; kingdom Methanobacteriati; phylum Methanobacteriota; class Thermococci; order Thermococcales; family Thermococcaceae; genus Thermococcus; species Thermococcus sp. JdF3. The sequence continues at coordinate 229,783 of NZ_SNUK01000002.1, read as the reverse complement.
GGGCAACCCCTACTACTGGATCGTGGGGAGGCTCGTTCAGGAGTTCGAGCCGGGAACCGATGCCTACGCACTGAAGGTTGAAAGAAAGGTCAGCGTCACGCCGGTGAACATCGACATGACTGCCAAAACGGACTTCGAGGACTTATACGAGCTTTTGGCCCTTTGACACATCTTTGCGTCTCTTAGCATACAGTTGTATCCATTAAGTTCAGTTTAGGGAGGAGTAACGTGCCGGCGTATTAACTTCTGTCCACACAAGATTTATTAAGTGTTTTGGAGAATATATCCAAACAGTGATTCCCCCGAAGAAGCGGATACCATCTACGTGGTGGTTCATGATGGACGGAACATGCGCGAACACTATCTCGCATGGGGCAACTGGGGCTCCGGGACTCACCTTGTGAAGGTAATTCCTAAGAGGAGGTGAATTCATGAGACTTCGCTCGCTCCTCTATCTTTTCATCTTTCCTGCGTGGGAGTTCCTGCTCATGGTTTCACTCCCTTCGAGGTATTATGTTAAAGCATCCTGCCTTCAAATACACCCATATCCAATCTGCGACTTTCACTTTGGACCGTCAGCAACTTTCGTCCTTCTCGCAACAGCACCGTTCCTAATCGCAATCATCCTCGGCCTCTGGAAGAAATGGGACAAACTCGTATCATTTGGAGTTCCTTCCCTTGCCGTCGTTTTAATAACGATTCTTCTCTTGGACATCTTCGAAAGGTCATGGATTTCCTTTTTCGTACCTGCAACAGGCTCGGTGGTCCTGTACAGCCTCCCAGGTATAAGACTGGACGGCCCGATAAGAAGAGTGGAAAGGCTGATATGGATAGCCACGTCACTCGTAGTCTCGTTTATCCTCTGCATTATGGTGTGGGGTGGAACATCCGTCTCGGTATGAAACGTTTCACCCCTCTCCAAAAATCCTCTCCACGAACCACTTCTCGTCGAAGGGCTTTAAGTCGTCGTAGCCCTGGCCGACGCCGACGAAGAGTATCGGCGCTCCTATGGCGTGACTTATGCTCAGCGCCGCACCTCCCCTCGCGTCGGCGTCGAGCTTGGTAAGAATTACTCCGTCTATCTTAACAGCTTCGTTGAACTGCTTCGCCTGCTCGACGACGGCGTTTCCGCTCAGGCTGTCGCCGACGAATATCACCAGGTCGGGCTTGGTTACGCGTGCTATCTTCTTCATCTCGTCCATGAGGTTTCTGTTCAGCTCGTTCCTTCCGGCGGTGTCTATGATGACGACATCAAGCCCCCTGGCCTTCGCGTGCTGGATTGCATCGTAGGCCACCGCCGCCGGGTCGGCGCCGTAGGAGTGCTTTATGACCTTCACCCCAACGCGCTTCGCGTGCTCTTCTACCTGCTCTATTGCCCCTGCTCTGAAGGTGTCGCTGGCGGCTATGACGACGCTCAGCCCGTTCTTCTTGAGCCAGTGGGCGAGCTTGGCTATGGTCGTGGTTTTTCCGCTCCCGTTGAAGCCCACGAAGGCTATGACGAAGGGCTTCTCCTCCCTGGAGCGTATCATCTCCAGGAGGTCAATCCTCCTCTCAGGGGTCAGGATTTCGAGTATGGCATCGCGGAGGGCCTCTTCGATGATCTTCGCCTTGTTCGTTCCGACCCTTATCTTTTTCCCGACGAGCTTCTCCTTTATCTTTTCCCTAAGGGCCTCTACAGTTTCGAGGGCAACATCTGCCTCAAGCAGTTCGAGCTCAAGCTCGTCGAGGGCCTCCTCTATGTCCTTCTCCTTTATCTCGACCTGGAGAAGTCGCTCTATGAACCCTTTCTTCTCCTCACCCTTTTGAGGCACCGATTTTTCAACGGTCTTCTCTTCTTCCTCTATTTTCCCCTCAACTGTTTTTGTGAACTTCTTAAGCTTCTCCCTGAGCTTCCCGAACATCGTCACCACCTGATTAGCGGGCGGCTTTTCCATATATAATAATTATGAACGCCCTCGGCGATAGCTGGTGTCATCATACCTCAGACCCGAAGCCACTCGTCATCGGGCGGGAGTGTCTCCTCCCGAGGGTTTATAAACCGCACGTGCCCGTTCAGTACCTCCTGACGTAGGTTTTGCTCTCGACTATTCGCCCGTCCTCCAGACGCATCACATCGACCCTTTCGAACCCGACGGTTTCCCTCTTGTATGCGATTAGATAGTCAATGAAGTCCTTGATTCTGTAGCGCGTTATCGAATCCTTCACGTACTTATGTTCGTACAGCAGGATGAGTTTGTCTCTGTGCTCCCCCAGCCACTTCTGGAGCCTTTGCCTCTCAGCCTTCGAGCGCGAGAGGGGGTTGATTATCAGGTACACATCGAAGTCGTCACTCTCAAACGGTGGGCCGATGTAGACGTCACCGTTCACCTGGAATGGAATGTATTCAGCAAGCACGCGCCTGCCGTCCTTGCTCCAGGCATTGATGTATATTTTCGCAAGCCTCTTCCCGTCTCCTGTTATTAAAATGGCTCCCGAGTTCAGTTCGGCTATTTTCTTCAGCATGGTCATCACAAAAAACTTTCACGGAATGGTTAAAATTCTTTCTCAAATTTTCGGTTTTTACGTAACCGCAAACTATATATTCCGTCCGGAGTTATACCTCTGAAAACTCGTGGGGTGTTAGCATGAAAAGGTGGTTGAGTCTGTTTTTAATTGGTCTTCTGGCTTTGAGCGTCGTGGCCAGTGGCTGCATATCCCCCGGTGGAGAAGAATCCACTAAAGGCGCCATTGCCATAGTCTATGATGTCGGTGGAAGGGGTGACCTGAGCTTCAACGACATGGCGTACCTCGGTGCCAGCAAGGCGGCGAAGGACTTCAACCTCGACCTCGTTGAGCTTCAGAGCAACAGCGAGGACGACTACGTTAAAAACCTCGAGACCCTCGCCGCCCAGAAGAAGTACCTCGTTATCATAGCCGTCGGCTTCATGATGACCGACGCCGTTAAGCAGGTCGCGGACGAGTACCCCGACCAGAAGTTCGCCATTATCGATGGTTACATTCCCGACAAGGACAACGTCATGAGCATCCTCTTCAAGGAGAACGAGGGTTCGGCCCTTGCCGGTGCGCTCGCTGGCCTCATAGCGGCCAACGACGGCAAGGACAAGGTTGGAATCGTTCTCGGTATGGAGATACCAGTTCTCTACAAGTTCGAGGCTGGTTACCGCTTCGGTGTTAAGTGGGCCGAGGACTACTACAAACAGAAAGAGGGTAAGGACGTTACCATAGACGTCCTCTACCAGTACACCGGAAGCTTCGGCGACGCCGCCAAGGGTAAGGCCGCAGCCAGGGCCCAGCTCGCGCAGGGTGCCTGGGTCATCTACCAGGTCGCCGGCGGAACCGGACTCGGCGTCTTTGACGCGGTTGGAGAGGTCCTTGACTCTCAGGGAAAGAAGATGGGCCCGCCGTTCGCCATCGGTGTTGACTCGGCCCAGGACTGGATTAAGCCGGGCGTCATAATCGCCAGCATGATGAAGCGCGTTGACGTCGGTGTTTACACCGCGGTCAAGGATGCCGTTGAGGGCAACTTCAAGGGAGGAATAGTTGAGCTTGGCCTTAAGGAGGGCGGTGTTGGCCTCAGCACCGTTGACGATGTTATGGCCATGTTCGACTCCCTCCCGGAGGACACCCAGAAGCAGAAGCTCAAGGACCTCGGCTTCAACAGCAGGGACGAGCTGAAGCAGTACCTGGAGGACACCAGGAAGCAGGTTCCGGACTGGATCTGGGACGCCGTCAAGGAGCTCCAGGGCAAGATAACCACCGGTGTGATCAGAGTTCCTGCCCCGATGGACAAGGACGGAATCGTGGAAGTTAGGAACGCCAAGACCTGGCAGGAAATGATGGAACTGGCCAAGTAATCCTTTAATTTTCTTTTCTCTACATTTCAAAGGGGGTGCGGCAATGGAGAGAACACCAATAATCGAGATGAAGGGAATCGTCAAGGTGTATCCTGACGGCACGAAGGCCCTCAAAGGTGTTGATCTTACGGTTAATAAAGGCGAGATTTTGGGTCTCCTCGGTGAGAACGGTGCTGGAAAGACCACCCTCATGAAGATCCTCTTCGGGATGCTCCATCCTACATCAGGTAAAATTCTCATCGGGGGCGAAGAGGTTCGCTTTAAGAGCCCCTCCGATGCCATCGCCCACGGCATCGGTATGGTTCACCAGCACTTCACGCTCGTTGAAGTCTTCGACGCCCTCCACAACATAATACTTGGAATGGAGGGACATGGTGCGTTTTCTAAGATAGACGTGGACAGGGCAAGGGAAAGGCTCCAGAAGCTCATGGACGACCTAAACTTTCAGGTGCCCCTCGAAATCCCTGTTGAGGACCTCCCCGTTGGTGTTCAGCAGAGAATAGAGATCCTCAAGATGCTCTACCGCGACGTTGATGTCCTCATCCTCGATGAGCCCACGGCGGTTCTCACTCCCATAGAGGTTGAGGAGCTCTTCCGCGTTCTGAGACAGCTCAGGGCGGAGGGCAAGACCATCATCTTCATCAGCCACAAGCTCAACGAGGTCATGGACCTCACCGACCGTGTCACCGTCATCAGGAAGGGCGAGGTTATCGGAACGGTCAACACGAGCGAGGCAACCCCCCAGCTCCTTGCCAAGATGATGGTTGGCAGGGACGTTGTTCTGAAGATAGAGAAGCCGCCAAAGGAGCCCGGTGAGCCGATTCTCCGCGTCGAGAACCTCAAGGTGATGGGTGACCGTGGCGAGATTGCGGTCAACGGCCTCTCGTTCGATGTCCGCGCCGGCGAGATATTTGGAATAGCAGGTGTCGAGGGCAACGGTCAGACCGAGCTGATTGAGGCAATTTCAGGCCTCCGGAAAGTGGTGGGAGGCAGAATATACCTTCAGGGCCGGGACATCACGGGCAAGGGGCCAAGGGAGCTCTACGACCTCGGAATGGCCCACGTACCTGAGGACAGGACTCACATGGGTCTCATTCTGGACATGACGGTGACCGAAAACTCTGTCCTCGGCCTCCACTGGCACCCCAAGTTCCAGCGCTTCAAGGGTGTTATAAACTGGAGCAAGGCCAGAGAGCACGCCAGGTCGCTCATAGAGCAGTTCGACATCTCCGCCCCGGGTACTGAGGCACCCGTTAAGTCCCTCAGCGGCGGAAACCAGCAGAAGCTCATAGTCGCGAGGGAAGTTAGCAAGGAGCCCATATTCATCATCGCGGCCCAGCCGACGCGCGGTGTCGATGTCGCCTCGACGGAGTACATAAGGAACTACCTCATCAAGCTCAGAAACGAGGGCAAGGCCGTCCTTTTGGTCTCGGCCGATCTGGACGAGGTTCTTCAGCTCAGCGACAGGATGGGAATCATCTATGAAGGCGAGTTCATGGGCGTTGTGAAGCCCGAGGAAGTGAACACAGAAGAGATAGGAATGATGATGGGAGGTATCCGCTATGAAGAAATCCGGAAGTGAGTCCCTGAAGTCAATAAACCTCCGTCCCTTCGTTGAGAGCCTCATAGCCATACTCGTGGGTTTCGTCATCGGTGCGATAGTCCTCCTGGCCTTCGGCTACAACCCGTGGTCCGCGTACTACTGGCTCTTCCAGGGCGCCCTTGGATCCACGTACGGAATAGCGTCCACCCTCAAGTACGCGACCCCGATAATGCTCACGGCGCTCACGTTCGCAATCGGCACAAGGACAGGAATCTTCAACATTGGTGCTGAGAGCTCTTTCTACTTCGGAGCCATAGCCGCGGTGATATTCACCAACATATGGGACAACATGTGGTTCGGCCTTGCCATGGGCATGCTCCTCGGCGCCCTCTGGGCCCTTCCTGCGGCGGTGCTCAAGGTCTACCGCGGAGTTCACGAGGTTATATCCACGATCATGCTCAACTGGATAGGCTGGTTCTTCGTTCTCTGGCTCATAGTCGGCCCCTACGCCAACCCCAACGACCCCAACAAGACCATCAGGATACCTGTTGATGCAAGGCTTCCCATCATCGGCTACGGACTTTCGATAGCGATAGTCATCGCGGTCATTGCCGCGGTGCTCACCTACTTCCTGCTCTGGCACACCACGATGGGCTTCGGCATGCGCGCCAGCGGAATAAACCAGAAAGCCGCACGCTACGCGGGGATGAATCCAAAGATGGCGGTCATGTGGTCTTTCCTCATCGGCGGTCTCCTCAGCGGCCTCGGCGGTGCCATGAAAATTATGGGGGAGGGACCTGGCTATGCCATCAGCCAGGGCGGTGCGAACATCTACGGCTTCGGTTTCGATGGAATAGGCGTTGCCCTTGTCGGAAGGAATCACCCTCTGGGAATAATCCTGGCGGCAATATTCTTTGGAATGCTCCGCGCTGGAACCGCCCTGATGCAGGCTCAGGCCCACGTCCCGCTGGAGATCATCAAGGTCATCCAGGGAATCATCGTCATAACCGTCGCCATCCCGAGCCTGTACGACCTGGTTAAGAAAGCAATCCACAGGGGGGCTGCCTGATGGACGTTGGATCCGTGCTCTCCATCCTGATAACATCCCTAATGGCCATGGTGCCCATAGTGCTCACAAGCGTTGGCGCCGCGTGGAGCGAGCGCGCAGGTGTGGTCAGCATCGGCTACGAGGGTGTCCTCCTGATGAGCGCCTTCTTCGGCGCGATATTTGCCGAACTCGCCAGTAACGCCGTCGTCGGCCTGGTTGGAGGAATCTTCGTGGGAGTGCTCCTGGGAATGCTCCACGGTGTCCTCACAGTCTATCTCAAGGGAGACCACGTTATCCCCGGTATAGGCATCAACCTGCTCGCCATGGGTGTCGTTCCCTTCGGTATCCTCGCATACTGGGGAACCGCCGGCCAGCACCAGCTTCCGCACGACGCCCAGATGTGGCACTGGAAGACACCCTACGGTGAGCTCAGTCCGATGGTTCTAGTGACCATCCTCATCGCGCTGGTCACCTGGTGGGTGCTCTTCAAGACCCCGCTCGGACTCCGCGTGCGCTCCGTTGGAGAGAATCCGGAGGCGGCCGATGCCCTGGGTATAAACGTCGAGAAGTACAGGTTCTGGTCAACGGTCTATGGGCACGCCCTGGCCGGCCTCGGCGGCGCCTTCATGAGCGTTGACTGGCTCGGCCTCGTACACAAGACCATGTCCGGAGGAAGGGGTTTCATAGCCCTCGCCAACATGGTCTTCAGTGGCTGGAACCCTCTGGTATCGCTCATAGGCGGATGGCTTTTCGGATTCTTCGACGCCCTTGCCGCATGGCTCGCACCGAAGCACATAATCCCAGGGCAGTTCATCCTGATGCTGCCCTATATAATGACCCTCATCATCGTGGCGGGCATCATTGGAAAGGCAAGGCCGCCGAAGTGGGACGGAAGGCCCTACAAGCGCGAGTGATTCTTTCATTTTTTGCTGTTCATTTTTCCAGCTGGGGAAAACAAAAATGAAGTCACTTCTTCAGAGCCACTCCTAAGGCCGTCCCAAGGACGAGTCCCACCACGAGGGAGACCAGAACGTACCGTCCGACGTCCTTTCTTTGGGTCGGCCCGGTTTCGGGCTTTTCTCCCCCCAGCGCCTTAAGAATTGCCGCACTGTTTTCCATCAGCACCTCTGTGTAGGGCCTGTCGCTCCAGAAGACCGTTATCTCCGCCAGCGGCTTTCCGCTCTTTGCCGCCAGCTCCCTCGCCGCGTCCTTCATCTGGTCCGGGCTGTCCCTGGCGTAGACTATGAGGTCAGCCCGCCTGGCATCGGGGATGAGGTCGTCCACACCTACCGCCGGAACCTCCTCCTCGGGCTTTATGGCGGCGGTTGCCCTTATCCCGAGCCACTCGATGGCGTACTGGTCGGGGGGCATCTGGATCACGGCGGTTCCGTTGTCCTTAACCAGTGCCCCGTAGGCTTCCACTATCGCCCTAACCCTGCTCTCGAAGTCCCGGTACCTTGCCCTGTAAAGTTCGGCTCCGGAGGGGTTAGCCTTCTCGAGAGCCTTCTCGGCCGCCCGTACTATGGCCAGAGCGTTGGTCGGGTCCAGCCAGACGCCGTGGGGGTTGTCCTTATCGTTGTACCAGTACTCGGGGAGATAGCGGAAGCCCTCGCGCCTGTAGTCGTCGAGGAAAAGCGCCTCCCCAGTTATTGTTCCCTCCTCCTTCAGCTCGGCTATCTTCTTCTCCACGGGCAGGTGGCCGCCGGTGGTTGCTATCACGTCGGCTTTCCTCAGGAGCTCTATCTGGCCCGCGGTCAGCTGGTACTCGTGCGGATCCGCCCCGGGAGGAATGAGGTAGACGACCTCGACGGAGTCCCCGAAGGCGTCCTGAACTATTGAGGCAATCGGGGCTATGCTGGTAACTATGAGGGGGTTTCCTGACGAGGCTCCGGCGAACGGGATGAGCCCGGCCGCCGCGGTTAGTAAGATGAGTGTGATAATCAATCCTCTCGCCCTCATTTTCGGTCACCCGAATTCCCTATCTTCCGGTTGGGCTTTAAAAGCTGTCGGAAGCTTTAAATACCCGTCGTCCAAAATACCACCGGGTGTCGTTATGAAGCGACTGTGGGCTTTAATAATCCTTGCACTCCTCATTGCAACCACCGCGCCGCAGGCAGCCGGCTACAGCGTGACCGGAAAGGTGAGCGTCGAGATAAGCCCCAACTCGGAGCTACTGAGCGTCGTTTACTACCTCGCCTTTGGCCGGAGCGACCCCTTCGTCATAGACCGCGACGGCTACCTCGATGAGGTTGATCGTTACTTCGCCCCCTACAGGAACCACCGCGCGGTTCAGATGCTGCGGAAGCACCTTGAAAACACCTCTTCCATCTCGGAGAGGGACCTTAGGCTGTACTACACCGAATACTACCTCCTTCTCTGCACGGAACCGCCCGAGCTCCAGCCCTGGGGAAACATCGGCGACCCCTGGACACTCGACTTCATCGAGGCCCTGAGGGATTTCGCCAGGGAGAGCGACTTCATGACCTTTTACAGAACCCACGGGGATTACTACCGGGAGGACCTCGGGATATACGAGAACGCCCTCTCGCTCCTGCCACCGGACGGGTTCATGGGTCGCTACACCGACGTTTCCAACGTTCGTTTCGAGTTCCTGCATCCATTCCTGGTGGCGATACACGGCCACAGCTTCAATCCCCTCAGGGACGGCGTCCAGATATACGGGGCCGGGGGAATGGTGCCGCTCGTGAGACGCGACCCCCAGAGGACGGCCTGGAGCTACAAGACGGCGAGGGACACGATGTTCGGCCTGCCCCTCAACAGGGACTACGTGAACAACACGGGCCTTGACGAGCTTATCTACCTGGGCTTCGTCTACCATGAGCTGGGCCACGACATTACCCTGCCGGGCCTCTACGCCAGCTACGGCGACACATACTCCCTGGCCTACCTGGAGGACACCATAGAGGGGGACATGCCCTACCTCGCGCGCTACGACATTCACTTCTGGGACAGGACGGGAATGATATACGAGGGCTTCGCCGACGGCTGGCTGGACTTCGCGCTCTCCAACGTGGACCCCGACTACGCGGCTTTAGCAGTGTGGCTCCAGAGGGCCTGGGGCGAGTTCTGGATAGACGAGGTGCTTCAGCTTTACAGGAAGTACACGGCAATGAGCGTCCAGAACTCCGTCCCTCTGGGGGAGTACGTGGACGAGATGCTCGTGGACCTGAGAACCATGATTCCTCCAGATAAGGCGTGGGAGCTTTACAGCGAGCGCGTCCCGGTTACACCGCTGAGGGCCTTCGACAGGGGCGCGGTTGAGGGAGAGGTCATAGTCGTTTACGGAACCCGGAATCCGGATCCCTCTGGAGTGGAGAGGGACAGGGAGACGGCCGAGGCCATAGCCGAGAACCTCAGGACCTTTTACTCCCAGTGGGACGGGACGGTGGAGGTCTCGATAAAGGCGGACGTGAACGTCACCGACGATGACCTCGGTTCGAACCTGGTGCTGGTGGGGGGGCCGTACTCAAACTCGCTCGTCGATGAGCTGGACGAGGGCTTTCCGCTGCGCTTTGTGCCCGCAGGGGGAGACCGCTGGGTGCTGGAGAAGAGCCCTGACTGGGAGGTCCACTCCTACGTCCTGACTGGAGACGAGGAAGACCCCGTTATCACGGGAGAGCTCGGCAGCATCACGGGAACCGCCGTGATAATGGCCGTGAGAAACCCCCGCAACCGGGCGAACTACATCGTCTGGGTGGCGGGGGAGAACAGGAACCTGACGGCCCTCTTCCAGAACCCGACGTACTACCTGAGCAGCTACGAAATATGGTGTGAAAAGGGGATAGAAATGGGCTTCTACGTTCAGCCGCTGGAGTCTTCGTGAGGGGGTTCATCCCCGCCCTTTCCGTTTCCGTTGCTCCTTATGTGGGGCTTGCCGATAGCTATTGTGAAGCCCTTGAAGCTGTCGTCCTTCCTGTTGAACTCTATCGCCAGCGGGAGACCGTTGTCCTCGTTGAAGACGATCCTCACGATGCGGGCGCGGGAGTGGTCGTTGAGGTAGTCCTCCTTGAGACCGTCGTAGTTCTCGAGTACCCGGTCTATGCTCTCGCTGTGCATTTCGTAGATTTCCCTGGCGTAAACGCTGTGATTCCTGATTTCCTGAACCTTCTTTTCCAGGTCCAATCTATCACACCCTCAGGCTCTGCGCCAGGCTCCCTCGCGGAACTTAAAAACCTTCCTGCGCTCCGCCATGCGGAGTGCCTCTTCGAGCCTGCCCTTCGGCACCTCCATCCCATGGAGCTCCCTGAACAGTTCGATGATTTCATCGGTGGTCAGAGCTTCCTTCTCCTCAAGGAGGTTGCCAACGAGGTTAATCATGTCCTCAATGAAGTTCCACGGGAAGACTATCCACGCCCAGTCGATCTCCTCGCCGTAGTAGTCAGGCTTGAAGCGGGAGCCCCTGATGGTGAGGAGCGTGGCGACCCTTATCTCAGCCGGCCCCTTGCCCTCGATGTAGTTCTTGGCGAGCGTCAGGCTCTCGCCCGTGTCACTGATGTCGTCGACGATGAGGACCTTCTTGCCGCTAAGGTCGTAGCTGGTGCCGTACCTGAGCTTTGCCTTTCCGTCCGGGGTGGCCGTTACGCCCCAGTGCTCTACCTTGAGGCTGACCAGGTCCTTGACGCCGAGGTAGTCGCAGTAGAGCCTCGCTGCAACCCAGCCCCCCCTGGCGAGTCCGACCACCACGTCGGGCCTCCATCCGTCTTCGAGAATCTTCCATGCTCCTTCCTTTGCCCACCTTTCTATGTCGTCCCAAGAAGCGAGATACGCCGGAAACTTCTTCATTGGATTTCCCTTAACGGAGCAAAAACGAAGTTTTATTTAAGGTTTTTGGAGGACGTTTTGACATGGCCCTGTTAATTTCCAGAGAGAAAAAGCACCCCAAATCTGCCGGTGGGTCGAGTATCACGATTAAACCCCGTGTTCTCCAAAGCGGGGGCGTTTTATCGCTCTTTTCTGGGAAAATCCCGCAATCAAGTCTCTGGAAGCCGGAGTTTATACTTCTGGAGTTGTGACATCATGTTGCGTTTTATTTACAATATTATAACGAATTTTCTTCGGAATGCCGAAAACAGCCGTAATGGGGGCCCAGAAACCGATTTTACCTGTGGAAATTTGCTTTTTTCGTTATCCGGCACATTGTGACGCACCATTGGTGATTCAGAAGGCTTTCTCAGGTCAGGAAACTGCGGGCATCTCCACCCTCCCCAAAAAAGCTGGGTTTGGAAAGGGGTTTTTCCAGTCAGGCACGGTTATGCATCCCTGGAATCCTCCCCCGGTTCGACCGCTTTTGGCCCGGTTTCCAGAAAGATTTAAATATCGGCGCCATACAATAACTCCATTGGGCAAACAAACGGAATTCCCGTCCTGTTGCAATAAGACTCTAGGAGAATTGAAAGCCCATGAGGAGGACATTGAAGACGCTAAGAGGATTATCGTTGCAATAAGACTCTAGGAGAATTGAAAGGGGAGACTACCCCTGCCTTACCCCTCTCCGTGCCCGTAAGTTGCAATAAGACTCTAGGAGAATTGAAAGCAAGACGAACGCAGAGAGCGGGAACGTGGAGATACCGGTTGCAATAAGACTCTAGGAGAATTGAAAGTTTAATCGTGGGGGTGATTATACTCCTCAGTTTTACCGTTGCAATAAGACTCTAGGAGAATTGAAAGTGAGGATGATCATCTTGCTCGCCTTCATGCCTCACCCGTTGCAATAAGACTCTAGGAGAATTGAAAGAGCTGGCCGATGCCGAGCTTCTCCGGGACCTCTGAGGTTGCAATAAGACTCTAGGAGAATTGAAAGTGAGGATCTCAAGGAGTTCAGTAAGGCGCTGGAGAAGGTTGCAATAAGACTCTAGGAGAATTGAAAGGCGTAGAAGGTCGCCCTGTCGCGGGTGAGGTCTATGAGCGTTGCAATAAGACTCTAGGAGAATTGAAAGTGCTTTTAGTCGGCGTTATCGTGCCCGCAGTCTTGTTGCAATAAGACTCTAGGAGAATTGAAAGGAGGACTTCGAGGGTTTTGTTTTGTATCTTGATAGGGTGTTGCAATAAGACTCTAGGAGAATTGAAAGGACTAAGATTTTCTTCTCCTCCAGGGCTTTAAGTATGTTGCAATAAGACTCTAGGAGAATTGAAAGAACTGCGTAGTCAAACCAGTAATTTCCAGTCCCTGAGTTGCAATAAGACTCTAGGAGAATTGAAAGGACGGAAGAGGTCACGGCTATATGTGACGAATGTTCAGTTGCAATAAGACTCTAGGAGAATTGAAAGCTCGGTTCTAAGGGCTTCTATCGCTCTGATGGTCTCGTTGCAATAAGACTCTAGGAGAATTGAAAGTATATTTTCCCCTCGACCTCCAAATCCATCTTGAAGTTGCAATAAGACTCTAGGAGAATTGAAAGAGCGAGGGCTCTTACACGCTCGAACTCACCTGGAACGTTGCAATAAGACTCTAGGAGAATTGAAAGTAAAACATATAAGTCCTGCAGGCAAGTATAATAATGGTTGCAATAAGACTCTAGGAGAATTGAAAGCTCGGGCACGGTGCCCCTCCCGGCCCGGGAGGAAGGTTGCAATAAGACTCTAGGAGAATTGAAAGCTGTTTGTATGAGCGTGTGGGGGTATGTGGGTGTTGGGTTGCAATAAGACTCTAGGAGAATTGAAAGTTCCTGCTGTATCTCACGTTTTCGGCGATTTTGCCCTCGTTGCAATAAGACTCTAGGAGAATTGAAAGTGGAGCCGGACGAGGGCTACGAGCTGGACATCACCTAGTTGCAATAAGACTCTAGGAGAATTGAAAGTCTCACGAAAGTTCGCGAGAGTGCATGAAAATGAACTGTTGCAATAAGACTCTAGGAGAATTGAAAGGAAGGTCGAGGAAAAGGCGGAGGAGCTCGGGGTTTTAAGTTGCAATAAGACTCTAGGAGAATTGAAAGCTAGCGATTTCTCATCTATGAAAATCTTCTTATCACGTTGCAATAAGACTCTAGGAGAATTGAAAGACAGTTCAACGTTGGAATGATGTATACATGGTCGTGGTTGCAATAAGACTCTAGGAGAATTGAAAGACGGCTCTGTCTTGGGCTTCTCGGTCTGTATGGCGACGTTGCAATAAGACTCTATGAGAATTGAAACTCTATAAAACCCCCGCGGAAGTTCGAGGGGTGTGGGGGACCGAACGTCCCCCCGGACAATAGGACTCTAGGAGAATTGAAAGCAAACATCGTGACTCCGGGTGGGGAGCCGTGGTTCGAAAAAAGTGGAGGGACAAAGGGAGGACAGACCCGGCTGCGCGGGACCTTGTAAGGCTGGCGGAGATGGGCTGGATAGATTTTGAAGAAATAAGAAGACCAACCCGTTTCAGGAAGTTCCGGGTGGAATGTAATCCAGATCACGGGGGAGAGGCTAAACCCTGACCCTCTTCCAAACCGTTCCCTGCGGGGTGTCCTCGAGCTGAATGCCCATCTCCCTGAGCTCTGCCCTTATTCTGTCGGCCAAAGCAAAGTTGCGCTCCTTCCTGAGCTGGGCGCGGACGTCAATGAGGAGCTGGATAAGGGCCTCCTCCTCGCCCGCCCTCTGCTCCCTGAAGTAGTCCTCGAAGATGCCGAAGACCTCGCTTACAATCCTGAAGAACTCCAGCGCCTTGCGAAGGATGCTCTCCTTCGGCTTTTCAACCTTCGTTAGATACCTGTTGACCGCGTTGCTCGCCTCGAACACCGCCTTTAAAGCTTCGGCAGTGTTGAAGTCGTCGTCCATGGCGCTGTAGAACTTCTCCCTCGCGTTTCTTATCGCCTCGTAGGTCTCGAACTCTTCCTGACCCCACTTGAATGCTATATCGGCCCTCTCCATGGCCACGCGGATGTTCTCGAGGGTGTTGTAGAGCCTCTCAAGGTTGTTCTTTGCGTGCTCCATGCCCTCCTCAGTGTAGTCGAGGGGCGAGCGGTAGTGCCTCTGGAGAATGAAAAGCCTTATCACCTCGGGGTCGTAGCGCTCCAGCATCTCCCTTATCGTCACGAAGTTGCCGAGGCTCTTGCTCATTTTCTCGCCGTTCACCATGAGAAAGCCGGTGTGGAGCCAGTAGCGAACCCACTCGTGGCCGGTGCAGGCCTCGGTCTGGGCTATCTCGTTCTCGTGGTGCGGGAAGATGAGGTCGTTGCCGCCGCCGTGGATGTCGAAGCTCTCGCCGAGGTACTTGGTGCTCATCGTGGAGCACTCTATGTGCCAGCCCGGCCTCCCCTCGCCCCAGGGGCTTTCCCACTTCGGCTCGCCGGGCTTTGCCTTCTTCCAGAGGGCGAAGTCCTCGGGGTTCCTCTTGCCCTCGCCGGGCTCGACGCGCGCGCCCTTTACGAGGTCCTCCCGCCGTATCTTGCTCAGCTTTCCGTAGTCCTTAAACCTCTGAACCTCAAAGTAAACGCCGTCGCTTCCCTCGTAGGCGTAGCCCTTCTCCTGGAGCTTCCTCACGAACTCTATGATGTCCTCCATGTGCTCGGTGACGCGCGGGTAGATGTCGGCCGGCTTGACCTTCAGGGCCTCCATGTCCTCGAGGAAGAGGCGCAGGAACCTCTCGGCGAGCTCCTTGGGGTCTTCACCGGTTTCATTCGCCCTGCGGATGATTTTATCGTCGATGTCCGTGAAGTTCATCACCATGAGGACTGTGTAGCCCCTGTGCTCAAGGTATCTCCGGATAACGTCGAAGGCCACGTAGGTTCTCGCGTGGCCGAGATGAGTGTAATCGTAAACCGTTGGCCCACAGACGTACATCCTGACCTCCCCGTCTCTCAAAGGCCTGAACTCCTCCTTCTGCCTCGTCAGGGTGTTGTACACTCTTATGGCCATCTTCTCACCACCGGGGGAACTTCGCGAAGCCCTTTTATTAGGTTATCGCCTTCATTATGGCCAGATCTGTGTACGCGGCCTTCTCTTTATTGGAAGTCCCCGGGTGTGTGCCGGCGGCCGCCGGCAAAAGCTTAAAAAGCAACCCTCTCAATCCGGGGTAGAGCAGGAAAAAGGAGGTTACGATGATGAAGGTTCAGAAGGGAGACGTCATAAGGCTTCACTACACCGGAAAGGTCAAGGAGACCGGCGAGGTCTTTGACACCACCTACGAGGAGGTTGCCAAGGAAGCCGGAATCTACAACGAGAACGGTATTTACGGCCCGGTTCCGATAGCCGTCGGCGCCGGTCACGTCCTCGGCGGCCTCGACGAGCAGCTTGATGGCCTCGAGGTCGGAAAGAAGTACGAGATAATAGTTCCGCCCGAGAAGGGCTTTGGAAAGCGCGACCCCAAGCTCATCAAGACCTTCACCCTCGGCCAGTTCAGGAGACAGGGCATCTACCCGTTCCCGGGAATGCCGGTTGAGATAGAGACTGAGAGCGGAAGGAAGCTCAAGGGCCGCGTCCTCACCGTCAGCGGCGGCCGCGTGAGGGTTGATTTCAACCACCCCTACGCCGGCAAGCACCTCGTCTACGAGGCAGAGGTTGTTGAGAAGATTGAGGATCCAATAGAGAAAGTCAAGGCCCTGATAGAGCTCCGCATGCCCCGGGTGGACCCCGGAAAGGTCATCATTGAGGTTGGAGAGAAGGACGTTACCGTGGACTTCAGCAACGCTGGGCTTGACAAGAACACCCTTGTCCTCGGCGAGATACTCCTTGAGAGCGACCTCAAGTTCATCGGCTACGAGGAGGTCAACTTCAAACCGGGCGTTGACGAGCTCCTCAAGCCGCCCGAGGAGAAGGGCGAGGAAGTTGTGGAGCTCGAGGAGGAGGTCAGCGAGCCGCTCGTCGAGAAGACCGATGAGGGCGAGACCGCGGTCGAGGAAAAGGAGGTAACGGAGGCCGAGGAGCCCTCCAGTGAAAAGGCCGAGGAGACCGAGGCAGCAGAGAAGAAGGAAGAGACCGAGAAGAAGGCCAAAAAGAAGACCACCCGGAAGAGCACCACCAGAAAGAGCACCAAGGGCAGAAAGACCAGGAGAACGACGACCAAGAAGACCACCAGCAAGAAGAAGACCAAGGCGGCCGAGGAGAAGAAGGGCGAGTCCACGGCCGAGGACTCGGAGTGAGGTTTTTAATCCCTTCTTTTTATATCTATTCTGGTGTGGTGCATGGTCAGCGAGGAGAGGCTTAGGATACTGCTGGAAGACCTCGGCTCAAAATTCGTTAAAGATGACGTTCCAAAGATTCGGAGTGCGTTGCTGGCCCTTCGTAAGGTGAGTGAAATCCCGGTCTCCCGTCTCAACCCTTCGACGGGGTATCATCCGGTGGTGATTTTCAAGAGGAGATTCGGAAGGATTCAAAAGGAAGTTCCCGTCTCCATAGTGGATCTGAAGGTTCTCAACAGATACAACATGCCCGGATGGCGGAGGGAGATTGAATTTTGGCTTGATAATGATGTGGCCCTTCAGGACAGCATCATGGGAATAGAGGCCCTCATGATAGGCGACCCCAGACAGCTGAACAGGCTGGGCGATGTCCTTCGTCGGATTCTTCAGCAGATGAGCTACCGTCCGCGGAGGCTGATTCTCTTCTACAGCACAATCTACATGGACTTTGGGGCGGACAGATACATTCAGATGGACCTCCGCGGGGGAGACATGGAGCTGACGCTGATAAATATGAAATTAAGCGAGGCATCCAGCTATCTCGGAAGGGCCATAACGGGTATAGACTCCTCGTTCGGCAACAAGAACATGGAGTTCTATAAGCTGCTTTTTGCGTACGCGACTGAAACACGGAGCTCTTTTGACTGGTTTTTCCACAGATACATATACCCCCGGCTAAATCCGGAGCAGAAGGAGTTCTTTGAGGAGATGCAGGACTACAGGAACTTCCTCACCCTCCTTTACTCCTATATGAACCGTCTCAACAAGGACCGGATTGGAACGGAGGTTGGCATAAGGGTCATCAGAAGGGCCAATCCAAAGAGGCCGCTTGAAATAGGCATAGTGTTCACGAACCGGGGCATAGAGATAAGGAGGTACGCAAACAGCGTCCAGATAAGCTTCATGGTGTGAATGCCCCTATGAAACTCAGACGCAACCCGTACGTTCTCTATGCACTCTCAATACCATTTATCCTCGCCGTCAGGTACAGCGGCGGCGGGCTCTTCAGGTGGGCCGGTTACAACGCCCTCTTCTACTTCGCCCTTCCCCTAGTCTTAGCGTATGCCCTAGGCTTCGAACGGGGGGAGCTGGGGGTTCAGGCGGGCAGGCTTTCCGAGTATCGGTGGGCCCTTTTCCTTTTCATTGCCACCATTCCGCTGAGCCTCTACGGCACGACAATCCCGTCGATGAAGGAGTACTATCCAATATTTGAATACTCGGGACCGCTTGATTTCATCGTCAAGGAGCTGGCCATAGGGGCCATAATGTTCGCCCACGAGGCATTTTACAGGGGAATACTGCTCTTTCCCCTCGCTAGAAAGAATGAATGGCTCGGGATTCTGGCGCAGGATGTTCCCTACGCCCTTGTCCACGTTGGAAAGCCGGGCATAGAGGTTCCCTATTCGTTCGTGGCGGGAATAGTCTTCGCCAAACTCGACCTTCGGGCCGGGAGCTTTCTCCCCAGCTTTCTCCTCCACTGGCTCGGCTCGGTGCTCTTCGACGTTCTATGTGTCCTCCTATAAGGCGAAATGGATATTAGGGATCAGTCCCAAGAGACCTTATGCTCGGCGCCGAAGTGTACCTGAAGGGCCGGTACTGGGAGGTTGATCTCCTGCGCGGTATCGGAATAACGATGATGGTGGTCTCAAACTTTGTCACAGACCTCTGGCTCTTCCTCAACTACTCCGGGCACCGTACGTTCTGGTTCGCCTTCGCAGTCACCACCGCCTCGATATTCGTCTTTACATCGGGTCTCTCATTCTGGATAAGCTATTCTCGAACGGTAAAGAGAAACCCCCAACCATACAGGAAGTATTTCCGGCGCTTTATCAAGCTCTTTGGCCTTGGCATGCTCATAACCCTGGCCACCTCACTCCTCCCCGGCAAAATGACGATTCACTTTGGAATCCTCCACTTCCTCGGCGTGGCGACGCTCCTGGCTATCCCATTTCACCGGTTCGGGAGAAAGAACCTTTTCTGGGCCTTCTTTTTCCTCCTTAGCTATTCCCTAGTAAGGAACCTCCACGACGGCCTGTTCCTCCTTCCCCTGGGCATCACGCCCGAGGACTACTTCGCTCCCGACTACTTCCCGATCTTCCCCTGGTTTGGAGTGTACCTCCTGGGAATGACCGCGGGGAGCGTTTTCTATCCCACCGGTGAGAGGAAGGCCCGCCTGCCCACGCCGGAGAATCCGCTGGTTCATCTCGTAACCTTCGCCGGGAGACACACCTTGGCGATCTACCTCCTCCATCAGCCTGTTCTCGTGGCCCTGCTTAGACTTATCCACGGCCCGATTCCGGGGCTTCCAATATAACCGGAAAATTTAAAAGGCTTATTCCAACTTCAGATCGTATGAGGGTGGAAATTAGAGCCGTGCCGGAGGATAACAACCCAAAGGAGTGCATAAAGAAGGCCGCACTGGAGGCCCTCGTGGACGAGACGGTCCGCGTTCCCGGGAGCTTCACGAGTGCACTTTTCCACCCAGGACCCTGGGAGCGTTTTAAGGAATGCACCCGACCAAGGGCGAGTGTCGAGTTCTCGGCCGGGGGTTTCTTCATCGCCCGGGGCGAGGAAGACTACCTGAAATTCGCGGAAGGAATTTTAAGCATCGGCGCCCTCGCAAGGGGCAGGTTCGGGAGGGCCCTCCAGCTGGCGGAGCTGACCGGAACGCGCCTACTGGCGGACCCTGTTGATGAAGGAATACGACTGTCGTTCGCGGGCTTCTACGGTGTGGTGGGGCTTTCCCCGGGAGGGGTAACCTTCTCGACGGAAGATTCGGCCGTACGGGTTCCTCTTGGAGATTTTCTCAGCGCCGAGGAGTGCTTCCTAAGCTCCCTCGCCTTTGACCTCGGAGAGCTCTTTGAGGTCTGCTCAAAGCACGGGCTTGAGCGGGCGTTCCTTGAGAACACCAGGCAGGTGAGGCTTCTCCTGAAGGTGGTAGCTTATGGAGGTTGAATGGAGTGTTGGGGCCACGAGGGAAATTCTCTTTGAGAGTCTCGCGGGGCTGGTGAAGACCGGGGACTTCCTTGAGTACCTCCGCCTTGAGTGGGACGACTACGGAATTTTAAGCCTCTGGCGGGGCGACCTCCCCGTCTTCGGGGCGGACGTCTTTCTCGGGAGCGCGCTGGAGGAGCTTGCGTTGCTGAACTTCCACCTTCTCGAAGTCAAGCCGCCCCTCGACCTCGGCGAGCTGAGGAGAGGAAAGCTCGGGGACGACCCGTACAGAAAGGCCCTCGCGGGGAAGAACTTCGATGCGTTCCTTGAGGAGCACCCCGTGGTGAGCCTCGGCTCCTACGACCCCTGGATAGACCTGCACCTGGTGAGGGACGGGAAAACCCTGAAGGTTCTCTCCCTCGAGTGGTATGGGCCACACCAAGAGCTCTACTTCGAGGTCCCCCTGGAGGAGTGGCTCGATTCAACTGTGAGACTCTTCGCGATGATAGTCAGGGACTTCGAGAAAATGCGGGAGACGCTCCTCAGGTACGGCCTCGCGAACGCTCCCCAAAAAATTGGGCGATACAGGACCCTTTTGAGGGGACTCCTCGACGCCCACCCGATTGATATTGACGCCCTTCCGCCAGCCTACGCCCCCTGGGAGGTGGAGGAAGTCCTGAGAACGGCCTCGAACTTCCTGTTCCGGGGGAGTGTGGAAGGGGCAAAGTGTGTCCTCGACTCGCTCGAAAACCCCAACCACTACAGGCAGGCCCTTTTCAGAATCCACGACAAACCCGAGAGGCTTGAAAGTCTCTACCGCCTCCTTGAAAAGCCGTACCGCCCCGAGATGTTGTCTCATCTGGCCTACCTATATGCCGTCGATGGAAGGCCTGGGAGAGGAGAGGCAATAGCCGCCGAGGTCGGGAGCGATGCCGCTTGGTGGAACCTCGCCCTTGGACTTTTGAACACCGGGAGTTACGGAGATGCCCTCAGAGCCGCGGAGGGAATCAAAAACCCCTGGCTTAGGGGGAAAATCCTTCTCAGAACCTATCTTGACCGGCGGGAGCTGGCTGAGGAGATAAAGGAGAGAGCGCCGGAGCACGTGAGGGTCTTCATCGAGGAGAGGGAGAAAGGAGAACCCTGACCCTATCCACCACCTCCCGCGCGTCCCTTCCAAAGATTAGAACCATTGGCTCCTTGCCCCAGTCCCCGAGGTGGTATATTACGTCGGGCCTTTTTCCTGCTCTCTTCACTGCCGTCTCAATTCCCCATTCCATCGTTCCTTTCTCCGCCCTCTTGACCTCCTCGGGCTCCTCCCTCCTGTCGTAGAATGAAACGACAAAGCCAAGCCGTTCAGCCCTCTCCACCAGCTCCCCGGAGTAGCGCAGGTTCAGGACGGCCCTTACATCGGGGTAGAACTCGCGCATCTTGAGCAAAGCTCTCCTCAGGTGGTCGCTGGCGTTCAGCTCGACCGGGCCCACGGGCTTAACCGTTTTCCCGTAGCGGACGATTCTGCCCTTGACGGCAAAGACTTCCCTGAGGGGCGTCGCGATCGCGAAGTTAGTGCCCACCTCCGGAACGTGAGGGTTGAGCCTCCCGCCGAACTTCACGAGTTCTTGAACTGCCCTTTCAAGCTCTTCCCTAGCCCTCCAGCGGTGGGCGTCCCTCTGGAGCTCCCAGAAGGGATTGACGGCCTTTGCCTCGGCCTTTGAGAACCTTATAGCACCTTCAACGAAGCGCTTGGCCCTTTCCACCGCCTCTGGAAGCTCAAGGCCCTTCGCCAGAAAAGTGGCCAAAGCCGAGGAGAAGGCACAGCCCGTCCCGTGGGTGAAGCCATCAACCTTTTCCCCAGGAAACTCGAAGAACTCCCCGTTCCAGTAGAGGACGTCGGTTAGGTTCAGGTGGCCGCCTTTGACGATTACCGCCTCAGCTTTTAGAGTCTTGGCTATGATCCTCGCCGATTCCTTCATGTCCTCGAGGGAGTGGATTTTAAGACCGCTTAGAGCTTCGGCCTCCGGGACGTTGGGGGTAACGATTGAGTCCTTAATGAGAACCTTGAGCGACCCGATGTCGTCGATGAGCCTCTCACCGGTGCTCGAAGCCATCACCGGATCGAAGACCCTCGTTAAGTCCTCCGTCTCCTTGGCAACGACCCTTGCTATCCCCCCGCTCCCGAGCATGCCCACTTTGACTGCCTTGATATCGAAGTGCCCCTTAACGGCCCGTATCTGGTCCCTTAAGGCCTCCACTGGGAGGGAAAAATAGCCCGAAACCCTCTCGGGGTTCTGGTAGGTGACCGCTGTGAGAATCGGGAGCGGGTGCTCCCCCAGAGCCGAGACCATCTCGATGTCGGCTTTAATGCCCGCTCCCCCACCGGTGTCGAGGCCGGCTACAATCAAAACGGCCATTCCATCACCCCAGCTTTTCGAGGATTTCGAGGGCCGCTTTCCTCCCGCTGAGGAACATTCCGCCGAATATCGGGCCCATTCTCGGGGCACCGGCTATCGCGTTAGCGGCCATTCCAGTGACGTAGAGACCGGGGAAGATTTCCCCCGTGTGCTTGACCGTGAGCTCCTCGCCCCTCTCGGCCCACATCGGGCCCTCTCCAGGAACCTTGAGCAGGCCCCTCTTAACGAGGTGCTGGCTTATCTGCGCCCCGTGACCGGTTGAGTCAATTACGAACTTCGCCTCGACGGTGAGCGGGTCCACGTGGAGGCCCGTCATGAGAACCGGCGTCCAGTTGATGACTATCCCCGCCACGCGGTTTTCTTTCAGGACGAGATCCTCGACCTCTATCATGTTGAAGAACTTTACTCCTGCCTTTACAGCCTTGCTCGCTATCGTCGTTGCCGTCTCGATGGCATCGGCAACGTAGAGGCCGTTTTTGAAGGGCCTGTAAGTTATCCCGAACTCGTCGAGGATTTCCCTGGCTTCCTCCTGGACGACTATCCTGTTGAAGCCCATCGCGCCGCCCCAGATTCCGCCGCCGATGGAGAGCTTCTTCTCAAATATCGAAACTTTCGCGCCGTTCTTGGCGAGGTAGTAGCCGGCGACCATTCCCGAGGGGCCAGCACCTACTATCGCCACGTCGAGGCTCAGACTGTCAAGAAGCTCGGCCGTGTAGGCCTCGATTATCGCCCTGCTTATCTCCATCTCCTTCATCGCCACCACCCAAAACCTTTTAAGCCGCGGTAAAAACTGAGTTTTGAAATTTAAAAACTTTGTTATAAAGAGGTTTTAAAACCGGGTGATGGGAATGACCCAGCTTGAGGAGGCAAAGCGGGGCGTAATCACGGAGGAGATGAAGTTCATCGCCGAGAGGGAGGGCATAAGCCCCGAGAAGCTCAGGAGGAGCGTGGCGAAAGGACACACCGTCATCTTCCGCAACGTCCGCCACGACTGGGTGAAGCCGGTCGCCGTTGGAAGCGTTGTCCGCGTCAAGGTGAACGCCAACATAGGCACCTCCCGCGACATCGTCGATGTCAGGGCCGAGATGGAGAAGGCCAAGGTGGCCGTCAAGTACGGGGCGGACACGATAATGGACCTCTCCACCGGCGGTGACCTCGACTCCATAAGGAAGGCCATAATGCACGCCGTTGATGTTCCAATTGGGACGGTTCCAATCTACCAGGCCGCCGAGGAGATGCTCGCTAAAGGGAAGGCAATCATCGAGATGGGCGAGGACGACATGTGGAGGGCCGTTGAGAAGCACTTCCGGGACGGCGTTGACTACACGACGATTCACGTTGGAGTAACCAAGGAAGTCGTCGAGAAGATGAAGAGGGCAAAGAGGATCGTCGGCATGGTCTCGCGCGGCGGGACTTTTCTGGCTGCATGGATACTCCACTGGGGCGAGGAGAACCCGTTTTATAAGGACTACGACTACCTCCTTGAGCTCGCGCGGGAGTACGACGTCGTCCTGAGCCTCGGCGACGGGCTTAGACCTGGTGGACTTCCCGATGCCGGCGACGAGCTTCAGATAGCGGAACTCTACACCCTCGGGAGGCTCGTGAGGCGCGCGAGGGAAGCCGGCGTTCAGACAATGGTCGAGGGGCCGGGACACGTGCCCATAGACCAGATACCGGCGCAGGTGAAGCTCGCGAAAGTTGCCACGGACAACGCGCCCTTCTACGTTCTTGGGCCAATAGTTACCGACATCTTCCCGGGCTACGATCATATAAGTGCGGCCATCGGCGGTGCGATAGCGGCCCTGAACGGTGCGGACTTCCTCTGCTATGTGACGCCAGCTGAGCACCTCGGACTGCCGACGGTTGAGCACGTTCGCGAGGGGGTTATAGCTTCCAGAATAGCGGCCCACGCGGTAAACCTGACCCGCTTCGAGGCGGACTTCAGGAAGGACTACCTCATGAGCGTCGCGAGGGGCAGGCTCGACTGGGCGAAGCAGTTCGAGCTCAGCGAGGACAGGGAGATGTTCGTCGAGATAAGGAAGGAGAGACCGACGAAGACCGAGGCATGCTCCATGTGCGGCGACCTCTGCGCGATAAAGCTCATCCAGGAGATGCTCCGGAAGGGGTGAGAGAGTGAGGCTCGTCTACTCTGGCAAGACGAAGGACGTCTACGAGGACGGCCCGTACCTAATCTTCCACTTCAAGGACACCGTCCTTGGCAGGAACGGCCGGGAGGACAGCGGGGGCAACGAGGTAATCGGTGAGATGGCTGGAAAGGGGAGCCTCGTTTTGGAGCAGACGGAGTTCTTCTTCCGCCTCCTTGAGAGAAACGGCGTAAAGACGCACTTCGTCGAGCGGATTGACGAGAGAAAGGCGCGCTTTCTGAAGGCCGAGAGGATTCCGCTGGAGGTCATTTATCGGGAACTCGCCTACGGGAGCTTTCTGAGGCGCTATAAGGGCTGGACAAAGCCATTCCAGAGGCTCGGGGTAGTTGAGTTCACCCTGAAGGACGACTCCCTCGACGACCCGCCCATAGCCGAGGAGGCAGTGGTCGCCCTTGGAATCGCGGGCGAAGAGGAAGTCAGGGAGATGAAGGAAACGACGAGGAAGGTGGCAAGAATCTTGAGGGAGTTCTTTTCCTCAAAGGGCCTCCAGCTCGTTGACTTCAAGCTCGAGTTCGGAAGGCTCGATGGCCGGCTGATCATCATAGATGAACTTAGCGGGGACACGATGCGCGTCGCGAAAGATGGGCGGATTCTGACCCGGGAGGAACTCTCGGAGGTGATAGAGTGATCCTCTCGACGATAGCTTCACACTCCTCCCTCCAGATTCTCCTTGGAGCTAAAGACGAGGGGTTTAGGACGAGGCTCTACGTGAAGCCCGAAAGGAGGGCCTTCTACGCCTCCACGAGGCTCGCGGACGAGCTCATCGTCACGGAAGACATGGGCGCGATCCTTGAGGACGATGGGATAGTGATCCCCCACGGCTCCTTCGTCGCCTACCTCGGGCCTGAGGGGATAGAGAAGGCTAAAGCAAGGTTCTTCGGCAACAAACGCTTTCTGAAGTGGGAGACGGCCTTTGAACTGCAGGACAGGGCCCTGGACGCGGCCGGAATTCCTAGGGTTGAGGTTATCGAGCCCGAAGAGATTAAGCCGGACGAGCCCTACTTCGTCCGCCTCGAAGGCCCGCGGGGCGGGAGCGGGCACTTCCTGGCGAGGGGCGAGGAGCTTGAGGAGAGACTGGGGGACATCGAGGCCAAGTTCAGAATCGAGGAGTTCATACCGGGCGTTTACCTCTACGTCCACTTCTTCTACTCGCCGATTTTGGAAAGGCTCGAGCTCCTCGGAGTCGATGAGCGAGTGCTTATAGCCGATGGAAACGCCCGCTGGCCGGTAAAACCGCTCCCCTACACCATAGCGGGGAACGTCGGCGTCGCTTTGAGGGAGTCGCTCCTGCCGAGGCTCTACGACTACGGCCTGGCCTTCGTTGGGGCGATGAAAAAGCTGGAGCCACCTGGGGTAATCGGCCCCTTCGCCCTCCACTTCGCCTACGATGGGAGTTTTAGGGCGATAGGCTTCGCCTCGCGGATAGACGGCGGTTCCAACGCGCTCCACTGGTACGGACGGCTCTACTGGGACGAGCCGATGAGCGTGGGCAGGAGGATAGCGCGGGAGATAAGGCTCGCCCTCGGGGAGGACAGGCTTGAGGAGGTGGTAACTTGACCTACACGGGCAGAACCCTGGGGATCGGCCTGATGAACGGAAAGCCCTTCGCCTTCTACCTTCTCTGCTCCCGCTCCTTTCCTAGGAGGAAGGCCATCGTTAAAGGGAGGGCAGTTTACATCGAGAACCTAACCGAGACCGACAACCCATACGTCAGCTACCCCGTCGTGAGGCTCCTCGATGAGTACGCCGTCGTCACGAACGGCCTCCAGACGGACTTCATTGCCCAGGCCCTCGAGTGGGAGAGCCCCAAGAAGGCCCTAATCCACGTCCTCGATGCCCTCGACTACGAGAGGGACGATTACAGCACGCCGAGGATAGCGGGTATAATCGGGACCGGCGGGAAGGGCTGGCTCGGCTTCGCCGGGAGGGACGAGTTCTGGGTGAAGGAACTGGGGCTGAAGGAGGGGAAGGCCTTTGTTACAGCGACCTACAACCTGGGCTTTGCCGAGCTGGAGTTACCGGCCTTTGAGAGCGCTGAGGAGCTTGCCGAGAAGGCTATGGAGCTTCCCTTCAAGAAGAAGGTGCTCGCAATCGGGATAGTGAAAGAAAGGAAGGAGTGGGGGCTGGCTTGGCTCAGTCCCTGAGTTTTTTCATGAGGTTCGCCATCTCCAGCGTTGCCATAGCGTACTCGAAGCCCTTGTTGCTCTTCACCCCCGCCCTGTCGAAGCCCTGGAGCTCGTCCTCCACGGTTATCACGCCGAAGATAACCGGAACGCCCGTGTCGAGCGAAACCTTGGCAACTCCCTTGGCAACCTCGCTGGCAACCAGATCGAAGTGCTTGGTTTCACCTCTAACAACAGCACCGAGGGCCAGAACCGCGTCGTAGCCCCTCTCGGCGAGCTTTTTGGCAGCGAGCGGTATCTCGAAGGAGCCCGGTACTTTAACCACGTCCACCCTATCAACGCCGTGCCTCTCGAAGCAGTCGAGCGCCCCCTTGAGGAGCTCCCCGGTCAGGAGGTCGTTGAAGCGCGCAACAACGACGCCTATCTTCAGGTTCTCACCCATGAATTCACCCTCAACGACGCGAACCTCCATACCCTCACCCCCGTAATACTGTTTTGTCTAATTCGTGAATTAAATAATACGGTGATTGATTATATCTCGAAGGGAATCCTGTGGCCGAGCTTCTCGGCCTTCACCCTGAGGTAAGGCCTGTTGTGGTCTGTAACCTCGCCCGGAGCCGGAATCGTCTCAACCACCTCTATCCCGAACTCCTCGAGGGCTTTGGCTTTTGCCGGGTTGTTGGTGATGAGCCTGACCTTCGACACGCCCAAGGCGCGGAGCATCTGGAACGCGGCCTCATAGGTTCTCTCATCCTCCTTATGGCCGAGCGCCTCGTTTGCCTCAACCGTGTCGAGGCCCTTATCCTGAAGCTCGTAGGCCTTTATCTTCTCCTTCAGGCCTATTCCCCTGCCCTCCTGGTCCATGTAGAGGAGTATGCCCCCCTCCTGGGCTATCATCCTCAGGGCGTTGGCCAGCTGGCTCCCGCAGTCGCACTTGAGAGAGGCCAGAGTGTCCCCGGTCAGGCACTTCGAGTGAACCCTCACAAGCGGAATCTCACCGTAGGGCTCCTTCACTATCGCCACGTGCTCCCTGAAATCCAGCTCGTTGTCGAAGGCTATGATTCTGAACTCGCCGTAGCGCGTCGGCAGCCTCGCGTTGGCGTAAACTCTTACCAGTTGCTTCCTCCTCACGAATTCCTTCCAGACGTCGTCGGTTGTGAGGACTGGCAAACCGTGCTCCCTCGCGAAGTTGAGCGCGTAGTCCCTGTTGTGGGAGTCGCCTTCCTCGTCGAGGATCTCCACTATCAGGGCGTAGCGTTTGAAACAGAGGAACTCCATAAGCTCCAGCGAGCTCTCGGTGTGCCCCCTCCGCCTGTTGAGGCCCACTCCCCCGAGGAGGTGCAGATGGCCCGGGTAGCGGAAGGCCTCGATGTCCAGCCCCTCGGCGATTTTTCGAGCGGTTAAAGCCCTCTCCTCCGCTGTTATCCCGGTGAAGGTTTCGCTGTAATCAACCGGAACCAGAAAGTTCGTCTCACCTTCCTTGCTCGGGAGCGGAAAGAAGCCCCTCTCTAGGGCCTCGTCCATGTCCATCGTGAGGCAGAGAAGCCCTTTGGCCGAGAGCATGAAGTTGACGACCTCGGACGAAGCTATCTCCGCGGGATAAATCAAATCCGCTTCGAACTCCCTCCTGTCATCTATCAAAACGACCGGCTTCCCATCGAGCACGGCTTTCCTGATCTCCTCCCAGTTCATACCCCTGCCTCCATGATGCGCTTTACGTATCTGGCCAGGACGTCAATCTCGTAGTTCACCCTCTCACCAGGCCTCAGGAGACCGAGGTTGGTGTTTTTGAGGGTGTACGGAATTACCTGGATCCAGAAGCGGTTTGATTCCACCCTCGCAACAGTCAGGGAGACGCCGTTCAGGGCTATGGAGCCCTTCTCAGCTATCCCCCACTTCTCGGGCGGCATCTCGAAGGCCATCCACGTCGTGTTCCCGCTCCTCCGCGAGGCTATAAAGCGAACCGTCCCGTCCACGTGGCCGGTAACGATGTGCCCGTCGAGCCTTTCGCCGAGCTTCAGGGCCCTTTCGAGGTTCACCACCTTCGCCCCCCTCAGGTTCGTCCTCCTCAGCGTCTCCTCGCCGACGTCGAAGGTCGCTATCCTCCCATCGAACTCGACCACCGTTAGGCAGGCCCCGTTAACGGCGACGCTGTCCCCGGGTTTGACCTCAAAGGGCAACTCGACGTGGAGCCTTCCAGCAGAGTAGTGGGCTCCTCCCGTTCCCTCAACGATCCCGCTGAACATCTCCACCACCGGGGTAAGCCGTCACGAGGAAGCTCTCGCCGAGCCTCTCCAGCGATTCTATCTCAAGAACTGGGGCGTCGCTGGCCGTTTCGACCTTCAGGCACTCGAAGGGCTTGATTCCGTTGCCGAAGAGCTTCGGCCCGTAGAAGAGGTAGAACTTGTCCGCAAAAGCCAAGAACTCGCAGGCAATCCTTCCGCCCTCTATCAGAACGCTGTCTATCCCCAGCTCGCCGAGCTTCCTCAGGATTTTCTCTGGCTCGGTTATCGGGTATGCCTCGGCTATTCCTTCGAAGAGCTCCGGCCTCTCGGTGAAGAATATCACCTTCCCGTCCTCGAAGAGTCTGAACCTCCTTCCCGCCTTAATCGCCTCCGCAACCCTTCCGGAGCGGTCGAGGATTGCCTTCACCTTCTCCGGGCAGTTATCGAGCCGGCAGTTGAGCCTCGGGTCGTCCGCCAGAACCGTTCCGGAGCCGACCATTACGGCCATGTGCCTCCTCCTGAGCTCCTGGACCTTCAGCCTCGCCCTTTCTCCTGTAATCCACTGTGAGGAACCGTTCTCGGTTGCTATGAAGCCGTCTAAGGTCAGGGCAAGCTTTATCGAGACGAAGGGGGTTCCGGTGGGTATGTACTTGATGAAAATCTCGTTGAGCTTCCTCGCCTCCTCCTCCAGAAGGCCTACCTCGACCTCTATGCCCGCTTTCCTCATCTTCTCGATTCCCCTGCCGGCCACGAGGGGGTTAGGGTCTTCCATGGCAACTACGACCCGCTTGAATCCCTCCTCTATTATCCTGTCGGCGCACGGCGGCTGCTTCCCCCAGTGGGAGCAGGGTTCGAGCGTTACGTACATCGTGGCGCCCCTGACGTCGTGGCCCTTCCTCTTGGCATCCTCTATGGCGTTCACTTCCGCGTGCTTCCCGCCGAAGCGTTGATGCCAGCCGAGGCCGATTATCTTCCCGTTCTTAACGATGACGGCCCCGACCGTGGGGTTTGGGTTGACCCGGCCCTCCCCCTTTTTGGCCAGCTCAAGCGCGAGCCGCATGAACCTCTCGTCTTCCGTGCTCATGGTTGAGCGTCTGTTCCGAAACTTTTAAGATTTTGTTCCGATTTGGGAACAACAAAACTTTTTTATGCCCTTTGCCGAACGTTAAGATGGTGGTTTTCATGGAGGATCCGTACCTGTGGATGGAGAACCTCAAGGACGAGCGCCTTCTGAGGCTCATCGAGGAGGAGAACAAACGCTTCAGAGAATTCATCGGAGGGCTGAGCGACGAGCTCTTCCCCGAGGTCTGGGAGTACTACTCGATTCCGGTCCTGACCGGTGCGAGGCTGACGGAGAAGGGCGTAATAGCGATGTACCGCGAGAGGGATAGACAGGTCATCAGGTGGCTCGGAGGAGAGGCCATAGTTGATTCAAAGGAGCTCGAGAGGGAACTCGGCGACGAGGTTCTCCTCCAGGGCTTCACGGCAGACAATGCCGGGAAAAGACTCGCCTACAGCTTCTCGATAGGTGGGGCGGACGAGGGAATAACGAGGATCATCGACCTCGAAACCGGGGAAGTGGTTGACGAGTTCAGGCCCTCGGTCTGGAACGTTACCTTCCTGGAAAACGGCTACTACTTCTCCCGCTTCTACAGGCACGGCGAAACCCCGGACGGCGTTAAGGCACCTGCGGTGAGGCTCTTCTGGAAGGATGAAGATGGGGAAAGACTCGTCTTCGGCGAGGGCCTTAGCTCCGGCCACTTCATCTCGCTCATGAAGAGCACCGACGGAAGGACCGCGATGGTCACCGTTACTTTCGGCTGGAACAGCGCCGAGATCTACGCCGGGCCGATAGACAGGCCAAAGGAGTGGAGGAAAGTTTACTCGGCGGACGTTCCGGTCGAGCCAATTGACATGATCGACGGAAGGCTCTACGTCCTCACGAGGGAGGGGAAGGGTCTTGGAAAGGTTATAGCTATAACGGACGGGGAAGTCGAAGAAGTAATTCCCGAGGGTGACTTCCCGCTCGAGTGGGCAGTTCTAGTTGACGGCAAAATCCTCGCCGGCAGGCTCGTCCACGCGAGCCACAGGGTTGAGGTTTACTCGCCCGACGGGGAGAAGCTCGACGAGATAACCTTCGACCTCCCGGGGAGCGTTTACCCGCTCGACACAGATGGGACGAGGGCGCTCATAAGGTATGAGAGCTTCACCGTCCCCTACAGGCTCTACGAGTTCAGCGGTGGGCTTAAGCTTGTAGAGGGGCAGGGAATCAACGGGAACTTCAGGGTCGAGGAAGACTTTGCCCCCTCTACGGACGGGACGAGGGTTCACTACTTCCTCGTGAAGGGCGAGGGGGACGAGAGGAAAGCGTGGGTCTTCGGCTATGGAGGCTTCAACATCGCCTTAACTCCGCGCTTCTTCCCGCATGTGATTCCGTTCCTAAAGCGTGGCGGGACCTTTGGAATGGCCAACCTGCGCGGTGGGAGCGAATACGGCGAGGGGTGGCACAGGGCGGGAATGAGGGAGAACAAGCAGAACGTCTTCGACGACTTCATAGCCGTTCTCGGTAAGCTCAAGGGTGAGGGCTATCGCGTTGCCGCCTGGGGAAGGAGCAACGGCGGGCTTCTGGTCTCAGCTACGCTCGTCCAGCGGCCGGACGTGATGGACGCGGCCTTGATAGGCTACCCCGTCATAGACATGCTCCGCTTCCATAAACTCTACATCGGGAGCGTCTGGATTCCGGAGTACGGAAACCCCGACGACCCGAATGACAGGGAGTTCCTTCTTAAATACTCCCCGTACCATAACGTCGGCCCTGAAAAGAGCTATCCGCCGACGCTCATCTACACGGGTTTACACGACGACCGCGTTCATCCCGCACACGCCCTCAAGTTCTTCATGAAGCTGAAGGGGCTCGGAGCGCCTGTCTACCTCCGCGTCGAGACCAAGAGCGGGCACATGGGGGCATCGCCGGAGACGAGGGCTAAGGAGCTGACCGATTTGCTAGCCTTCGTGGTGAAAACCCTTTCTTAACTTCTCCATTTCCCAGTTCAACGTTTTCAGGATGGCGATTATTTTTAGACATTTTTTCGTTAAATCCGAAACCGTTATAAGCCCCCTATTGACTTAAACCTGGGTAAGGAGCCATGCCGAGCTACATCGTTGTTGGTGGTCAGTGGGGAGATGAGGGCAAGGGCTCTGTTATCGCTTACCTTGCCCTGAAGGACGAGCCTGAGGTCATAGCGCGCGGTGGGGTTGGAACGAACGCGGGCCACAGTGTTTTTATCAACGGTACGAAGTACGCGGTCAGGCAGCTTCCAACGGCGTTCATCCAGACGAAGGCCCGGCTTCTCGTGGGTGCGGGTGTTCTAGTTGATCCCGGGGTGTTCTTCCACGAGCTCGAGCACCTCAGGGACTTCAACGTCGCCGAGAGGGTTGGCATCGACTACCGCTGTTCCATAATCGAGGACGAGCACAAGAAGCTCGACAGGAGCAACAGCCACCTCCACGACAGGATAGGAACCACCGGAAGCGGCTGCGGGCCGGCAAACGCCGACAGGGTCATGAGGCGGGCGAGGCTCGCAAAGGACGTCCCCGAGCTTGAGCCATACCTGACGGATGTCGCCGCGGAAGTGAACGACGCCCTGGACGAAGGGAAGCTCGTACTCGTCGAGGGGACACAGGGCTTCGGGCTGAGCCTCTACTACGGAACCTACCCCTACGTGACCTCGAAGGACACGACCGCTTCGGCCATAGCGAGCGACGTGGGAATAGGCCCGACGAGGGTTGACGACGTCATAGTCGTCTTCAAGAGCTTCCCGACGAGGGTTGGGGAGGGGCCGTTCCCGACCGAGATGAGCCAGGAGGAGGCGGAGAAGCTGGGTCTCGTTGAGTACGGGACCGTCACAGGGAGGCGGAGGAGGGTCGGCTGGTTCGACTTTGAGTTCGCCCGCTACTCCGCGAAGCTCAACGGCGCGACGATGCTCGCCCTGACGATGCTGGACAAGTACGACAAGGATGCCTTCGGCGTTACCGACTACGACAAGCTTCCCAGGAGGGCCAGGGAGTTCGTTGAGGAAATCGAGGAGCGCGTCGGTGTTCCGGTAGGGCTCATCAAGACGGGGCCTGAGCTGGAGCACATAATAGACAGAAGGGAGGTCATTTAGCCCTCAAGGAACTCCAGAATCATTCTCCTGACCATTTCTTTCTCCAGTTTTGCTATTTCCTCAAAGGAGAGCATCTCTTCAAGCCACCTGATGAACCTGTAGCCGAGATAGTAGCCGGTAAACTTCATTCCGAAGAGCTCGTACCACGAGCCAAAGAACGGGTTCAGCGGTTCGTTTTTCCGGACCCTCCTTGCGAACTCCTCCTTGAGGCACCGCTCGTTTCTCGCACACCATTCGAACCATCCATCATACTCGAGGTGCCATGGTCTCCCCGTTAGGATGTCCTCCACCCTCTGGGCGTATCCCTCCGTATACAGCCCCATAAGGGCCTCCTCTTCGAGCTTTTCCAGGTTCTCGTTCCTCATGAGCCAGTGCACAAGGTGTCCAAATTCATGCGCAATCAGTCCCCCGATTCCATCGTACCATCCAAGCTCGGCTACGGCTTCCAGGCCGAAAAGAATTGAGGGCTTTCCCATGAATTCTGTCACCCACCCGGCCCCATTTTCAAGGCCGACGTATATGACGATGTTGTAATCATTTTGGGTAATCCCGAACAGCCTCTCAACATCGGCGGCAATTTTTGGCAGTGCTTCCCTGAGGCGCTCATATGCTTTAGGGAACTCCTCGGGCTTCCTCTTGTCCAGCAGCTTCAGATAATCCCTCCAGCTTGCCCCGTATCTCGCATAGTCCTCCTTAATTTTTTCGAAGAGTTCCGGATAGTTGCTGATGTATGCGATCCAACCCTCCGGGCTCCCGTCCCAGCGTTCCATAAAATCCTGGAAGGTGTTGAAGATCATGAGAATTCACCCCGCGTGCCTCACCATCCACTCAACCACCGTTCGGTGGAGTTCATCCGCCCATTCAGGGTCCTCAAATATCTCGTGGTAGGCCCCTTCGAACTCCTTAATTGCCTTGTCCTCGACTGTGAGCTCTTCCAGGAGCCTCCTTGACCCCTTGGGCGGTGTTATTACATCCCCTGTGCCGATGATTAGCAACACGGGAACCTTTATCCTCCCTGCATCCCTGTGGGCCAGTTCCATGTTTTCAAAGACGCTCCTTCCGAGCTTTGCGGAAATCCTGTCGTGGACGAGTGGATCTTCGACGTAACGCTTCACCGCATCGGGGTTCCTGGAAAGCAGCTCCGGCTTCAGCCCGTTGGAAAGAACGATTCCTGGAGCGATTTTCCCGAGGAACTTCGCGAGGGCCACCATGAAATCTGGCGTTTCGGGGCTCTTGGCGAGTGCCGGTGAGGATGCCACCACGCCCCGTATCTTCTCAGGCCTTGTCTCAGCGTAGCGGATTACTGCCAGTCCGCCGAGGCTGTGGCCGAAGAGGAATGGTTTTTCACCGATTTTATCTATAATGCCGTCGATTATCTCCATTGCTTCCTCAACGCTTGTATGTCCCCTCTTGCCGGGGCTCTTACCGTGGCCGGGCCAGTCGAAGGTGTAGACGGCAAAGCCGGCATCGTTGAGTTCCCCAATTAGTCTCCCATATCTCCCGCTGTGCTCACCCAGGCCGTGGACAAGAACGACCCATCCAAGTCCAGGTTCGCCGAAGCTGACTTTATAGACCTTCATAACATCCACCGCCCTAGAAAATGGGTGGTCGGAGGATTTAACGTTTTCCCCGGATGAAAGAAAGGTTCACGGGGAGAAGGGGCTCTCCTTGAGCCTCTCGTTGACGAAGCGCATTATCCTCTCAATGTCCGAACCGATGGTCTCAGGTTCAGGCTTCATCTGGATGTAAAAAACGTTGGTGCTTGGGGTAAGGGAGACGTGCTTGACGTTGTGGGGGTTTGAGAAGCTCTCGATGAGTGCCTTCAGGTTCTCCACGTCCCTCCTCTTCTCGTAGAGGGCCTCGTACTGCCTTCCGGCTATCTCAATTATCTCCTTCTTGAGCAGCTCCTCGTTCTCTATTCCCGGCCTCATTCTGTAGTATCCCTTCTGTATCAGATGGGCCTCGTGCTTTATGTCGTTGAATGGTCTCACGACGATGTAGAGCTTGTCATGCCTGCTTGTTATAAGGGCTATCGGGAAGTACAGGAGGCTGTGCCTCGGGAGGAGTGTTAGGGTGTACTCAAACTTCCTGATGTTGCCCCGGTTGACCTTGTACTCGGCGCGAAAGCCGATGTAGCCGCCGAGCCAGGTGTAAAGCTCATCTTCCGGATTGATTACCTCTTTGACGGCCCGTATGTAGTGTTCCATCAGCATGAGGTTCAGCTTCCGCCCCCTGTAGAACTGAAGGGCGGAGATGCCCGCAATAAGGAATATCGCAGCGAACAGTACCTGATTGTCCATCTCAATCCTCCTCCAGCGGGTAATATCTTTCGAGGGTTCGTGCGTCGAGTATCTCGAGACCGGCGACATCATCGAGGGCAGCGGCGACGTCCCTCACGATCCGCCAGCGAACGGGCCAGCTGAGGGCGTTCTGAAACGGGTGCTCCACGCCCTCGGAGAGCCGGAGGTATACCCTGACGCCCTCCTCATCGGCGGTGACGGCCTCGACGAGCCCGAGGCTCACTATATCCACCTCTGTTATGGGTTCCTTCACCCTTTTAAGCATCTCGTAGATTTCTTCACTCTCCAACTATCGTTCCCCCGAGGGTTCTGAGACGCTCCAGCCCGCGAGGCTCCTCTGCGAAGATGGGTATCCTTACCACCTCGATCCCGCTGAACTTCCTCCCAACCTCCCCGAGAACCCGCTCCTGGGCTTTTATCTTGGCCTTCAGCTCCGGAACCTCCGTCCTCAGCTCCAGAACCTTGTTCATGACGATCATGTTGAAGGGAACTCTGAACTTCTTCAGGCTTTTGTAGGCCCTCTCCGTCTCGTAGAGCGGGAGCATCTCAGGGTTCATAACGGTCACAACGCTCGTTTTCTCGGGGTCGGTTATAACTCCCTCAACGAAGGCCACCTCTTCGCGGTAGGACTTCAGCTCCTTCATCACGGCGTCGTCCTGCTCCCTCGTGGGCAGCTTTATCTTCTCGCCCTCAACGGTGAACTCCTGCTCTCCATGGATGTTGGCTATTGCGGCGCGTCTGTCGAGGATGGCCTTCCTTATCTCGATGAGTTTGTCCGTCCAGATTAGGGAGATTTTGGGGAGCGCGAGAACGCGGAGGGTCAGCCCTGTTGGAGGGGTGTCGAAGATTATAACGTCCCAGTCGTCCCCGTTTGCGAGTATCTCCCTCACCGCCTCCAGCGTGGCGTACTCCTCGATTCCCGGGGAGTAGCTCAGAACCTCGAAGTACTTCTCCAGGTTTATGACGGTGAGGTAGCGGTACGTGTGCTTCATGCTCTCCTCCAGGTGCTTGAGGTAGGTCTTTATCAGCTTCTCCATGTCAAGCTCCGCCGCGTAGAGGTTCTCGGCTATCTTCTTCGGTTTGTCCTTGAGCTTTACCATCAGCACGTCACCGAGGTTGTGGGCCGGGTCGAGCGACACTATCAGCGTCCGGTAGCCCCTCTCCGCGAGCGCCGCAGCGGCCGCCGCCGAACTGGTAGTTTTACCAACTCCACCCTTACCTATGAAAAAGACGACACGGTAGCCCTTTTTGGGCAGGAAGAACTCCCTCATGGGACCACCTCACGTGATTTCAAACATCCCCGCCAGCTCGCCGAGCACGTCGTCCATATCCACCGCCCTGCGCTGCATTACGTACAGCTCGCGCGTCATGTGGGGGAGCACTCTTATCACGAGCGTCGTCGGCGGGCTGGGGATTCCAACGAAAGCCCCCATGAGCGTGAGCGCGAAGACGTTCTCAAGCTCTCTCAGCTCGAATTCGAGGTACTCGGTTGAGTTCTGTTTGAATGCCCCGAAAAAACCCTTTAAGAAGGCTCTAACGTTATCCAGCGGGTCTTTTTCTTTGTCCTTCATTCTCACCACCTGAGAATCAAAAATAAGGAAAAGACGTCAGGCCGCGCTCGCGGCGTACTCTTCCCTGGGCTTCTTCCAGGCGACCCAGAAGTCCCAGGCGAGGAGCAGGTTGAGGAGCAGGCTGACCACGAGCGCACCCTTGACGGCTATGAGGTACTGGCCGACCATCGGCACGTAGATGAGGTACCAGATTATCGCCGCCGTCACTGTAATCCAGAGGAAGAGAGCAGGGATTAGAACCGCCCAGCTCCAGTTTCCAGCCCTCTGGACCTTTGCAACCCAGAGTGCAGCGGTCATCATGGCTATACTCGCGAGCATCTGGTTCATCGCGCTGAACGCCGGCCAGATGACCTTGTAGCCGGCTCCCCAGGCTAGGTAGGTTCCAATGCCTGCTATTATTATCGAGGCCACCCACTTGTTGGTGAGGATCTTTGCGATTCCCTTGCTCGTGTCAGTGACCATGCTGAAAAGCTCCTGCCAGGCGAAGCGGCCGAGCCTCGTGGCCGTGTCGAGCGAGGTCAGCGTAAAGGCCGAAACCCACAGCGTCGCGAAGGTCTTTCCGAAGGTCTCACTGACGCCGTAGAACTCGCTGACGGCCTTGGCGTAGCCGCCGAGGAAGGTTCCAAGGCCTCCCTTGGTTATGTACTCGGTGGCCCACTGCTCCGGCTGAAGTCCCGTGAGCTGGACTCCGTAGACGGCTATGGCGGTTATGACGATCGTTGAAAGGAACCCTTCAGTGAACATTCCACCGTAGCCAACCATGAGGCCGTGTATCTCGTTGTCGAGCTGCTTGCTGGTGGTTCCAGAGCCGACGAGGGAGTGGAATCCGCTGAGCGAGCCACAGGCGATTATGAGAGGTATCGTTGGCCAGAAGGGCGATGCTACAGGGATTTTACTGCCGCCTTCTCCTATTCCGGTAACCACGTAGGCACTCCAGGTTGTGTACGCTGGAGCAGTGAAGTCCTTGGCAAGGAAGATGAACGCTATTCCACCGAAGATGAGGCCGAACCAGAGGATGTAGGCGTTGAGGTAGTCCCTGGGCTGGAGGAGTATCCACACCGGGAGCGAGGCCGCGATTATGATGTAAATCATGAGGATTATGTTCCAGTAGTGGTAGGCGGTCGTGTAGGCTGCGGAGGTCGTGTCGGTCTGGCCGTCCACGAAGACCAGCGGGTACTTGAGACCGATCCACACTGCTGCGATGAGGAGGACGATGCCTATTATCGTTGCCAGCTTGAAGTCCAGCCTGACCTTGTACATCAGGTAACCCAGTATCACCGCGACGAGCAGGAAGAGCAGCGTTGCGGTTGCCGCCTGGGGTGTCACGGTCAGGAGCTTGGCTGTTACCGCGACGAAAGCCGCGACGACCAGCAGGAGGGCGAACCAGATGTAGACCTCGAAGGCTACGCCCGTCTTCCTGCTCATGAGCTTTCCTGCAATCCACTGGACCGACTTGCCATCGTAGCGGACAGAGGACATCAGTGCGAGATAGTCGTGGACGGCACCGATGAAGACGTTTCCGAACCAGACCCACAGCAGTCCAGGCAGCCAACCCCATGCCATTGCAATTGCCGGACCAACTATAGGCCCTGCTCCCGCTATCGATGCAAAGTGGTGGCCGTACAGAACGAGCGGGTGCGCTGGAACGTAGTCAACTCCGTCGTAGAGCCTGTGGGCCGGAGTCGGTCTGTTGGGGTCTGCCTTTACAACCTTGCTCTGGAGGCTCTTGCCATAGCTGAAGTACATGGCCAGGTATATTGCACCGGCCAGAAGAACTATTACAGCGGAGTTCATGGTTGCACCTCCATGTATATTCTGCGCTGTGATGTACACTTCTGGAGTATAAATG
The DNA here is from genome assembly GCF_012027495.1 of Thermococcus sp. JdF3. Taxonomy (NCBI): domain Archaea; kingdom Methanobacteriati; phylum Methanobacteriota; class Thermococci; order Thermococcales; family Thermococcaceae; genus Thermococcus; species Thermococcus sp. JdF3. The sequence goes on along the minus strand of NZ_SNUK01000002.1, from coordinate 191,482 downwards.
CTTTTCGGCAAAAAACTGAAGGTATTCCGTTTTTGAACTAACCGTTGGAAATCATGTCCGGATTCCCAGTGAAAGTATTTTAAGAGGGCGATAGAAAGAAAAGAAGCTGGGAGAAGGCTTCATTCAAGCTCTATCAGTGTCTGTCCGGTGTCCACGGTGTCGCCTTCCTTGACGAGGATCTTCTTAACCACTCCATCCTTTGGTGCCGGAATTTCGTTCTCCATCTTCATTGCCTCGAGGACGACCAACCCCTGGCCGGTCTTGACCTGCTCGCCCTCCTTGACGAGTATTCTAAGAATCTTGCCCGGCATTGGAGCCGTTACGGCACCCTCACTGGCCAGTGCGGGCGCTGCTGCTGGAGCAACCGGAGCAGGAGCGGGGGCAGCAACGGGCGCAGGAGCAGGTGCTGTTTTCGGAGCGCTGGGTGGAGTCGGAACCCCGGCCACCTGGGGCAGGTATCTGAGCGCGCTCAGGTCAACTCCCTCAACGCCGACCTCGAACTCGACGCCGTCCACGTAGAGCTTGAACCTCTGAACCGTCTTCGGGAGTCCCGGCTTTCTCCTGCCCTCCCTTCTGGCCCTGAAAAACTCAAGCGCCACCTGCGGGAAGAGGCAGTAGGTCAGAACGTCCTCCTCATTCTCCAGGTAGCCGAGCTCCTCAAGCTTTCTCCTGCACTCCTCCAGCCCGGGCCCGAGCAGGCTTCCGGGCCTTTCGGTTATCGGCTCCTCGTCGCCGAGGACTTTCTTCCTCAGCTCAGGGTTTATCTCTCCCGGCGGCCTGCCGTAGAGGCCCCTTATGTAGTTCTTGACCTCCTCCGTTATCCTCTCGTACCTGCCGAAGAGGACGTTGAGAACCGCCTGCGTTCCGACTATCTGGCTGGTCGGCGTCACCAGCGGCGGCCACCCGAGGTCCTCCCTGACGCGCGGAATCTCCTCGAGAACCTCCTGAAGCCGGTCTAGAGCTTTCATCTCCTTCAGCTGGGAGATTAGGTTGGAGTACATGCCCCCGGGGACCTGGTACTTGAGCACGTAGGGGTTCACCATCAGCGTCTCCTTGTGGAGCAGACCGGAGTACTTCTCTTCCAGCAGTTTCTTGAGGTAGCGCGAGACCTCGTGTATCAGATCCCTGTCAAGGTGACTCCCAACCGCTTCCGGCAGGGCGTGCCAGATGGTCTGTATGCCCGGCTGGGCCGTTCCGAAGGCGAGCGGGCTTATCGCGGTGTCTATGTAGTCCGCTCCAGCTTCGACTGCCTTGAGGTAGGTCGCGACCGCCATTCCAGTGGTCGAGTGGGTGTGGACATTGACGGGGACGCCATAGCGCTCTTTTATCTCCCTGACCAGTTCATAGGCCCTCCTGGGGGTGAGCAGGGCCGCCATGTCCTTGATCGTGATTACATCGACGTCGAGAGCCAAAAGCTCCTCGACCTTTCCCAGGTAGTACTCGAGCGTGAAGATCTTTCCGGTGGTGTAAGCGATGGCCCCCTGAACCTCCGCCCCAACTTCCTTGGCCTTCCTTATCGCAACCTCCATGTTCCTGACGTCGTTGAGTGCATCAAAGACGCGGAAGATGTCGATCCCGTTCCTGTGGGCCAGCTCGACGAACTTCTCGACCACGTCATCTGGATAGTGCCTGTAGCCGACGACGTTCTGGCCGCGGAGGAGCATCTGAAGCTTGGTCTTCCTGATGTGCTCCCTGAGGAGCCTCAACCGCTCCCAGGGGTCCTCGTTGAGGTAGCGTATGCAGACGTCAAAGGTAGCCCCTCCCCAGACCTCCATGGAGTAGAAGCCGATCCTGTCCATCTTCTCGGCTATCGCCAGCATATCGTCGGTGGTCATTCTCGTCGCTATGAGGGACTGGTGGGCGTCCCGGAAGGTGGTGTCTATGATTTCAACCCTGGCCATGTTGGTCACCCCTTCGGTTCCGTTGTGAGACGGTACAAAGCCCTGGCCTTAAAAGGATTGCGGCGAAAGGAGAAAAGAATATCGGCAAAAGTCGAAATAACTGAAATCAGAGAAGCCCCTCGGCTTTCGCCGCTTCCTCCGGGTCCTCGTTCCTGTGGACGACGCGGAGGAGGGCCTTTATGAAGGGCTCCGGGTTCTCGCGCTGGAAGATGTTCCTGCCAACGACCGCTCCGGCGCCACCGGCCTCTATGACCTCCCAGACGAGGTTGAGGAAGTCCACGGGGTTCTCAGCCTTGGCCCCGCCGCTGAGGAGAACCGGAACGCCTGCGGCGGCATCAACGACCTTGGCAAAGCTCTCCCTCGAGCCCGTCCAGTAGGTCTTTATCATGTCTGCACCGCTCTCGACGGCCGCCCTCGCGCCGTACATGACGACGCGGTAGTCCTCTTTCCTGCCGTACTTCTCGTTTATGTACGGTCCGCGCGGGTAGGCGAACTGGACGACCGGGAAGCCGAGGTCGTGGGCGTAGCTCGCTATCTCGGCGAACTGACGCATCATGACGTCTTCCTGTGGGGAACCCCAGTAAACCGTCGCCGCTATCGCATCGGCGCCCAGCTTTATCGCGTCCTCAACGAAACCCAGCTGGCTCTGGAGGAGCTGGTCGTCCTTCGGGCGGAGGTTGGTCTTGCTGGTGAGCTTGATCATCAGACCGACGTTGGGCTTCACCTCATCGCCCGCCATTCTCGCGAGGCCCGGGAGCATCATGACGCCGTCGATTCCGGCCCTGACGACCTTTTTTATGATAATCCGCGGGTTCACGTGCTCCCAGTGCTCCTCGAAGTCCATCGGCCCGTGCTCGAAGCCGTGGTCCATGGCGAAGATGAGGGCCCTTCCGTCCCTCCTGAAGAAGCGCTTCATCCTCCTCTTTATGCCTACGTTCTGGTATGCATCCATACTAATCACCGGGAGTGATATATTCTTTGAGGATTTAAGGTTTTTGGGCGAAGGTTGTTTAAGGAGTCCATGGAAATCGCTTTGGTGGTGGAAATGGAGCGCATCATCGGAAGAAAGCTCATAACCCTGGACGAGGTTGACTCCACCAACGAGTACGCGAAGCGAATAGCGCAGGATGTCCCGGAGGGAACGGTTGTCGTGGCGAAGCGGCAGACCGCTGGGAGGGGCAGGAGGGGAAGGAACTGGACCTCCCCCGAGGGCGGCCTGTGGCTCAGCGTCGTTCTCAAGCCTCCCAGAGTGGATCCGCGGCTCGTCTTCGTCGGGGCGCTGGCGGTCGTCGATACGCTCGCGGACTTTGGAATAGAGTCCGGGATAAAGTGGCCCAACGATGTGTGGGCGGGGGGCAGGAAGATATCTGGAATACTGACCGAGGGAAAGGCCGGGGAGTACAGTATACTGGGAATCGGCCTCAACGTGAACAACGCCATCCCCGAGGAGCTCAGGAAAAACGCTGTTTCGATGGTGCAGTTTATCGGTAGGGAAGTGCCACTCGATGCGGTTCTTGAGAGGATCCTGCTCCACCTAGACGGATGGTACCGCGTCTTCCGGGAGAGGCCTGACCTGCTGATGGCGAAGGTTCGCGAGAGAGCATTCATACTGGGAAAGGCCGTCACCGTAACTGAAGGGAATGAGAGAATCTCCGGTATGGCACTGGACATACTGGACGATGGCTCATTACTTATGGACATTGACGGACAGTTAAGGAGAATCCTGTATGGAGACGTCTCGCTAAGGTTCTTCTAAGTTCTTTGTCATTCTGTCAATATTTGACGGATAACATTAATATATCATCATCGGCTTATTGATTCTGCTGGCAATTAGTCAGCTTAATGAGGGGGTGGAACAGTGGGAAAGGGACTTCTGAGAAGGTATCTGGACTACCCGGTTCTCTGGAAGATACTCTGGGGCCTCATTCTGGGCGCAGTGTTTGGCCTGGTAGCGGCTCACTTCGGCTGGCAGGACGCCGTTGAGACATACGTAAAGCCCTTCGGCGACCTCTTCGTCAGGCTTCTGAAGATGCTCGTCATGCCAATAGTCCTCGCGTCCCTTGTGGTGGGTGCATCAAGCATCAGCCCCGCCAGGTTGGGTCGTGTGGGCGTTAAGATCGTCGTTTACTACCTGTTTACCTCAGCGTTTGCGGTGTTCTTCGGCCTGCTCATGGGCAACCTCTTCCACGTGGGGAGGGGGGTTGACCTTGGAACCGGTGCCGGCAAGGCCATCGAGGCCCAGCCGCCGTCCCTGGTTGACACTCTCCTGAACATAGTGCCGACGAACCCATTTGAGTCGCTCTCCAGCGGTGCGGTTCTTCAGACGATATTCTTTGCGATAGTCCTTGGGATAGCCCTAACATACCTCACCAACAGGGAGGACGAGAGGCTTAGGACCGCTGGAACGACACTTCTCAGGGCCTTTGACGGCCTTGCTGAGGCGATGTACCTCATAGTCGGAGGGGTCATGCAGTACGCACCGATAGGTGTCTTCGCACTCATAGCCTACGTCATGGCAATCCAGGGCACGAAGGTCATCGGGCCGCTGACAACGGTCGTTCTGGCCGTTTACGCCGGTCTGGTTCTTCAAATACTGCTTGTATATGCCGTCCTGCTCAAAATCTTTGGTATCGACCCGGTTAAGTTCCTCAAAAGGGCAAAGGACGCCATGCTGACGGCTTTCGTCACGAGGAGCTCCAGCGGAACGCTGCCGGTTACGATGCGCGTTGCGGAGGAGAGGATGGGCATCGACAGGGGAATATTCTCCTTCACGCTGCCCCTTGGTGCGACGATAAACATGGACGGAACCGCGCTCTACCAGGGGGTTACAGTCCTATTCGTCGCATACGCCATCGGCCAGCCACTCTCCCTGAGCCAGCAACTCGTGGTCGTTCTCACGGCGGTTCTGGCTTCGATAGGAACGGCCGGAGTTCCCGGCGCGGGAGCCATAATGCTCGCCATGGTTCTCCAGAGCGTCGGTCTCGACCTCACGGCCGGAAGTCCTGTTGCCCTGGCCTACGCCATGATACTCGGAATCGACGCAATCCTTGACATGGGCAGGACGATGGTGAACGTCACCGGCGACCTGGCAGGAACGACCATTGTTGCCAAGACGGAAGGAGAACTGGACTCTTCCAAGTGGACGAGCTGAACTCTCTGTCCTCTCATTTTTCCCTGTGTTGGCTGGCTCTCTCTTCTGGCCTCTCTGGGATAAAGTTAAATACCCCAAAGTGGCGCTAACTACCAGCACAGGTAGAATGGAGGTAATGTGTAATGAAAAGAGTCCTTGCGGTCATTTTCGCCGCGATTCTCCTGGCGTCCTTCGTTGGCCCGGGCTTTGTCTCGGCTGGAGACGAGGTCCAGGTTTACAAGCAGGACTTCACCTTCAGGATAGTCCTCCTGCCCAACGGCAGCGCCAACATAACCATGACCAGCGTCTGGCTGGGGCCGAAGGAGGAAATAGACAAGCAAATAGAGAGCATACTCAACGAGACCCAGAACGGCAACATGACGCTCGAGGAAGCCATAAAGAAGTTCGAGCAGGAGCAGCTCGCCAGGTACATTCAGGGCCTCACCCAGGCCGGGGTCAAGCTTGTGAACGAGAGCATGAAGTCCTACGGCATAGAGGAGGGCAACAACATAACCCTCGTCTTCAACGCGATAGCCCTCGACTACGCCAGGTACTACTCCTACGACCATTACTGGGAGCTCCGGGTGGACCCCACGAGGGGCTACGGCTCGATGATGGTTCCCGACACCGGCTTCCCCTTCGGCATAGAGGCCAACAACACCTTCATCGTTGTCCTCCCGCCCAATGCGACGTTGCTCAGCTACCCCAAGCCCTTCGTCAAGCAGTACAATCAGAGCCGCTTTGAAGTCGAGTCGAGTGCCGATGGAAACACCGTCGTCGTGCGCTCCCACATCCACCTCGAGCCCTGGCTGACCCCCGACGGTTTTAAGTCTCTCTTCGGAGATTACGGGGATTACTACATTCGCTACAAGACCCCCTACGAGGGAGTCGAGCACTACGAGAAGAGCATAACCAACGAGTACGTCACCCTCGACATCCACGCCAACGGCACCGTAAGGCTCCACATGAAGGACGAGTACGTTGAACCCCTCAGGGACGTCGTCGCCAGGAAGGCGGAGATAGTCTCCTACGGCGTCCAGAACGTGACGGAGTACATACTGAGGACCTACTCCCTGGCCCTCGGCTACCAGGGCGCCATAGTGGACGGGGGCAAGGTCACCATCCTTGGCCTCAACGAGACAACCGCGCCCCTCGTCATCGACGCGGAGTACACGCTGAGGAACTTCACAAAGTATGAGAACGGGTCGTACGTCTACACCTTCGACCCAACGATGGGAATGGCCCAGAGCCTCCGGGACAGGAGTGAGTATGAGGTAAACAACACCCTGCACCTCACCCTCAACCTGACCGGCGGCGGGGAGTTCCTCGAAGTGCCCGACAACATCAGCGACGAGGTCAAGGGCAACCGCTTTACCATGACCGTTGTCCGCAGGGGGAACACCCTGGAGATAGTCTCCAACGTTTACATCCGCTACGGCGCCCAGCCGGAGGACGTTAAGGCCCTCCTCGCCAACCGCACCAGCGCAACGGTCAGGTACACCCTGCCGGCAGAGGAGACCAACGGAGGAATGAGCGACACACAGAAGATGGCCGCGGTCATCGTTGCGGTGCTTATCGTGGCCCTGGCGGTGGCCTTCTGGAAGAAGCACTGAGCTTCCCCTTCTTCCCTTTCATTCTCCGTTTCGATACCCATTTAAGGGAGCGCTCCAATTTTGGTTGGTGGTCAGGATGACGCGCAAGCTCTACTACGAGGATGCCTACCTGAGGGAAGCGAAGGCGAAGGTCCTTGAGGTAAAAGAGGGTGCCCTTCTTCTTGATCAGACGGTGTTTTACCCGACCGGCGGCGGCCAGCCCCACGACAGGGGGACGATAAACGGCGTTGATGTTCTCGATGTCTACAAGGACGATGCAGGCAACGTCTGGCACGTGGTGGCTGAACCCGAGAGGTTCAAGCCTAACGATGAGGTCGAGCTCAAAATCGACTGGGACTACAGGTACAGGCTCATGAGGATACACACCGCCATGCACCTGCTGGAGCACGTCCTCAACCTCGTCCTGCCGGGCGAGTGGAAGCTCTACGGAAGCGGAATGAGCGTCGAGAAGGGCAGATACGACATACTTTACCCCGAGAACGTGAACCAGTGGAAGGAGCAGATAATCGAGACCTTCAACCGGCTCGTCGACGAGGGCGGAGAGATGAGGATATGGTGGGAAGGGGAAACGCGCTACACCCAAATAAGGGACTTCGAAATCATTCCCTGCGGTGGGACGCACGTGAGGGACATAAGAGAGATAGGCCACCTCAAGAAGTTCAAGCGCTCCAGCCTGGGAAAGGGGAAGCAGAGGCTGGAGATATGGCTTGAAGGCTAACGCCTTCTCGCCATTACCACAATTATTCCAATGCCGGCAGCGATGGCGAGCGCCCCCAGGAGGACGTCAGGAACGCCCTTCTTCTCCTCCCAGGGGACGGGTTTCCTTCCGTAAATTTCCATTCCGTAAAGTTTCTTGCTTGGAAGGCCGATGAACCGCTCGGGAAAAATCGCCCTGCTCCCAACGTCCATACTCAGGAATTCCCGGCCCCACTGGTAGATGTACAGGGTTCCCTGGACGAAGAGAACCTCAAAGCGCGAGGGCCCGGGTATGAGCCTCCCGCCGCAGGCTTCCCCACCGTCTATCCTTGCACAGACGTAGCCGTCCTTAACGTAAATCCTCTCCATCTTTCCGTCGGGAGTCGTGTACTCAAAGAGGGTGAAATCTTCCCCGCCCCAGAAGGCTTCCCCGCTCAGGTGGAGGTATTCTCTCGGCCAGCAGCTCTGGGGGTGATAGCCGTCCCCGTAGGCCGGTATGAAGCCCCGACTTTCCCTCTGCGGGAGAAGGGCGAGGGCGTAAACCTCGCTGATGTAAGGCGCCGCTTCTCCCCTCAGGGTAACCTCAATCCTCCCGGAGGCGTTGATCGGTAGCCACCACACGCCATCCCAGGCCGGCCTCGGGCTGACCGTGGTGCTGGAATCGCCGGTTTTTATTAGAACTTCCAGGGGCAGGTCGAGGACGTTGCTTCCGTTCACGTAGGGGCGGTTCGATGAGAAGTATATGGCCTTGACATCGAGGGGGCTTTCGAGAAAGTAACCGTCCCCGCGACGGTGAAGGGGCATCTTAACGATGCGGTACCTCCAGTGCGCGACGTAGTACTCCTCGCCGCAGACGCTGGGACTGTAGATGGGCTTGGCGGTGATGTTCACCGGACAGCGGGCCTCGATTGTTATCCTGACGTGTTTCCAGTCAGAACTCACCACAGGCGGCGAGAGGTTCCGCAGGTTGAGGGTCCCCGAACCGTTGGCGAAGAAGGAGGCGGTTTCGCTATTTTCGGGACCGGAGAAGGTGAAGAAGACCCATTGGGGGCAGGAGGAGGTGTAGTTCATCTCAATGTCCTCGATGACCTGGTACTCCCTGCCTGGAACGTCTATCGTGGTTTCCCACGCCAGAACCGGCTGGAGAAGCAGGAATGCTGCCATAACTAACGCGACGCCTCTCATGATTATGCTTGCAAGTCTTGACGATATAAACTTTTCGGGTTAGTAATACCCCCCGCGACTGCGGGCGTGGAGACATTTCGATTAAGGCATTCAAGCTTTCTCGAGGACGTAGAAGTACCTCTCCAGGCTCTTGTGCACCCTCTGGTAGTACCTGCCGAGCGTTTTGAAGCCTATCCTCTCGGCCTCGGCCTTTCCGTCGAAGCTCGTTGGAAACGCTATCGCCAGCCTTCCGCCGTCCTCGAGCACTTCATAGATGCTCTCCAAAACCCTTCTGTACAGCTCGTCCCTCTTCCTGCCGGCGAGTGTCGCCGACGTTCCGTAAGGCGGGTCGGTTGCTACCGCCTCGAACTTCTTCCCCGGGAACAGCTCCCCCAGCCTCGTTGCGTCGCCGAGCTTCAGGACGTAGTCCGTTATCCCGTAGTGCAGCAGGTTCATCTCGGCGCCTTCCACCATCTCCGGCCTTATATCGATCCCGTAGACCCTCAGGCCGAGAAGGCCAGCCTCCATCAAAATACCACCGGCGCCCATCATGGGGTCGAGGAGCTCCCTCCTCGCCTTAGTGAGGTTCACCAGCGCCCTGGAAACCCTCGGGTGGAGCGAGATCGGCCTGAAGAAGGGCCTGTGGTGGGCCTTCCTCTTTTCAAAGTCCTTGGGGTCAAAAAACCTGAGCCTTATCCCCGCGTAGAGCCTCTCGCCGCAGTAGACCCTCACGAGGGTGTCGGGCCTTGAGAGGTTCACCTTGAACCCCTGGGCGTGTATGACGGCGCCGAGCTTTCTGGGTAGGTCAAGAACGCTGTGCCGGCAGTTGGCCATGGTCTCGGTGTCCACCTTGAAAGTCCCTTTTATCGGCCACTCGATCTCCCTGGCCTTATCAAGGAGCCCCTCCACCGAGTCCGCCTCAACCAGAAGCTCACCGTACTCGTGGGCTAGACCAAGGCGGTCAAAGTAGGGAAAAGGCCTCTCATCGGCGTTTATCTTGAGGAAAAGATAATCCTGACTAACTATCTTTCCGCCGGCCAGCTCAAGCATGGCCTTTACCTCGTCCCTTGCCATCTCCGGCAGGTTTCCGAGTATCTCAAGGTAGAGCATGGTTGGAGCTTTTCGGAGGGGTTTTTAAGTTTGTTCCCCCTCCAGCAGTTCCTCCAGGAATTGGTTCACGTCCCTCACGTCCCGCCCCACCATTACGAAGCCGAACTCTCTTCCGTATCTCCTCCGGTAGTTCTCGACGAAAAGACCGTCGTTGATTGTATCCCCCACGTAAACTCCCCTTTCGCCCTTCACGAGCTCCCACAGTGCCCGGGGGTCCGGTTTGAGATAGCTCCCCCTTGTAACGACGTTCTCAAAGCGGAAGCCGATTACCCGCTCCGCCAGCTTCATCTCAAGGGCACTCCTTCCGGTGACGACCCCGAGTTTGAAGCGGGCCGACGCTTCCTCCAGGAGGTTTCTCCTCACAATCGGCCTCTCCCGTTTCCACAGCCCCGGGAAGTCAAAGAGCCTCCCCGGATACTCGCTCCCCAGGTAGAAGGTGTTGAAGACCCGCTCGATGCTCCCGCCGAAGACCTGGAACCCGAATCTCTCCCGAACCCACTCTATCGTTCCCCCCTCCGGGAACTCCTCGATGAGCTCTTCAGCCCTTCCTGAAAGGGCGAAGAGTATCAGGGCCTCGCTGACCTTGAAATCGTCTCCGAAGGAGCCCTTCCTCCTGAGCTCCCGGACCCACTCGGGTTTTATCTCCCTCTCGACCCCGAACAGCCTGAGGAAGTACTCCGCCGTGAGCCTGGTCGCGACATCGTAGCTTTCCCCCACGTCTATCAGCACGCCGTCAACGTCGAAAACTACCCACATTCCCTCACCTCCAGAAACTCCCTGAGGGCTTCGATCAGCTTCCGGTTCTCCCATTTCCTTCCGACGGTAACCCGTATGTGGCCGTCGAGCCTCCCCGCGAGCTTTCTGACGGCTATGCCCTTCCCCAGAAGGAACTCGTAGGCGTTCAGCCTCATCAGGAGGAAGTTCGCGTCGCTTGGATACGTGAACTCCCGGAAGGCCCTTCTTATCCGCTCCCTCTCCTCGATGATCTTCGCCACGCGCCTCTCAACGAGGTCGTAGTGCCTGAGCACGACCTTCACCGCCGCCATGGTCATTACCCCGACGCTGAAGGGCGACTTCACCCGGTAGAGGGCATCAACGGTTTCCCCGTTCGCCAGAAGATAGCCCGCCCTCACCCCGGCCAGGCTGAAGGCCTTGGAGAAGGTTCTAAGCACAATCAGGTTGGGGTACTCCTCGATGAGCCTCCAGAGGGTTTTTCCGGCGAACTCCGCGTAGGCCTCGTCGAGAACCACCGCCGTCCCCGTGTCGAGGACTTTCACTATCTCCTCCTCCGGCTGGAGGTTGCCTGTGGGGTTGTTAGGTGAGGCTATGAAGACAGCGCTCGCATTTCCGGCCTTTTCCGCTATGGCGTCGCCGTCTATCGTAAAGTCCTCCCTCAGGGGCACCTCAAGGACGGGAATTCCGTTCAGCTTTGCGTAGAAGTAGTACATGCTGAAGGTCGGCGGTGTCGTGACTACATAGCCTCCCTCGAAGAGCCTGACGAGATAGCTTATCAGCTCGTCCCCCCCGTTTCCCATCGCAACGTTCTCCGGTGAGAGGCCGTAAAAGTCCGCTATGGCCTCCCTGGCGGGCATCGAGGTTATGTGCGGGTAGCGGTTGAAGGAAAGCTCTCTCAGCTCCTCAAAGATTTCCTCCTTCACCCAGCAGGGAAGGTCGTAGGGACTCTCGTTCTTGTCGAGCCTTACGGGGTAGTCCCCCTCTTCAACGCGGTACGGCTCGAAGGACTTCACGAGCTCTCTAATCCTCATCTCCTCCGCCTCCTCAGCTCGGCCATCACCTCACCGAGGGCAACGTCGTTGTAAACCAGCAAAACGAGCAGGTGGTAGAGCATGTCGGCCGTCTCGTAGATCAGCCGCTCCCTCGTTTCAGCAACGAGAACCTCGACCGCCTCCTCGCCGAACTTCTTGTATATCCTCTCCCTGCCCTCCTTGAACAGCCTTGAGGTGTAGGAGCCTTCGACGGGCTTTTGCTTCCGCGCCCTTATCAGCTCCTCAAGCTCCCGCAGGATTGTCAGGGAGTAGTCCACCGGGAGAACCCTCTCCGGCTCGCCGAGCTTACGGTAGAAGCAGGAGTAGTTTCCCGTGTGACATGCGGCACCTCTCTGCTCGACTATCAGGAGCAGGGCATCGCCGTCGCAGTCTATCCGGACTTCCTTCACCCTCTGGACGTTCCCGCTCACCTCGCCCTTCATGCGGATTCTTCCCTGCGAGCGGGAGTAGTAGTGGGCGTAGCCGGTCTCAAGGGTTTTCCTGAGGGCCTCCCTGTCCATGTACGCGAGCGTTAGGACTTCCCCCTTCGTGTCCTGAACCACAACGGGGACGATACCGTTGTTCTTCTCCCAGTCAACCTTCTCGATTAGCTCCTCCATGCTACCACCTCAGTAGTCCAGCCTCACGGGGATTCCCCTCTCGGCTAGGTACCCCTTCAGCTCGCCGACGGTGTATTCCCCGTAGTGGAAGATTGAAGCCGCAAGAGCCGCTTCAGCCCCGGCCTTAAAGGCCTCGTAGAAGTGCTCCGGTTTTCCAGCTCCGCCAGAGGCTATGACCGGTATATCAACCGCCTCCACGACGGCCCTCGTCAGGGCTATGTCGAAGCCCCTCTTCGTTCCGTCGGTGTCCATGCTCGTGAGCAGTATCTCGCCCGCGCCCAGCCCCTCAACCCTTCTCGCCCACTCGACCGCATCAATTCCCCTCGGCTTCCTTCCGCCGTGGGTGTAGACCTCCCAGAAGGAGCCGTTCCACCTGGCGTCGATTGCCACCACGAGGTTGGCGGTGCCAACTATCTCGGCAATCTCCCTCACCAGTTCCGACCTTTCAACCGCCGCCGTGTTGATGAAAACCTTATCCGCCCCCCGCTTGATTATCTCCCTCGCCTCCTCAACAGTCCTTATGCCGCCGCCGACCGTGAAGGGGACGTATATCTCCCCGGCTATCCTCTCGACCAGCCCGAGCAGGATTTTTCTCCTTTCGTACGACGCCGTTATATCGAGGAAGACTATCTCGTCTATTCCCTCCGCCTCGTAGCGTTTCGCCAGCTCGACCGGGTCGCCGGCGTCGCGTATGTTCCTGAACTTTATCCCCTTGACGACCCTCCCGTCCTTTATGTCCAGGGCCGCTATTATTCGCTTGGCGAGCATTTTGCCACCTCCAGGAGCTCCTCAAGGGCGAGCTTTCTCTCGTACAGGGCCTTTCCGACCACGACCCCCGAAAAGCCGATTTTCGCAAGCTTTCTTACGTCTTCGGCGCTCGACACTCCCCCGGCGTAGATGAACTCCCCGCTTTGCCAGAACCTCTCGATTTCCTCTATTCCCGTCAGCGTGCCGTCCCTCTCAACGGAGGTGTAAATAAAGCGGTCCACGTAGGGTTTCAGCGTTTCGTAGGCTTCTCTAACCGGCATTCCACTCTCAAGCCAGCCCCTCACGGCTATCCTCCCGTTCCGCGAGTCGAGGCTGACCGTTATGCCTTCAAACTCCTCAGTTATCCTCTCAAGGAAGCGCAAGTCGAGGGCCTTTGTGCCTATTATGGCGTTCTCCACGCCGATTTCGTAGGCCTTGGCGATGGCTTCATAGCTCCTGAGTCCGCCGCCGAACTGAACCCTCAGCCCGGTCTCCTCGATTATCTCCCTGACAACGTCGAGGTTCCGGGGAAAGCCTTCAAAGGCCCCGTCCAGGTCAACTATGTGGATTTTGTCCACGAGTTCGGCGAACCGCCCAGCTATCTCAACCGGCTCGCCGTAGACCCTGACTTTCTCTCTCCTCCCTTTGTAGAGCCTCACCGCTTTTCCACCCATAAGGTCTATCGCGGGATAAACCTCCATTCTAAAGCCCCCTGAAGTTCCTCATCACGGTAAGCCCGTTTCTCCCGCTCTTCTCCGGGTGGAACTGGACGGCGTAAACGTTGTCCCTGCACACCGCCGAGGTGAAGACGACTCTCTGCCCCTTTGACTCGTAGTCGGTAACGCCCGCAACGATGTCCTCCTCCGGGACCGCGTGGTAGGAGTGGACGAAGTAGAAGTACGCCCCGTCCCTTATGCCCCTGAAGAGGGGGCACTCCTTTCTGAGCCAGAGCTGGTTCCAGCCGATGTGAGGTGTTCTGACGCCCCGAAACCTCACCACGTTCCCTCTGAAGACCCCCAGACCGGGCTTCCCCGGGCTTTCCTCGCTCCCCTCGAAGAGCAGCTGAAGGCCGAGGCATATCCCCAGGAAGGGCTTCCCGTCGTTTATGGCATCGAGTATGACGCCCCTGAGGGGCTCAAGCCTGTCCATCACCGCCCCGAAGTTTCCAACGCCGGGCAGTACTATCTTCTCGGCCCTCTCTATCTCGTAGGGGTCGCTCGTTATGGTTCCTCCCAGAGCTTTCTTCACGTTGGCGAGGTTCCCTATTCCGAGGTCAACTATCGCTATCACCCTCACACCTCCAGCAGGCCCTTCGTGCTCTCAAGCTTCCCGCTCTCCCGGACTGCCTTCCCGAGGGCGACGCCGAGTCCCTTGAATGCCGCCTCGATGACGTGGTGGGCATTGACCCCGCTCAGCGTTTTCACGTGGACCGTTGCCTTCAGCGACCGCGCCAGCCCCCACAGGAACTCCCTCACAAGGGCTTTCTCAAACCCCTCCTCTTCCTCCTCGAAGGACAGTTCAAGGCTTACGTATGGCCTTCCCGAGATGTCAACAGCGACCAGCACGAGGGCATCATCCATAGGCATCACCGCGCTCCCGAAGCGGGCGAACTTCCCCGGGAGCTTTGAGCGAAGCTCCTCTCCGAGGGTTATCCCGACGTCCTCCCACAGGTGGTGCCTGAGGTCGTAGGTGGCCTCTACTTTCGCCTCCCGCCCCATGTAGAAAAAGAGGGCGGTGAGGAGGTGGTCGAGCACCTTATCGCCCGTCCTGATGCTCCCTTTCGAATCAAGCTCGACCGTTACGTCGGTCTCTTTGGTTTTGCGCCTCATCTCCTCGCCTCCATGCTCCTCCTGTGGTAGTTCATGCCCTCTATCTCGGCCAGCCTCAGCCCCAGCTCCCTCTCCGCGAGGAACTCCTCTCTGCTCACCCCTGCAAGGCTTATTGGCTTGAGGAAGTCCCTCACAGTTAGGACGCCGCTGAACTTCGCCGCCCCTCCGGTTGGCAGGACGTGGTTGACGCCGAGGAAGTAATCAGCGGCTGGAACCGGCGTGTAGGGGCCTAAGTAAATCGCCCCGGCGTTTTCTATCCCATCGACGAGCTCCATCGGTCTCTCCGTGATTATCTCAAGGTGCTCCGGCGCTATCTCGTTGGCCCTCCTAACGCACTCCTCTAAGTTTTCGCAGAGGACGACCTCTACCCCCTCCCGGGAGCAGAACTCCGCGAGTTCCCCTGAGGTCGTGAGGAGCCAGGCTCTGCTGTCCTTTCCGTGCTCCAGCTGGCTGAGCAAATCCGCCAGAACGTACTCCTTCTCTGCCGTTTCGTCCGCTATCACCGCTATCTCCGACGGCCCGGCGAGGCTGTCTATGCCAACGACACCGAAAACCTGCCTCTTGGCCTCGTTGACGAACCTGTTTCCGGGGCCGAATATTTTGTCCATCTTCTTCATACCGACCCCGTAGGCCATCGCGCCTATCGCCTGGATTCCACCGAGCTTGTAGACCTCGGTGATGCCGAGCAGTTTTGCAACGTAGAGGACGTAGGGATTCACCTTTCCGTCCTTTGGCGGGATTGTGACCGCTATCTCCTTAACGCCCGCGATTTTTGCTGGAACTGCCACCATCATCAGCGTCGAGGGGAGCGGTTTTCCGCCGGGCACATAGATTCCTATCCTCCTTACCGGGCGGTAGATTATCCCGTAGAGGGAGCCGTTTTTGATGAAAAGCCGTTCCCTTTCCATCTGCCTCTCGTGGTACTCCCACAGGCGTTCAACGGTGCGGAGGATTATCTTCCTGTCCCTCCTGGGAATGCTTCGCGCGGCCTCCTCGAACTCCTCCTCGGTCACACGGAACGGGCCGGCGTAGCCGTCGAACCTGAGGGAGTACTCCCTAACCGCTTCAAGCCCTCTCTCCCGAATATCCCGCAGTATTCCGGCGACGTATCTCTCAAGCTCAAAATCCATCCCCAATCACCTCCTTAACCTTCCACACGAGTTCGTTTATCTCCTCGAACTTCGTTTTCTGGGCTATCCTGTTAACGAGTAGCAGGGCGGAGACGTCCATTATCTTCTCCACCTCGACCAGACCGTTTGCCCTCAGCGTGTTTCCGGTCTCGACTATGTCCACGATGGCGTCGGCTATCCCTATCTTTGGGGCCAGCTCGATGCTCCCGTGGAGCTTCAGGATTTCCACCTCAACGTCGAGCCCCTCAAAGAACCGCCTCGTTATCCCTGGATACTTGGTGGCTATCCGGTAGCCGTCCATATCCTCGGGCTTGACGGTGCTCTCAGCCGGCATGGCCAGGCTCAACCTGCACTTTCCGAAGGGCAGTTCAAGGGGTATGAGGACGTCGCTTCCGCGCTCCTCCACCACATCGCTCCCGGAGATGCCGACGTCGATTCCGTACTCCACGTAAACGGGAACGTCAAAGGCCCTTGCAAGGAGAACCTCATAGCTGCCGATTCTTTCGATGAGCCTCCTCTCTGCTGGGGGCCTCAGCTCGATTCCAGCCCTCTGGAGGATTTCGAGAGAGCCGGGAAGAAGCCGCCCCTTGGGGAGGACGAACCTTATTGGGGAGCCGTTGGAACGCTTCATTCACTCCACCTCCACCGGGATGCCCATTCTCACGAGCCTTTTTGCCCCGGCAAAGACTTCCCTGAGTTCCCCTCTCAGCTTTTTCCGGTTCCTGTCCCCCCTCTTTCTGAAAAGCCTTGAAAGCGCCCCCATATCAAAGGCAAAGCCAAAGGCGGGCTTTCCCTTGAAGGTGTACTCCCCGCCTCCTCCGAGGGGTTTCCCGAGTTCCGGAGAGTACACCTCGAAGAGTACGTCCCGGTAGTAGGGGAGAGGCCTGACTGTGCCGAAGTCTATGAACAGCCTTTCGTCATCAACCGCCTCGACTATTCTATCAAGCTTCTGATAACCGCTCTCCTTTCCCCAGAAGTTGAAGAGCCTCCAGAGCTCTTCCTTCTTTTCCACGCTTATCGGGAGGCGCTCTATTATCTCAAAGTTCCTCCTCACGAGCGCCCTGTAGATTTCCTTCCGGAACTCCTTCACGTCTTCGGTGGCCTTTTCCCAGACCTTCAGACTTCCGATGTCTATGTAGAACTCCTCTATCCCCAGGGCTTCGAGGGAGGTTATGACCGTGAGGAGCACCTCCGCGGCCATCTTCGTAACGTCCCCGCCGATGTACTCCACCCCGGCCTGCCACTGTCCCCTAATCCCTCCGTCAAGAACCTCGCTGATGTAGTAGAGCTTGAGCTTCTCGGGCGGCTCCTTGATGTTCTCCAGTATCTGCGAGGTTATGTCGGGTTTTATGACGTAGAACCCATTGTTGTAGGCGAACTTTGTCCCCTTCCTCAGGTTCTCGCTGTACTCCTCAATAACCGGTAGGAAAACCTCGCGGTAGCCCCACAGCTCAAAGGTTCGTCTCAGATACCTGCTAATCTCCGACAGTTTCTCTGACTCGGCCAGCAAACCCTTTCTCACACTAACCCCTCCCGAGTTTTATTCACAAAATCAGCAGTTTCAGAACTATCCGGGCCTAACGAAGTTCCAGAAGAGTCAATGATGGCGGTAGCTCACCGGAAGGGCCGGTACGCTGAGGCACCTCATATTTGGCTCCTTGAAATACGTTCCAACCGTCGCCTTTTTCCGGGACATCTTCTTTCCCCCCATTGGTGCCCCCCGTAGGTTGAAGGGGTTTAAAATACTATCCCTAGATTTGCTGTCATTCAATCAACTTCTCATGAAATATTTGTCGTTATGCCGACGACAGAAGATGGTGTCCATTTTTGCCCATTGAAACATTCGGCTTGTGTAACCAGAAGATTAATAGTCTCTTTGGATTATAATGTAGTGGTGATTCTTGATGGAGATAACCGACAGGGAAGTTTTTGAGATTGCAATGAACGCCGAGATAAGGGCCAAGGAGGCCTACGAGAAGCTCGCTTCTGTCGTCAAGAGCGACATTATTCGGGACGAACTGCTGTTTCTGGCGAGGGAGGAGGACAGGCACCGCGAGATAATAGAGAAGATGGCCGAGAAGTTCATCGGCGGCAGGACCGAGCCAAAGAAGATTGAGATAGGGGTGATGGGTGAGTTCAAAGTCATCGCCGAGAAGATGGGCGATGTCATCAAGAGGCCGGACCTAAACATCGACGAGATTTACGAGGTAGCCATGAAGGCGGAACTGGTCAGCGAGAAGCTCTACCACGAGTTAGCCGGCTACGCCGCCAACGAGAACACGCGCCTCGTCCTTGAGATGCTCGCGGACATGGAGCGCAACCACTACAACCTTCTGAGGAAGCAGTACGAGTACATAACCCGCTACCCCGACATCTACCGCGAGGAGTTCTACGACCAGCTGATGAAGGATATAAACTTCAACTTCTGACTCTTTTCAATTTCTTTTGGATTTAGCCTTTGGCGGAACGAAGCCCGGCTTAGTGAGCCTGCTGAGGGAAATTGCTCTGGCGGCTCACACCTTCTTGAGCACCACGAACTCACGGTAGTCCATCACCTTTTCGAAGCCCTTTTTTATATAATATGAATAAGCCTCAAGCTCGGGGAAGGTTATGACGTACGCCTCCCTACCAAGCTCTTTGAGTCTTCCTATGGCGAACTCCAGGAGCTTTGAGCCGTAGCCCCTGCCCCTGTACGCTGGATCGACCATGAAGAACTCGATGAGCCCGGTTTTCTCCCCCTTTATCTCCTCCGGCACCCACCAGAGGGCCTTGCCTTCGAGGTTGTAAACGAGTGCTACGGTGCCGATTATTCTGCCCTCCCCGTCCCTTAGCACGTAGAGTTCATCGAACTCTTTCCCCAATCTGAACTCAAGGAACGGCTCGTAGACTTCCCTGAAGCCTTCGAAGTCATCGATGCCTGGCTTCTCCTCCACCCACTCCAGTGCGGGGTAGGCCCCATTAGTGCCCCGATAAACCCTGTGGACAAAGCGAACCAGCTCTCCCTTCAGCTCGAGCGGATTCTCTACACTCTCAATCCCCATTTCCGGTCCCAAAGGTTATTAGGGTTGATGTCATAAATTTTTACCGGTGATACTGTGGACGAGCTTGAGGCTTTGGCCCTTGCCCTCGAGGTCGAGAAGGCCGAGCTGAAATTCTATCTGAACCTGGCCAGGAAGGCGGGCGATGAAAAGGCAAAGAGAATGTTCCTCTTCCTTGCTATGGAGGAGGCCGGCCACTGGGAGCTGTTCGAGGAAAAGTTCGTCGAGAAGCTTATAGAGGAGTGCGAGCTCCCCGCCGTGAACCGCGAGCTCCTTGAGGCGCTTCTTATTGAGGTCGAAAACGAAAACCTGAGCGAGGTCGATGCCGTTAGGATAGGCATGGAGCAGGAGAAGAAGACGTGGGAGTTCTACGAGAAGGCCGCGAGCGGGGCGGAGCACGATGACGTCAGGCGCGTGTTTGAGGAGCTGGCAAAAATCGAGAAGGCTCACTACGAGCTCCTGAAGGCCCAGTATGATTCCGTCATGAAGACCGGCATCTGGATGGACTACCAGGACTTCAGCCTGGAGGTGGACTGAAGCCCTGCGAGAGGTGTTTTCTTTTATTCCAGCTATTTGAGAGTGAATGTGGTGGTGCCCCATGCTTGCAAAATACCCGTTTGAGTTGCCGAAGGATAGACCCCTCTCGAAGAGGGAAATCGCCCAGGCTCTCCGCTGGGCCATCGAGGCCGAGCTCGACGCCATAAGCTTCTACGAGCAGCTGGCCGAGCTTGTTGAAGATGAGAGGATAAAGCACATCTTCTACGACGTCGCCAACGAGGAGAAGGAGCACGTTGGAGAGTTCCTCGCGGCGCTCCTTGAAGTTGATGAAGAGCTCGGCAAGTACATGAAGGAAGGTTTTGACGAGGTTGAGGAGGAGACTGGGATCAGGGTAGAGCTTTGATCTGCTCCTTCCTATTTTCGAGTTCTTATCAAGGTCCGACGTGCATCATCTGGCTGTACATCTCCCAGTCGAGAAGGAGCTCGTACTCGGCCTTCAGGGTGTAGTAATGGCCCTTCTCCATGTCGCTGAGGTAGCGCATCAGCCTCTTTTTGTCATCGGTATCGACCAGGTTCTCGATTTCGGCGTAGAATTTGGCCGCTATATCCTCCGCTCTAATGGCCCAGCGAATAAGCTCCAGGATATCCTCCGCGCCGTGGAGCTCCCTCGCCACGGGCTGGAGCTCGGGCCCTATGTGTTCCTCCGGATAGATAACCTCCTTCCCTGGAAACATCGACTCGTACATCTTCCTGAGCAGCGCCTCGTGCTTGCCCTCCTCCCCGGCAAGCCACACTATCTTGTCCTTTAGGGCCTGGATCTCTATCCTCTCGGCGAGGCTCTCATAGAACTTTCTCGCCCCGACTTCCGCCTTGATGGCCATTCCGAGGAGCTCCTCAAGCGAGAAATCCCTGACCTTCTCGATGGGAAGTCCCTCATCAATTTCCTGTCGAACCATAACTCATCCCTCCGCAAGCAACAGACCAATTTCATTGTAAATCTTTATCTTATTAAACCCTTCCTGCTTCAGAACTTCAACTATATCACTTAGAATCTTGTTCTGCAAGTTTATAGCCAGCATCTGGCAGAAGTGGCACTCGGGTGTTGATCGGGCCATCAGAAGAAACAGCTCGACACTCCGCCCCTCGACCGTGATGCCGTAAAGAAGTCCTTCATCCACTATATCCAGCCCAGTCTCCGGGTCTTTCACCTTCCGTAGGATCTGAACCACATTTTTGACGTCGGGGGGCAGGTCTTCCCTTGGCCCGGATAGTGGCTGTTTCCGCGTAAAAACGTCAAAGAGGCCCAAATCTCAGACCCTCTCGGTGCTGATGTCCTCGATAGCGTATCCCTTTTTGTTCTCAAACACTCCAACGGGGTTGTTCTTGAGGTCGTAGACGTAGACGTTCTGGAACTTCACGAGGGCGAAGCGCTCGATGATGTCCCCGATTATCTTCGAGTAGGCTATGGCGCTTGCACCGGTTATGTTGTACTCCGCGTGGCTCTCGAAGTTGAGCCACACCTTCAGGGTATCGTCCCCCACTTCAAGCCCTGCAACAACTCCAGAGTCCAGGATATCCCCTCCCGTGACGGGGTCGGTTATTTTGGCGAGCTCGTCCAGAACCACCCGGTAGTGCTCCGGCCATTCTCTGTCTGGCATGTAAACCTTCATTTTTCTCACCAGTGGTGGGTTTGAAGTGTCCGGTTATAAGCCTTCCTGGGCGGTTATGTGTAATGTGGGATAGTTTGAGGATAATTTGAAGTATGTCACCGTGAGAACGCCGACCCAGAGGAGCACCGCGGCAACATATGGCAGCACTATCGTGGCCTTTAGTATCCCATAGGTATCGTTCAGAGCGTACCGGGTCCAGGAGAACAGGACGATGAGCCATGAGGAGAGCACTAGTAGATGTCTCCGAAGTCCTCCCTCAATCATCATGTGGGCGTTCATTAGGAGAAGGAGAGCCAGGAAGGGGCCGGCGTAGGCCACATCAACGGCAACTGTCGAGTAGTTCCCCGCCAGAAAGAGGCTCAAGAGTGTCAGGACGCTTTGAATCATGAGCCTTCCGGTTATCCCCTCGACACCAACGTTGGCGAGTGCATACCCAATCATCGCAGGTCCGATCAGAATAAGAGAGAGCACTGCAGTCGTCATCCCGCCGCTACCGAGAACCCCCCATGCAAATCCCAGGGAAGTCAGAAGTCCCCCGAGCAACATAACGGTGGGGTAGGGACTCCTCGCATCGCCCCGATGTTTTTCAATCTTGCGCAGGATCATCCATGCAAGGAAAATACCGCAGAATATCAGCATCCCAGTGGAGCTCATCACGATTTTATACCACATCTCGGGCATCTTTCTCAGCACCTTAAACAGTTCAAACGAAAGAATTTAGTACGTCACCATAGATAAACCTTCCGGCCGGCTCTCGGCCACTAAAAAAGAAGGGGTTGGGGCGTGGAAGTCACTCGAGCGCGACCTCGTTCTCCCAGAGGCCGTGAATGTTGCAGTAGCTGAGCGCGTAGAGCTTGCCCTTCTTGGCAGTCCTGAAGAAGAAGACCGCCCTCGGCTCGGTCAGCGGGTCGCCGTGGTTGGTGAAGGCAACCCTGCCGACGAGAACCGGGAAGTTCTCCCCCTCGGGGTGGAAGTAGAGCTCTATCCAGGCTATGTGGTGCTCGGATGTGTTCGGGTGCGGTATCTCCTTTCCAACGCTGACCCCGACCTTCACGAGGTCGCCGTCCTTCTCGTACTCTATAACGGGGACGTGCTTCTCCCCCTTCCAGTCTCCACTCTTTATGGTTCCGCTAAGCATCTCAACCACCTCACTCTATCTTTTCAAACATGTCCCTGGGAGCGCCGCAGAGCGGGCAGACCCAGTCTTCGGGGAGGTCTTCAAACCTGGTTCCCGGGGCAATCCCGGCGTCCTCGTCACCCTCATCCTCATCGTATATGTAGCCGCAGACTATACACTTCCATTTCGCCATCTCTTTCACCATCCTGATGTTATTAGTTCGCCCTTATAAGGTTTGCGCCTCAAACCTGAGAAATGGAAAAGCGAAAGATTTACTCAAAGACCACGAACTTATCCCTGGGGGCACCGCACACCGGGCAGTACTCGGGGGCTTCATCAACTGCAGTGTAGCCGCAAACCGGGCAGATGTAGACCTTCTTTACTTCGATATCCTTCCCGCTCTCGGCCTTTTCCTTGGCCTTGGCGTACAGCTCGGCGTGTATCTTCTCGGCCTCCAGGGCGTAGTGCGTCGTCCTAATGGCGTCCTTCTCCCCCTGGAACTCGGCGGTGTTCTTAAAGACCGGGTACATCTCCTCGACCTCGTAGGTTTCGCCGTCTATACCGGCCTGAAGGTTCTCCGGAGTACTTCCAAGCTTGCCGAGGGCTATGAAATGGTTCTTGGCATGGATAAACTCGGCGTGGGCTATGGCCCTGAAGAGCTTGGCTATGTTGGGGTATCCCTCTTTCTCTGCCTGTTCGGCAAAAATCAGGTACTTCATGTGGGCCATGCTCTCGCCGGCGAAGGCATCCTCCAGAAACTTCCGGGTCATTTTTCTTTCCACTACCATACGATATCACCAACAAACGGTGCTGCACTAACATCTTCGGGTTTGGAGTATATAACGATTTTCCAAACCAAAGGTTTGACGAAATCTGCACTTCAGTCAATAGGCAGTCCCTCTTTGATGGCTTTTTCGAGCCTGAACGCTTTCTTTACATTACCGAGGACAACGGCCCCGACGGGGCTTTCCCCTTCGTAGAAGACCTTCGTATCCTCCCCGAGCCAGCTCCCAGGCCCTTTCGTTTTTCCGATAATCGCCACACCGAAGTCGGCGAACTTGAAGAAGGCCGACCTGAAAGAGAAGTCATAGCGGTCGTCAGCGCCCCTCAGGAGGTTGGCGAGAACCTTTGCCTGCCCCACGGCGGCCTTTGCTGTTCCCCCAACGACGCCACCGTGCTCGGCACAGTCACCTATCGCGTAGACATCCCGCGCGGAGGTTCTAAAGCGGTCGTCTATGAGTATCCCCCTGCCGGCGTGGATGCCGCTCTTTAGGGCGAGCTCCCTGTTCGGCACTATGCCGAAGGCACAGACCTTCAGCCTGCCCTTGATGTAACCTCTATCGGTTTTTAGACCCTCCTCGTCAGCCCCTAGAGCGTTCGTTTCCAGATGGAACTCAACGCCCGCTCCTTCTAACTCTACCCTGATACGCTCGCTCAGATCTCTATCAAGGCCGAGCAGGGTTCTTCCCCTGTGGACCAACCGCACTGTATAGCCTGCCTTGGCCAGGTTTCCGGCCAGCTCGAGCGCTATGAAGCCCCCACCGAGGATCGTTATTTCCCCTTCCTCCTCAAGGCGCTCTTTTATCAGTTTTGCGTCGTTAAGCGTTCTGAGGGTTAATATGTGCTCCTTCCCAGGAACCTCCAGCTCTCTGGCCCTCGCTCCGGTCGCTATAACGAGGGCATCGTAGGGTATCTCGCCCTTGTCTGTCACGAGAACCTTCCGGAGTCTATCGACCAGCTTTGCCTCCGTCCCGAGGAGCAGGTTTATTCCTCTCTCCTCGTACCACTCCCTGGAATATGGGAAGAGCTTTTCCTCGGAAATAAAGCCGGCTATGTGGTGGCTCAGCAGGGGCTTTGAATAGTGGGGGATGTTTTCCTTTTCCACCACTGTTACGTTGAACTCTCCGGCCAAGCGCTTGGCCAGCTCAACCCCGCCCGGCCCGTTGCCGACTATGACGAGCTGCATTTTTCACACCTTAAAAAGAAAGCTCAGGAGATCAACTCCACGAGCTTCCTGACCCCCTCCCTGAGCCTCTCCTCGTCCTCCGGCCGGGGCATTCCCCTGCTCTCGACGGTATCAACGTGGTCGAACTTGCTGCGAGTTATTAGTGTCTCTATCTTCTTGCCCGCGACACCGGCCCAGCCGAAGGCGCCGACGATGAGGACGGGCTTCTCGTAGTTGGCCTTGTCCACTATCTCGTAGAGGGCGTACCTTATGCGCGGGTGTATCTCGGCCTCGTAGGTCGAGGCGCCGATGATTATCGCCTCGCTGTCGGGGACTTCACCCAGTATGTCGCTGACAGCGGGGGCCTCCTTGTCTGTGAATTTGTAGACGACCGGTTTCAGTCCGTGCTTCCTCAGCTCGTCTAGGACGATGTTCATCCTCCTCTCCACGAAGCCGTACATGGAGTCGTAGATGACAAGGACCTTGCCCTTCGTGGTCTTTCCTGCGCCGACAGCTTCGTAGTGTTCGAATATCCTCATGGGGTTCTTACGCCAGATGAGGCCGTGACCTGGGAGTATCATCCTGGCCTCCTCGACTATGCCAAGGCTCTTGAGCTTCTTGATGTTCTGGACGATGTACTTGTGGTAGTGTCCGATGACGGTGACTATGTACTTGGTTACGTGGGGGAGATAGCGTTGGACGACCTCTTCATTGCTGTCGTCGATGGTCTCGGGGATTCCGTAGCCGCCGCCGGCGTCGCAGGAGAAGATTAGCTTGTCCTCGACCACGTAGGTTATCATCGTGTCCGGCCAGTGTAGCCAGGGGACGGTTATGAAGCGGAAGGTCTTGCCGCCAATGTTCATCTCCTCGCCGTCCTTGATGGTGTAAAAGTTCTCAACGACTTTCTCGCCGTAGAATCCCTCCAGGAAACGCTTGGCGAAACTCGTGCCTATGAGCTTGGCTTTGTAGCCGTTGGCCTCAAGGAAGGCCGGCAGCGCCCCTGTGTGGTCGGGCTCGGTGTGGTGGATTACAACGTGGGTTACCTCCTTTGGATCGACCAGCTTTTCGAGGGCCTCCATGAAGAGGTCGGTATATTCGGCCTTGCTCAGGTCGAAGAGAACCGTCGCACCGTCAAGCTTCATCAGGTAAGCGTTGTAGGTTATCCCCTCAGGGATGTCCCAGGTGGCCTCGAAGTACTTTATCCGGTCATCGTCGACCCGGATTATGTAGAGCTCCGGATCCTCAAGAATCCTTTCAACTTTTACATCCGGCATTTCTATCACCGAACCTATTTGGTGCGGAAGCATAAAAAGCCTTTCTTGACCAAAAAGTTAAGGACAGAAATGGGTAGAGTTAAAATTTTGAAAAGGAACTCACCCTCCCTCCAGGAGCCCGAATATCCCCTCCAGGTCGGGCACTTCCCTTATCGGATAGACCTTGAAGAACGCCACCTTCCCGTCTTCGTCTATGAGGACGTTCGCCCTCTCTGAAAAGCCATCCTTTTCGCGGAACAGGCCGTAGAGCTTTGCGACCTCCCCATGCGGCCAGAAATCGCTCAGGATTCTGAGTTTCTTAAGCCCAATGTGTTCGGCCCATGCCTTCTTGCTCGGCACGGCATCGACGCTTATCCCCACCGGGACAACGTTCAGGTCCTCAAACCTCTCATGGTTTTCCTCAAGGGCTTTCATCTGCTTCTCGCATATCCCTGTCCAGGCGAGCGGGTGGAAGGACAGGAGGACTTTCTTCCCCCTGAAATCGCTCAGTCTGAAATCCTCACCGTTCTGGTCCTTCAGAACGAAATCCGGAGCCTTTTCACCAACGTTCATACCAACACCTCAACCAACTCTTGCTAAAGCTGAAAAAGAAAATGTTTCAGAGCCTCTTGCTTTCGAAGAACTCCTCCACAAGGTCGAGCTTCGGCTCGCGCTTCCACAGGGGCCGTTTATCGGTTCTGTAGGCCGGAACACTCTCTTCAAAGGTCGGCCTCTCGTTGATGTAGAAGATTCCCAGCGGGAGGGGATCGGTCTCTATCGCGCGCCTGAAGGCGGCCTCCCTGTCGTGAGGGTCGTGGTCGTCCATCCAGTAGGTGTGCTCCCTGTACCAGGCGTAGGTATTCACCCTGTTGAAGCTGACGCACGGGTGGAGGATGTCAACTATAGCCAACCCCCTGTGCTGAATTGCCTTCTTGATTATCTCCACACTTTCCCTGAAGTAGCCCATGAAGGTTCTTGCCACGAAGGATGCGTTCATAGCTACCGCCAGGGCCACGGGGTTGAATGGCTCTTCAAAAACTCCCCACGGCTGGGTTGGGGTCTTCATCCCGACCATGGTCGTCGGGGAAGCCTGTCCCTTCGTGAGGCCGTATATCCGGTTGTCGTGGATGAGAACCGTTATGTCCGGGTTCCTCCTTATCGCGTGGAGCAGGTGGTTTCCACCCTCGGCGTACATGTCGCCGTCTCCGCCCTCGGCTATAACCGTCAGTTCCGGATTTGCCGCCTTCACTCCGGTTGCTATCGGTATCGCCCTTCCATGGAGCGTGTGGTAGCCGTTGGCGTTGATGTAGTGGGGCATCTTCGCAGCCTGTCCTATTCCGCTGATTATCGCCACCTGACTCGGCCTCAGTCCAAGCTCAGCAAGGGCTGAGATGAGTATGTTCCTTATGCCGAAGTTGCCGCAGCCCGGGCACCAGGCGACGTCCTCGCTTCCTGGCCTTCTGGGTTCAAAGGCCTCCCTGCCAGTGGGCAGATTCATTCTATCACCCCCTTCAGGGCATCAAAAACCTCTTCCACCGAAAACGGCCTCCCGTCGTACTTCAGAACCCTGCGGTGAACCTCAACGCCCAGCTCCTTTCTTAGCAGGTCGGCGAACTGGCCGGTGATATTGTTCTCAACGGCGATGACCGTTTTGCCCTCGAAGAACCGCTTTGTCTCAGGGTTGAGCGGGTAGACCCAGCTGAAGTGGAGAAGAGCCACGTCGTTCCGGTTGAGCTTCTCAAGGGCCTCCTCAACGGCGTGAAGCGCTGAGCCCCACGAAACCACCAGGTATTTTGCGTCCTTACTTCCGATGAGCCTCGGCAGGGGTGCGTTCCTTCTTATCGTTTCGAGCTTTCTAACGGCTCTCTTCTCCTGCATGAGCTTTGTAAGCTCCGCATCCTCAGTTATGTCGCCCCACTCGTCGTGTTCGTTACCGTTGGCTATGACGACCTCCTCGCCGTAGCCTGGAACGGCCCTCGGTGAGATTCCATCCTCGGTCAGCTCGTACCTCCGGTAGCCGGGCTTTGCCTCAACGATGTACCTCTCGAACTTCACCCTTCCAACGTCAGGCTTGGGCAGGTTGTAGTAGGT
The DNA here is from genome assembly GCF_012027495.1 of Thermococcus sp. JdF3. Taxonomy (NCBI): domain Archaea; kingdom Methanobacteriati; phylum Methanobacteriota; class Thermococci; order Thermococcales; family Thermococcaceae; genus Thermococcus; species Thermococcus sp. JdF3. The sequence continues at coordinate 164,164 of NZ_SNUK01000002.1, read as the reverse complement.
GTCGACGAAGTACTGGTCGGTGAGGATTATCACCGGAACCTGATAGCGGTCGGCCAGATTGAAGGCTTCAGCCGTCAGGTAAAACGCCTCTTCCATGCTTCCCGGGGCGAGGACTATCCTTGGAAAGTCGCCGTGGCCGGCGTAGAGGACGAGGTTTAAGTCCCCCTGCATCGTTCTTGTTGGCAGGCCTGTGGCCGGCCCGGGTCTCTGGGCGAGGTGTATCACGATCGGGTTCTCCGCCATTCCGGCCAAGCTCAGCGCCTCGCTCGTGAGGGCAAAGCCGCCGCCGGAAGTGCTCACCATCGCCCTGGCTCCCGCGAACCACGCTCCGAGAGCCATGTTTATCGCCGAAATCTCGTCCTCAACCTGCTCGACGATTATCCTGAACTCCTCTGCCTTCTGCGCCGCGAAGGTCGAAACTCCCGTGGAGGGACTCATGGGGTAGAAAGACAGGAAGTTCATGCCCCCGGCAAGGGCCCCTATTCCCACCGCTTCGGTCCCGCTGAGGAGAATTTCTTCCTTAACTTTCTCGTCCCTCTTAATCTCGACCTTTATCGTTCCGTCCGAGTGGAGCTTAACGCCCAGCTCGTAGCCTTTTCTCGCCGCTTCTATGTTTTTCTGGACGACCTTTTCGCCTTTGTCCCCAAAGCGCTTCCCTATGTACTCCTCGACCGCCCCGAAGTCGCCGTGAAAGAGGCCGACTATCAGGCCTGCCACGGTCGTGTTGAGATAGAGCTGACTGCCGGTTTCGAGGGCGAGTTTTGTAGGGGGCACCTCCACGAGGTTTACCTTCCCAAGAAAGCTTTCCTCAACGTTCTCCCTCTCGCCAAGGACGACGGTATTTTTGCCAATCCTGTCCACAACCCAGCTCAGAACGCCCTGCTTGAAGGGGACGAGGATATCTATACGCCTCACGAAAGCTCTAACGCGCCTTGAGGAGACCCTTATCTCGGTCGTGTTTATTCCGCCCCTCACGCGGGACATGTACTCCTTGTTGGCATAGACGTGGTAGCCGGAGCGCTTGAGCGCGTAGGTCAGAATCCCTTCGACGGTCTGGATTCCCTGCCCGGCCGCTCCGCCGAGAACTATGGAGACTTCATCACGGAACTCAGACATGGTACATCACTCCCACGGGCCTTCTGCCGGGGGTCTGTGTTTCCATCAGCCTCATCAGAAGTTCGAGCACAAAACGAAAACCCTTTCGGATAGATTTTGGGACATTTTTGTCCATTTATAACCACCAATAGGTATTAGTGTGCAAAGCTATATAAAGGTTTCCGCCCAACTTTGGTTGGAGAAGCGGAATGCCAAGTAGGAACTTCGAATCCCAAGCTGCAATCTTTGCAGGTGGCTGTTTCTGGTGCATGGAGGAGGCATTTGAGGGGCTTAGAAACTCCTGAAGATCTTCTGGAGGAACATAGACCCACAGATCCGTACGGTCAGTTCGCCGACAGGGGCGAGCAGTACAGGACGGCGATTTTCTACCCGGACGAGGGGCAGAGGGGTTTGGCTGAGGAGTCCAAGAGGAGAGCTTGAGCTTTTGGAAATCTTCGAGGGGCCGATAGCGACGGAGATACTGCCCGCGCGGGGATTTTACCCAGCGGAGGATTACCATCAAGACTGTTACATCGCCTACGAAGGGCTCTTCAAATAAAAAAGAGAGGCTCAGAGCTCCTCTATGATTCCCCTGACGACCTTAAGGGGCTCCTTGATGACCTCCAGCACGTCGTCGGCGGTATTTATGGCTACGTAGGTTTCGCCGTTCTTCTGATAGAAGAGCACCGGGCACGGTGCAAAGGAGCCTATCTCGTAGTCCTCCTTCGTCATCTCGTAGAATATCTTGGGGTTGCAGACCCAGAGAATCCTGTACGGCTCCATATCGACGCCGACCTTGGACTTAACGACGTCGCTCGGGGTAAACTCAAGAACAACCTTGTAGCCCTTCTCCTCCAGCTTTGCCTTAAACTTCTCCTCGGCCTCCTCGAGGCCCAAGCTAAGTTTTCTCCTGCACCTGTACATCAAACCACCTCCTTAGAGCTGTGAGAGCGATTCAAACAGCGAGCTCCAGAGCTTGAGCGGTGTAAGCTCGGTCAGCATCAGCAGGCCGAGCAAGATGAGCATCGCCCCGAGGACGATTTCCCACTTCGCCTTGGCGCCTCTCTTCAGCGACAGCCGGTTCGAGAGGACTTTTCTGTTCACCCACTCCCCGAGGTCCTTCGATGCCGTTAGGAGGTAAACAGTCAGCCCCATCCCGAGGCCGTAGGTGCCCATCACGATGATCCCGCTCAGTGTGTCCCCGCTCAGGGCAGCGGTTATCACCGCGAAGCCGACGTATGGCGCTATGCAGCCGAGCCACGTCGCTCCCAGAGCAGAGCCGAGGGCGAAGTCGTAGGCCAGGCCCCTTTTTCCAGATACCCTGTCGGCCGGAGAGAAGCTTAGGAACCTTTCGAGCCTCGCACTAAAGCGTTCACTCATGAAGCTCGCGCCGATTATCACAAAGCCGATTCCGCCGATGAGGTAGAGCGCCCCCTGTATCTGGGAGGCGTAGGAGCCGAGGCTTCCAACGAGCGCCCCGAGCAGGGCGAAAGAGGCCACCATTCCAGCTATTATCGCCTCGACCTTCCTCCTTGCGAAGGTCAGGGAGAGGGTTCCGACTATTACCGGGAGGACGCAGGGAGAGAACACGCTGACGATCCCCGCGGAGAATATCGGCAGGAGAACGGCCAGGCTGAGGTTGCTTCCTCCGTTCGCGGTTTCTGAAACATCTTGGGCACTCGGAGGCTTTTGGTCATCGGACTGGATAGCAGTTTGGGTTTCTTCCCCTTCCGTTGCCTTCTCCAGGAAGTACGCCAAGCCATCCGGGTTCAGAGCGCCCACGGCCACTCCCTTCAGAACCATCGTCCCGTTAACGGTCTTGAAAACAACCATGGTTGGCGTTCCCGGGACGCCGACGCTTATCTCTTCCCCGGGGGTTTTGGGTTTGTAGTAGCCCGCGTTCTCCGGCTGGATGACTATCACCGGATCATAGATTCTGTATCGGAGCGTCGTTATTGAGCGGCCTTTGTAGACGTCCACCGAGACGAGGAGGAATCCGCTGAGGGCTTTTTCGGCGGTGGCCGTTGGAAAGACGTTCGTCTTCATGTACTGGCAGGCGGGACAGCTCTCGGAGTGGTAGAAGACGAAGAAATACTCCCCATCGTTCGAGGAGACCAGCTCCTGGAGTTCCTTCTCGGTTGTGACGTCATGAAACGACAGGTTCCCGTATTTGACGGTTCCCGCGCTGGCCAGTGGTATGAAGAGCGATAGAACCACGAGCATCAAAAGCGCCCTGCGCACCCCTTTCACCTGAAAAAAGATTAATAGGGTGGTTAAAAAGTCTTTTTTTGAAGCTTTTTTCATCAAAACGTCATCGGAACGTAGCCTTCCTCAATTAGCTCGGCGATGATTGCGCCGACGTACTCAACTTTGGCATGTTTTCCGAGGATGTCCTCGAAGCCTTTCTCCTCGGCTATTCTCCTGCATGCCGTTGGCAGCTTTCCCAGCTCTCTAAGCCTTTCTATCCAGGGGACGAAACGCTTATCGCCTCTTGCAACCGCATCCTCAATGGGGCCAAAGAGTACTACCTCAACGTCCTCCGCCCATCCATTCTTTATTGCGTTGACCGCCCACATGAAGCCGGGGATTGCCCTTTCATCCGGGCTTGATATTATCACCAGCGCCTTCATTGACCCATCCCCATTGCCTTGAGATGAGTTATGAGTTCTTCCATGCCTGAAGCGGAGATTTCAGCCTCTCCTGCGATGACGTTTATCCTCCCGCAGTCGTACTTAGCGCACAGTCCTATGCAGCCCTCGACGCTTACCTCGTAACCGGCTTCCCGAAGGACATTGACAACCTCATCGAGCCTTTCACCGGCACAGAATTTGCACACCTTCGCCTCCATTTACCCCACCGAGACTTTCTACTTCATTCTCTTTATGGCGTTTATTTTTTGCACTGTGAAAAAATCGATGGAAGAACGGTTGACACAATGGAATCACTTCCAGGGTTCGCCAAAGCGGTTGAGGCTTACCTTGTCCCACTCGAAAACCTCATCGCCGTGGGGAGGCTTTTTCTCCGCGGGATAGCCAACCCCTATGATGCAGAGGACGCGGTAGTTCTCGGGAATTCCAAGGAGCTCTCTCACGTATTCCTCCGCGGTCCTATTCTCATCGTGCATTCTGTTCCTTATCTGCACCCAGAAGGCTCCCAGGCCGAGGTCGAACGCCGCCAGCTGTATGTGTTCAGCTGCTATGCTTGCGTCCTCCACCCAGACGTCGCTTCTGCTTTCGTCGGCGGTAACGACTATTGCCACTGGTGCCGTTGCCAGACCGGAGGCGCCGAGCTTTGCCTTTGAAAGCGCCAGGAGCTTTTCCCTTTCATCAACCACGATGAAGTGCCACGGCCTCCTGTTGAAAGAACTCGGTGACAGAAAAGCCGCCTCAAGGAGCTTGTCCACAAGTTTGCGGGGAACTGGCCTCTCCTGGAAGCGCCTCACGCTCCTCCTTTTTCTGAGAACCTCGAAGAACTCCATGCCACCACCGAGGAGGATTTCCTGAAAACCCGTTTAATACCCTTTCCCAGCTTTGGTATTTCCCAGAACTGTCCAGAACTTTTGGTTTTCAAAAGCCTTTTTTGAGGGCTTTAAAACTTCTCAATGGTGAGAGCATGGTAGGGGTGACGATGGACTTTTCGAGGCACTTCCCGATCATAGGAATCGAGGGCCAGAGGAAGCTGAGCGAGAGCACTGTTGCAGTAGTGGGGGCGGGTGCACTGGGCAGCTGGGAGGTTTACTTCCTCCACAAGCTCGGCGTGGGAAGGATAGTTGTCATTGACAGGGACTTCGTGGACGAGAGCGACCTCCCGAGGACTGTATACACCACGGAGGACGTCGGAAAGCCGAAGGTCGAGGTGCTAAAGGAGAAGTTCGGGGTCACCGGCCACTTCGAAGACCTGAACCCCGGAACGGTAAGCCTGCTTGACGAGGCGGACCTCATAATCGACGGGACCGACAACATCTATACCCGCCAGGTGATAAACGACTACGCAGTCAAAAACAACAAGCCGTGGATTTACGTGGGCGTTCTGGCAACCTACGGCAACATAATGCCGGTAATCCCCGGAAAAACCGCCTGCTTCCGCTGCCTGATGCCCAAGCTCCCGGAGAGGCCCCTTCCGACCTGCGCGATAGCCGGTATAATGAGCTACGTACCGAGCTTTGCGGCATCTCTGGCCGTCGCACTGGCAGCGAAGATACTCCTCGGCGAGGAGGTCGAGAGCGAGCTGTTCTTCTTCGACCTCAGGAGTATGGACTTTGAGAAGGTCAAGATACCGAGGAGGGAAGACTGCCCCGCCTGCGTGAGGAAAGAGCTCACCTTCCTTGAAAAGCGGATAAAGGTCGAGCGTATGTGCGACGGTTCAATACAGGTAACGCCGCCCGTGCCTATGAGCATCAACCTTGACGAGTTTGCGGAGCGGCTTGAGAAGCTCGGCATCGAGTACCTGAAGACGAGCCAGTTCATTCAGTTCGAGGACGACTACGCCGAGATACTGGTGTTCAAGACCGGCAGGATGGTAATCCGCGGTGCCGAAGACGAGAAGGAAGCCAAGAACTTCTTTGCCCGCTATCTGGGTGGTTGAAGTGATAATCGTGCGCTACGGCGAAGTTGGCATCAAGGGTGGCAAAAGGAGGGAATTCGAGAGGAAGCTCAGGGACAACGTACTCGCCGCGCTGAGGAGGAAAGGGATAGAGGGGAGGGCGAAGATAATCAGGGGGCGGATACTGGTCGATGCCCCCGACGAGGCGGCCCAGATAATAGCCAAGGTTCCCGGCGTCGTCTCGGTATCTCCAGCGATGGAAATGGACTACGAGGAGATTCCGGCCTACCTGACGGACGCCCTGAAGGGTCTTAACCCGAAGAGCTTCAGGGTGGAAACCCAGAGGCTCGATAAAACCTTCCTCAAGACATCAATGGAGATAAACCGCGAGATCGGAGCCTTTATTGTCGAGAACTTCGGCTGGAAGGTGGACCTTAAGAACCCCGAGCTCGTCGTCGGGATAGAGATAATAGCCGGAAAGGCCTACGTATTCCTCGAAAAGCTCAGGGGCGTTGGAGGTTTGCCCGTTGGCACTCAGGGAAAGGTCGTCGTTCTGCTGAGCGGGGGCATAGACTCACCGGTTGCCGCTTTCCTCATGCTCAAGAGAGGCGCGGGAGTCATTGCGGTGCACTTTGACCAGGGGCTGAACGCGAGAAACGTTGTCGAGAAGGTCGTTGATATACTTGAGGATTACTCCCCGGAGCCGATAGAGCTGATAGTGGAGAACCACTTTGAGATTCTGAAGCCCTACGTGAAGGCCCTCATCGAGGCGGGAAAGGGGGAGTGGACGTGCGTTGTCTGCAAGGTGGCGATGCTGAGAAGGGCAGCGGAGATAGCGGCGGAAAAGGGCGCACTCGGGATAGTGACCGGGGACAGCCTCGGGCAGGTGGCCTCGCAGACCCTCTCGAACCTGTATTTCGAGACGATGAGCGTGCGCTTCCCGGTTCACAGGCCCCTCCTCGGCATGGACAAGGAGGAGATAGTGGCGATAGCCAGGAGGATAGGTACTTATCAGGCGTTCCTTGAGTACCCCTACTGCGACTGCCCGTTCCGGCCGGACAGGGTCGTCACAAGCGGGAAGCTTGAGGAGTTTCAGCACGTGCTGGAGGTGCTGGAGCGGGAAGGGCTGGTATGAGGAAAGCTTTTAAAGTAACCGGGTGTAACTATACCTGGAGGTGGTGGAGATGCTGAGCGAAAAGATGCTCGAAGCCCTCAACGAGCAGCTGAACAGGGAGCTTTATTCGGCTTACCTGTACTTCTCGATGGCGGCCTATTTCGAGGACATGAACCTTGAGGGCTTCGCCAACTGGATGAAGGCCCAGGCCGAGGAGGAGCTTGGCCATGCCCTGAGGTTCTACAACTACATCTACGACAGAAACGGCAGGGTCGAACTGAAGGCCATCCCGGAGCCACCAAAGGAGTGGGAGTCACCGCTTGCCGCATTTGAGGCTGCCTACGAGCACGAGCAGTTCATAAGCAAGTGCATAAACGAGCTTGCCGCACTGGCCGAGGAGGAGAAGGACTACTCGACGAGGGCCTTCCTTGAGTGGTTCATAAACGAGCAGGTCGAGGAGGAGGCGAGCGTCAAAAAGATAGTCGATAAGCTCAAGTTCGCGAAGGACAGCCCGCAGGTTCTCTTCATGCTCGATCAGGAGCTCGGCCAGAGGGCGCCAAAGCTTCCGGGGCTTCTCCTTCAGGCTGGGGGCTGATTTTCTTCCTTTTGTCCCGTTTTGCATCCTTTGATTACCCACATTTGTGAAGAAAGGTTTTAAAAGTGTACTTTTCTACCCAAACGCGGGTAAAGAAAAACGGTGATGCTCATGCTGAAAGTGGAAAATCTCCATGCTAAGGTTGCCGATAAGGAAATTCTGAAGGGAGTGGATTTTGAACTCGCATCGGGCGAGCTTCACGTTGTCATGGGGCCCAACGGGAGCGGAAAGAGCACGCTGGCTTTAACGATAGCCGGACATCCGAGGTACAGCGTTACCGAGGGGAGGATACTGTTCGACGGGGAGGACATAACCGGGGCAAAGCCCGAGGAGAGGGCCAGGAAGGGCATCTTCCTCAGCTTCCAGCATCCGGTTGAGGTCGAGGGCGTCAAGGTCATCAACTTCCTCCAGAGGACGCTGAAGAACCTGCAGGGGATAGACGAGGTTGAGGCCTACGACAGGGTTTTCCAGGCCGTGGAGGAGCTGGGCCTCGACAGTTCAATGCTCTCAAGGGAGCTCAACGTCGGCTTTTCCGGTGGCGAGAGGAAAAAGCTCGAGATGCTTCAGGCTTACCTTGTGAAGCCCAAGCTCCTTATCCTCGATGAGCCCGACAGCGGTGTTGACGTTGATTCCCTCAAAGTCATTGCGGGGGTAATAGCCAGGCTCCACAGCGAGGGAACTGGCATTCTGCTCATCACGCATTACGGCAGGATCCTTGAGTACCTCAACCCCCAGCGCGTTCACGTTCTCAAAGAGGGAAAAATGGTTGTCTCGGGCGGAATGGAGCTGGTGAAGCTCATTGAGGAGGAAGGCTTCGCGGCGGTGGAGGACAATGGGGCAGCAGTCAAGGCTTGAGGAGATACTCAGGGCCGGTTCCCTTGAGGAAATCCTTGGAACGGCAGTTCCATATCCAAAGGAGATAGAGCTCAAGGGGGAACTCACGAGGGACATGGTCGAGGAGCTTTCGAGGATAAAGAACGAGCCGGATTGGATGCTCAGGCACCGCCTTAAGGCCCTTGAGCTGTTCCACAAGCTTCCAATGCCCAAGTGGGTGGTGGGAATAGAAGAGCTTGACCTTGAGAGCCTCGCCCTGTATTCCAAGCCGGGGATAGGCAACGAGGTCAAGGACTGGGACGACCTGCCCGAGAACATCAGGAGGACGTTTGAGAGGCTGAACATCCCGGAGATAGAGAAGAAGTTTCTGTCCGGGCTGACGGCGGTGTTCGACAGCGAGAGCGTCTACTCCAACCTCAAGGCCGAATTCGAGAAGATGGGAATCATCATGCTTCCTATGGAGGAAGCGGTTCAGAAGTACCCTGATCTAGTGAAGAAGTACTTCGGCAGAGTGTTCCCGGCGGGAGAGCACAAGTTCTCAGCTTTACACCACGCCCTCTGGAGCGGCGGCGTTTTCGTTTACGTACCGAAAGGGGTTAGGATTCCCTTCCCGGTCGAGGCCTTCTTCGTCATAGGTTCCGCCTTGGAGGGACAGTTCGAGCACACGCTGCTCGTAGCTGACGAGGGAAGCTACATACACTTCATAGAGGGCTGTAGCGCGCCGATGTACAAGGGATTCTCCTTCCACGACGGTATGGTCGAGATATACGCCCACAAAAACGCCACCGTCAAGTTCACCACGATACAGAACTGGAGCAGGAACGTGATAAACTTCAACAACAAGCGTGCGATAATAGAAAGCGGAGCTTACGTCGAGTGGATAGAGGGCAGCATCGGCAGTCAGATAACGTACACCTATCCGTCGAGCGTTCTGAAGGGCGAAGGTGCCAGAACGGCCCAGTACGTCGTCTCGCTGAGCAACGGGCCGTTCATGAAGGACACCGGAGCCAAAACCTGGCATCTGGCTCCAAACACGAGCTCGAAGATAGTCTCGAAGAGCATAAGCGCCAACGGTGGGATAAACATCTATCGCGGGCTCGTGAGAATCCTCAAGGGGGCAGGAAACTCCACAGCGACGGTCTCGTGTGACTCGCTAATCCTCGACGAGGAGAGCAGGGCCTACACCTATCCACACAACCAGAGCGATGAGCCGAGCGCGAGCATAATCCACGAGGCCACGACCGGAAAGCTCGGCGAGGACAAGCTCTTCTACATGAACTCGCGCGGCATAAGCGAGGAAGAGGCGAAGAGCCTCATAGTGCTCGGCTTCATCAGCGAAATTCTCGAAGGACTTCCCTTCGAGTACGTCGAGGTTCTCAAGAAGGTCATAGAGCTGGAGTTCAGCGAGGTTGGGGGGGTTGGTTAATGTCTCACGAGAACGTTCCCTCGATAACTCCTGGAGCCCTTGAAAAGCTCACCTACCAGAAGTACGGGGACAGCCCGACCATAAAGAGCTACACCAAGTGGAAGCTCTTCGAGGAGAACTCACCGCTCAGGCTTCCCATCGAGGCGGAAGCGGGAGAAGTTCCGATAAAGGGGAACGTCGTTTTATCGGGAAGCGGAGCGGAGTTCAACCTTCCCGCCAACGTCCAGCTGAGCGAGGGGACGCTCGGCCTCTCACAACCGGAGGAATCTAGAATCCTGGGCTTCCACTTCTACGCCCTCAGGAAGGCCTATCGGCTGAGGATTACCGGGGAATTGATAGAGCCCCTCGTTATAGTCTCCCACCTCTCCGCCAAGGCCTTTATCAGCCACCACGTCAGCATCGAGGCTGAGAACGTTAAAGCCCCGATAATAATCTACGACATGGCCGAGGAAGGGGCTAAATCCCTCGTGGTCGAGCTTAGGGCCAAAAACTCTGAGCTTGAGATTCTGACCGTTGGAAGGCACAAGGGCCTTTCTCACTATCTCCTCAGGGCGAGCCTTGGAGAGGGTGCAAGTGTTAAGGCCTTCACGGTGGTAAGCGCAGGGGAGATGAGCCACCACCGCGAGGACTACTCGCTTGAGGGCAGGGGAAGCGAGCTGGTTCTCAGGGGCATGCCGATAGCCATCGGAAGAGCCGTGGACTACCTTACGAACGTCCTCCAGTACGGAGAAAAGACTGCGAGCGAGACGAGGGTTCACGGCTTCTCCTACGAAAACGGCTGGACCGTGCACAGGGGAGTTGCCAAGGTCTTTGAGAGCGCCAGGAACTCATCGAGCGGTGTCGTGTCTCAGATAACCATAATGGACGAGGGCTCACTTGGAGTGAGCGTGCCGATGCTTGAGGTCGATACCGGAGAAATCGAGTCGGCCTTTCATTCCTCGGCGGTGAGGCAGTTCGACGAGGATGCCCTTTTCTACCTCCGGTCGAGGGGCCTCGACAGTGACGAAGCGCTCAGCCTCTTCGTCCACGGCATCGGCGAGGCCCTGAGCAGTCACCTCGAAAGGCTCCGAGGCAAGGCCAGGGGAAACGTCGGAGAGCTCATAGAGGGGCTCCTCTGAGCCCTTTCTTTTGGATACCCTTATAGTGCATGCCCCCGATTTTTAAAGTGGGGAGTTCAATGCTGAAGGTTCTCCGGTATGCCGGGATTGCCGGCGGAATAGTATACTGGCTCTTCGTGGCATGGAGCATAGGCAGGAATCCCTGGTTTTCGTTCTTTGATAACGCTCTCAGCGACCTGGGTGATCCATCAAAGGCTTCCTCACCGTGGATATACAACTACGGGCTGATGGTTACGGCGATCTTTGTCCTTTGGTTCTCACTCTATCTGATCCTCGCGGCAGAGAACAAGATCCAGACGGTTGGTGGAGCCTACATCAGCATCTCGGCGATATTTCTTGCCCTGATCGGAATCTTTCACGGCGGGACAAGGCCCCATGTCTTTGTCTCCACCTACTTCTTTGTCCAGTTCTTCCTGGGGATGCTGATATACGGGGCCGGAACGAAGGGGAGGCTAATAAGGCATGGCTCCGCCCTTTTGTTTGCCTTTGCTCTCCTCGGAACCTTCATAGACTGGCCCTCGGCGGCTCTCATAGAGACCTACGAGATAGCGCTGATAATGGTCTTTTCGCTCCTCATTGCTCGCTGGGATGAAAGCATTTTCGCTTAATCCTTTCCACTTTGAAAGCATAACCGTTAATAACCTCCGCGTCTAACCCCTGGTATAAGTCACTTGACGATTTTTCTCGATTTTTAGCGTTTCGTGGCTGGAAAAGGTGTAAAAAATGAAGATTGGAAAGCTCGCAGGCCTTGCCCTGCTTTTAAGCATTGTCATGATCGGTGCGTTTATATCGGGCTGCATAGACCAGGGAAACATTACCGAGACCCAGACTAAAACTGGGAAAACTTCTCAGCCCACCCCGTCTTCGCCCCAGGTCTCGGAGGAGAAATATCAGGACGACCTTCTGAAAACAATCACCTCCTACGAGAGGGAAATCAAGGAAATCGAAGGCAAACTCACTCCGGTCACCCTGAGCGGTCTCACGATGGAAGCTGAAAACCTTGAGCGCGACGCGGCGCACTCCACCGGCAGGGAAAAGACCCTGCTCCTCGAAAGGCTGGCCCATTTAAAGTTCCTTCAGCTGACCGAGCTTAGAAACCTGGTGGTTATAGCGGCGGTTGAAAACGCCTACTGGGAGAACGCCACCACGGGGGAACCGATAGAGGCCTTTTACAGGGCGGACGGGAAGCTCTTCATTGTGGAGAATGGAAAGATGAGACCTCTGAGCAGGGAAGAGATGGTGGCCAGAATGATGGAGCTCACCAGGGGATATGAGACCCAGAGCATTGAGATATACCACATCTCAAGCGGCTCACTCCTGAGAATCCGCGAGGGGGGAAGAACCGTTGGAGCGGGCCAGCTAGTGGCCGTCAGAATCGGCGTTCCGAAGGAGGGCTTCATGTTTCAGGCCATCGGGGATTCACCGGGGGCCATGCGCCTCGTTGATCCCAATACCGGGAAAACCGTTTTGCGGGTCAAGCCCGATGGAAACGGGGTCTATCAGGTTCCGCCCGTAAACACCACCCTCATTGGGATGGCTGACGATGAGGGCTTCTGCTACAGGCCACTCCCCCTCGACAGCAACACGATGAACACAATTCCGGAGGAGCCAGAGGACCCGCTCATATGTCCTTCACCCGGATTGGCACCCTTCATATTTGAACCGGGCACTGGGAACACCACTCCTGAGCCGGTCCCGTTTGGGGAGGTCTACTTTGAAGGGGATGACCTCACGGGAATGACCTTTAAGCTCGCGGTGGCCCCACTCAGTACGTCCGAAATGCTGGTGGTCGGCGTCCCTGAGGGAGGAACAAAGATACAGGTCATCGGCAGCGATTCGATGCCCGGCGCTATGGTTCTCATCGACCCAGAGACGGGAGAGGAGATAGGAACTCTAACCCCTGACAGGAAGGGGGTTTACAGCATACCCGGATTCGACAAAGAGGTCATCGGCATAGTCGCGGAAGCGGATCCGCCGAATGGGGGGTTCTGCTACCGGCCGCTTGAGCTCAACATCAACACGACGCTGGAGCCCATGGAGGTCTGCGAGGAAGAGTTCACGATGATGCCCATCATCTTCGAGCCCTCTTCCAACAGCACCTTTGAACCAGTTTCAAACCAGAGGGCGGACCTTAAACAGCTGGCGGAACAGCTCGTAAACTTCAGGGCCGAAACGGGAAGACTTGCAGGAGGAGCGGCCGGCATGGGATGGGTGAAGGACACCCTCATGAGTGAAGTAATGGATGGCGTCAGGGGGATTACCCGGATGAGAGCCGGCGAGTACACAGCCTTCCTCGCGGAGCGTGGGAGCACCGGTCCGTTCCTCAGCGGCGTCCTTGAAGGTTTCGGCACGGGGCCCTTTGATCCGACGCCCCTGCCTGAGTTCAGGTACATCAACGTAACGGACTTTGGAACGGGCCCGTTCATTCCGCCCGTCGAGCTGACGGTCGTGGATTCGGGCGGAGAGGTTCTCGTGGCGGTAACTGGTCCTGCAGTAAACTCCAAAACACCCCCAGCCTACATGGGGAGTACGTTCCTTGAGGTGTGGACGGGCAGAAACCCTCAGACCGGCAGGGAGATATCCGTAATTACCCTCAAGGTTCTCGACGAGGATGGGAAGGTCTCCATCAGGACAATGGCCGTTGTTAAAGACAAACCCGTCAGAATCGGCGTCTTTGCACCGGAAAGTGTGGAAGAGAACTGACTGAAAAGGCTATGCGGCAGGGGCTAATTTTCCCTGCCTTTTGCCTTTCTTGGCAGTACCCTTGGATTTTGCTTCATTTTCCAATTTCCTCTCCAAGTTTCCTTCGTATTTCATCCCTTATCGGCCTCAGAGCTCTGGCGTACTTCTCAAGGGTTCCCAAAAGCCGTTCAACCCTTTCTTTGTATTTTCCGTCCCTCAGCTCTCCACCCTTGAACAGGTCATCAACGTTGTAGAAAAGAACCTGTTCCACCGGGAGCATGCGGTAGTTCACGCTTGCCAGCCGAGTTCCCGGGCTTTTGCGGTGATGTACCTCGCTACCTTCTCGCTCTTCCGCCCCCCCTTGCCGTTCCGAGAACTACCTTGAGCTTCATCTCATCACCTGGAGGAGTTCGCTTTGGGACCTTTTAAATTTGCCTTTCAAAGTTGAATGCTCCTGAATCCAAAACTTTCCATTTTGTTAGGCAAACCCATATAAATTCGAGTGGCCTAATTAAATTCGAGGTGAACCGGAATGGTGAAGGTTGGAGAAATCGTTCCCGACTTTGAGGCCGATGCCTACTTCCCGGAGAAGGACGACATCGGGAAGGTTAAGCTTTCGGACTACAGGGACAGGTGGGTTGTTCTGGCGTTTTACCCTGCGGACTTTACCTTTGTCTGTCCGACGGAGCTTGAGGAGCTGGCTGAGTATTACGAAGAGTTCAAGAAAGAAGGGGCTGAGATCCTGAGCGTTTCCACCGATACCGCCTACGTCCACAAGGCCTGGCACGACACCTCACCCGCGATAGGGAAGATAAAGTACCCGATGCTCGCGGACCCTGCCGGAAAGATATGCCGCCTTTTCGGGACCTACATCGAGGACGAGGGCGTTTCATGGAGGGCGACCTTCATAATAGACCCCGATGGAAAGGTCGTCCACATGGAGATGCACGACCTAAGCATAGGAAGGAGCGCAAAGGAGATTCTGAGAAGGCTGAGGGCTTCAAAGTACGTCCGCGAGCACCCGGGACAGGTCTGCCCGGCGAGCTGGGAGCCCGGTAAGGAGACCCTTGAGGTTAGCCTCGACCTGGTAGGAAAGATATGATGAGCCTTTCCATTCTGTAAATTTTTCTACCCCATTTTTACCAAGATGGAGTCAAGCTTTCGCCCTCTTTCACAGATTTGAGCAGTCCGGTCGGTTTTCATATCCTGGGATACCCCCTTCGAACCTTCTGGGTTTGACACGTGGTATATTCCGTTGAGGATAGGGGATGTTTTCCGCCCATTGTACGAAATTTCGATTTGGCAAAAATAAGACTCATAAGCCATCCTAGGAATTTTAGATTGACCTAAAAAATCGGAGGTGAATCCATGAGCGTTGGCGCTTTCCTCATAACCTTCAGGGAGGCCCTTGAGGCGGCCATAATCGTGGCGATAATAATAGCCTACCTGCGAAGGACAAACAGGGCGAACCAGATAAGGGACGTGTGGATAGGCACCGCTCTGTCGGTTGGCGTCAGCGTCCTCCTTGGAGCTGGCATACTAAAGTTCTACGGCGGTTTGGCCGAGAAGGAGCTCTTTGAAGGGGTGGCCTCTTACCTCGCCGTGATAGTCCTCACAAGCATGATCTACTGGATGGCCACAAAGGGGAAGGACATCAGGGTGGAGATAGAGAGCAGGGTAAGGAGGTCAATATCCCCGTTCGCCCTGATAGGCTTCACTTTCATCGTGGTTTTCAGGGAGGGGCTTGAGACAGTCCTGTTCCTTACGCCCTTCATGACCCAGAATCTGACGGGGACGCTTCTCGGCCTTATCGGGGGGCTGACGGGGGCACTCGTGCTGGCTTATCTGATATACGGCGTGGGGATGCGCATAGACCTGAAGAGGTTCTTTTACTACAGCTCCATCCTGCTGGTATTCGTTGCCGCGGGACTTGCCGGATACGGCACGCACGAGCTGATAGAATGGGCAGAGGAGGAGGGTTATTCCCTCGGGGTTTTCTCTGCTGAAGCCTACGACCTCGGGATTCCGAGCGGTAGCATCTGGCACCACAAAGGGGCTGTCGGCTCGGTCTTTGCCGTGCTCTTCGGCTATTCCACCAGCATGGAGTGGGGCAGGGTGATTGTACAGTTTGGCTACCTCATAACGGCGCTCTATCTGGTGCTCAGGGCATACGGTAAGGAACCGGTGCTGAACCGAGAGAAAAAGGCCGCGGAGAGCGCGGCCTGATTTTCCCATTTCTGACCCGTAATGAATAAAAAGGGTGAAACAAACTTCAATTGGGGTGAAAACCGTGGAGGGTGAGTTCTACTACGTCAGGCGCTTTGATGAGGATCTGGACTTCATCTGGGAGCGCTTTAAGAGGAAGCTCGAGGAAGCTGGCTTCCTTTTAATCGGAGAGAGGATCCCGGTGGCCATAACGGAGGGGGCGGACGGAATAATCGCCGACTATCACCTGCTCTTCATCTGCCACAGTGAGCTGGTTGAGGAGCTGGTCAAGATAGACCCCAACATCGGCGCTCTCCTTCCCTGCACCGGCTTCGGCTACCGCAGAGAGGATGGGAACTACCTTGGCGTAACCCTGCCGAGCGTCGCCTGGAAGATCGCCGGCGAGAGGGTCGTCGAGCTGATGCGCCCGATGGAGGAGCAGGTGAAGGAGATTATTGATTCGTTATAGTTTTCAATGATTGAACTTTGGCCTCTGTCTTCTTTCCATCTTGCCAACAATAAGCGCAATAAGCTTTCCTTCTTAGCTCCTATTGGTGATGCAGATGACCGAGGTTGTATTGAAGATACCGAACATGAGCTGCAGGCACTGCGTTATGAGGATAACCAAGGCGATAGAGAGCGTCGGTGCAAAGGGTGAAGTCAGCCTTGAGGAAAAGAAGGCCGTTGTCCATTTCGACCCGGGAAGGGTTCGCCTGGAGGAGATAATCAAGGCTATAGAGAGGTACGGCTACGAAGTGGAGGTGGCCTGAATGCCGATTGACCCAGTCTGTGGGATGGAGGTAAGTGAGGACACCGGGCTCAAGGTCGAATACGGCGGGAAGGTCTACTACTTCTGCTCTCCTGGATGCAAGGCGGAGTTCGAGGCAAATCCCGAAAAATACGCCGGAATGGAGGGCATGGAGCACTCCCATCACTCCCACGGCGGTCATCACGGACACCGCAGGGGGCACCGCATGGGCGGCTGTCACCACTAAGGTCTTTCATTTTGATTCCGTGTGAATTACTGGCTTTTCGTGTGATTCGGTGTTATCTTCTTTCTCTTCGTGTGAATCAACCTTATAAACTCCTTTTTCAACAGTAATGCATGACGCACCACTACGGTTATGTTGGGGCCTTGCTTGCGGCGGTTCTCTTTGGGATAAGCTCCACCCTGAACAAGATTGCCCTCAGGGATGTTCACCCGATGGTGGTCGCCGGGAGCATCTATCTGACGGCTGGAGTCGTCCTCATGCTCCTCCGCTTTACCCCGATTAAAGAGAGGCTCCTCAGGAGGCTCGAGTTCAGGGTCAAAACACGGGGGTCATTTTCAAGACGCGACCTTCAGATACTGGCGCTGGTGGTTCTCTTCGGCTCATTCCTGGCCCCGATTTTCTTCATGTTCGGCCTTGAGAGGACCACCGCGGTCAACGCTTCCCTGCTCCTTAACACGGAAACGCTCTTCACCGTGCTGATTGCCATAGCTGTTTTCAAGGAGAAGGCACACAGACGGGGCGTTGCAGGCATCCTGCTCATCCTGATTGGGGCGGTCGTTGTTTCAACGGAAAATTTGGGGGCCGTCCAGCTGGCAGAAAACCTCATAGGCAACATTCTGGTCGTTCTGGCCGGATTTTTCTGGGCCCTCGACAACAACCTGAGCAAGCTCCTGAGCCTCAAGCGGGATCTGCTGCTCGTGACGTCCCTGAAGGGGCTGCTTGGGGGAACCGCCCTCCTGGGCCTGGCGTTTCTCCTGGGAATTCCCCTGAGTGTTCCGCTCGGGAGCCTTCCTTATGTGCTGACGGTCGGGGCCTTCAGCATCGGCTTTTCCATCGTGCTGTTCCTGTTTGCCCTTAGGGAGATCGGGGCGATGAGAACGGGGGCGATTTTCTCGACGTCCTCGTTGATTGGTGCTTTCTTCGCTTTTCTTGTTCTCGGTGAGAGCTTCACCGCCATTAAAGCGTTCTTCGGCGCCCTCATGCTCGCCGGCGTCTATCTGCTGTCTGCGGAGTAGTTCCCCCAAAGCCTCATATAGCACTAATCCCAAAGAAGAATAATGAGGAAGCGGCGATGGAACGAAAACATAAGCGGGAAATAATCCTCCTTGCAGTGCTCATCCTGCTCCTTCTGGCGTCGCTCAGCTACAACCGGGTTCTCAGGAAAACCCGTCTATATCCGGGTGATGTTAGGGGTTCGATTGTGGTGGACGGGCTGGAGAGGACTTTCATCCTCCACCTCCCAGCGAACTTCTCGGAGGACGAGCACCTGCCCCTTATAATAGCACTCCACGG
Organism: Thermococcus sp. JdF3; assembly: GCF_012027495.1. Taxonomy (NCBI): domain Archaea; kingdom Methanobacteriati; phylum Methanobacteriota; class Thermococci; order Thermococcales; family Thermococcaceae; genus Thermococcus; species Thermococcus sp. JdF3. The sequence continues at coordinate 146,268 of NZ_SNUK01000002.1, read as the reverse complement.
CGGCGGAGGGACGGGTTTTGACATGGAGCGCCTCACCAGGGGCGGTTTTAACGAGCTCGCCGATAGGGATCGCTTCGTCGTGGTTTATCCCGACGGAATAGAAAGGCACTGGAACGACGGCCGAAACCTCTCACGTTACCGCGCCCAGCGGGAGAACATAGACGATGTGGCCTTTATCTTGGCCCTCATTGACTTCTTTGTGAATGAATACGGCGTGAACAGAAGCAGGGTTTACATCACCGGGATGTCAAACGGCGGGCTGATGGCCTACAGACTCGCCTGTGAGATTCCTGAAAGGCTGGCCGCGGTGGCCGTTGTCGGCGTCTCCATGTCCGAGAACCTGTACGGAAACTGCTCATCCGCAACACCCCTGCCAATTCTAATAATTCTTGGAACTGATGACCCCATAGTTCCGTGGAATGGGGGAAAGCTCCACTTTGGGCCGGTTGAACTTGGAGAGGCTGTTTCCATCGGGGAGACCGTTGAGTACTGGGCGGCCAGAAACGGCTGTACAGTGAGGCATGGGAGGGAATACCTTCCGGACGCCGATCCTGAAGATGGAACGCGGGTCTGGGTCGAGAGGTACTCGAACTGTACCGACGGCGCGGAGGTAGTCCTTTACGGTGTAGAGGGCGGAGGTCACACGTGGCCCGGTGGATACCAGTATCTTCCCAGAATCATCATTGGAAGGACGAGCAGGGACATGGACGCCAGCGAAATCATCTGGGAGTTCTTCAAGGCCCATCGAAGGGACGGCTGAGCTCCCAAAAAGTTATACGGCCTTTTTTCACACCCAATATGTAGGCAGGTATTCATTGAGGAGGTCTCGCCATGTCACCCGTACCGCCACCCATAAGGGGAAGACCCGAGCGAAGGGAACTCACCCCCGAACTTGCAGAGAGGGCAATAGAGACCGTGAGAAACGCCCTTTCCTTCTTCACCGCGGGAATGCCGATTATTCACCGCGCACCAGGAGGGGAGGTTCACGTGGACGTCCCTGTGATGTACCTGAACTTTGCCGTTGACAGGGTTCACTACGACCCCAAAACGGGAATGCCCTCTCCCAAGGGAATGCCAGCGGTTTCTTCGGGCGGGGAGGTCAGCCCGGGCAGAGTGAGGGAGATGACTCAGAAACTCCTGAAGGAGCTTCACGTTCTCGATGCCTGCGAGTTCCGCGGGCCGGAGGACTGCTGGGTTGTCCCGGTGGCCTGGAAAAGCTTTATAATCCTGCATGTCCGCGTCTCGGCTGATGGCAGGGAGCTCATCCCGGACTACGGCCTTACAGAGGAGGTTAGGAGACACGGCGGTTGAAAGACTGAAGGACTTCGCCAGGCGGGAGTGGTTCCTTACGGCGCTACTGCTGCTCTACCTAGTCCTGGTTCTCCACGACCCCGCCCTTCCCGGCAGAACCCCGGGGTTGGTGGACTGGAAGAGCCTGGCCCTGATAACGTCGCTCATACTGGTCTCAAAGGGCCTTGAGCTGTCGGGGGTCTTCACCCGCCTTTCCATACGGCTCATCTCGCTCTCCGGCGGCTCGGAGAGGAAGCTGATGCTTCTCCTTATCCCCATCATAGCTATCTCCTCCGCAGTGATAATGAACGACACCGCGATGCTCGTGTTCATCCCCCTCGTCGTCATCACCGCCCGTCTGGCCGGGATAAACACCGCCCGCGCCGTTACGCTTTCGGCAATAGCGGCGAACGTCGGTTCTGCCCTGACGCCAATCGGCAATCCCCAGAACATCATAATCTGGAACGCCTATGGCATCTCCTTTCTGGGATTTGTCCGGGCGATGCTCCTCCCGGTGGGCATCTGGCTCGCTGTCCTGCTGCTCTTCACACTCACGATACGGGAAGGGCCTGTATCCATTGGGAGGCTGCCTCCCGTGGCGGTTAAAAGGAGGCTTTTCGTTGCTTCACTCGGCCTTCTGGTTTCGGACGTGATTCTCGCCGAGGCCGGCAGGGGGCTGTGGACGCTTCCTCTGACCCTGTTTGTGCTCCTCATAGCTGGAAGGGAAGCCCTGCTCGGCTTTGACTGGGCGCTGGTTCTCACCTTCGCGTTCATTTTCATAGACTTCAGCGAGATTGCCGGCCTGCTTTCAGACCTAACCCTGCCCACGGGCGGATTGGGTCTCTTCCTGGCCTCTGCGGGGCTTAGCCAGCTCATCAGCAACGTTCCCGCGACCGTGGTCTTCCTGACCTCCAGACCCGACTGGCTCCCCCTTGCCCTCGGTGTGAACCTCGGGGGAACGGGGATAATAATCGGCTCACTCGCCAACCTCATAGCCCTCCGCATCTCCGGAATTGGTATGGCAGACTTCCACAGGTTTTCGATTCCGTACTTTCTGCTCGCCCTCGGGGTTTCGATTCTGATAATCCTGCTCTGATTTTTCGACCGGTTTCGAAATGGGAAGGTTTATAAGAACATTTGCACAAATGCTCAAATGTAGAGGTGATGGAGAATGACTGAGGTGTGTAAGGTCTACGAGGAGCATCTGGATAAAATCCTGGAGGCCCAGGCGAAACTCCCCGGGGAGGAGCGTATCCTTGAAATAGCGGACTTCTTCGACGCATTGGGCAACCCAACCAGACTCAAAATACTCCTCGCTCTCATGGAGGCCGGGGAGCTCTGCACATGCGACCTCTCGGCGATAACCAAGCTTTCCGTTTCGGCAATCTCCCACCAGCTACGCATTCTCAAGGACAGGAAGATAGTGGCCTACCGCAAGGACGGCAAGAACGTCTTCTACCGCCTCGACGACGAGCACATCAGGGAGATACTGAGGACGGCCATTGAGCACCTTTCGGAGGTGAAATGATGGCAAAAAAGCTCAAGCTCGAGGGACTCGACTGCGCGAGCTGTGCCTACGAGATAGAGGAGGCCCTCAAAAAGGAGGGCTTTGAGTTCGCACTGGTCAACTTCGCCACCAAGGAGGCGGTTATAGAGGGCGACGTTGAGAAGGCCAAGGAGATAATCAAGAAGGTCGAGCCGGACGTTGAAGTCATAGAAGCGGACGAGCACGGTCACTCGCACCACGGCCACCACCACGAGCACGGTGAAGAGGACCCCAAAAAGGCTCTCTACTTCATAATCCCGTCGCTCATGCTCTTTGGCATCGGGGTGGTACTCCGCTATTACTACGGCATGGACAACGCCTTCGTCTTCGGGGTCTTCGTTGCGAGCTACCTCCTCGTTGGCTGGAAGGTGCTTAGAAGCGCGGTACTCAACTCCCTGCACGGCAACGTCTTCGACGAGAACTTCCTCATCGCGGTGGCCACGCTGGGAGCCTTCGCCATCAGGGAGTATCCAGAGGGAGTGGCGGTCATGCTCTTCTACGTTGTAGGGGAGTTCTTCCAGGACCTAGCTGTGGACAGGTCACGGCGCTCCATAAAGGCACTGCTTGCGCTCAAGGCCGAGCACGCTAACCTGCTCAGGAACGGCGAGGTCGTTAGGGTGAAGCCGGAGGAGCTGAAGGTCGGCGATACAATCCTGGTAAAGCCGGGCGAAAAGGTTCCCGTTGATGGCGTTGTCATAGAGGGTGAATCAACCGTTGATACCTCAGCCCTGACGGGCGAGAGCGTTCCCAGAACGGTGAGGGAAGGGGAGGAAATCCTCTCCGGCATGGTCAACCTCTCCGGAGTTCTCAGGGTGAGGGTCACCAGGGAGCTGGGCGACTCCACAGTCTCAAGGATACTTGAGCTGGTCGAAAACGCGAGCGCCAGAAAGGCTAGGACCGAGAAGTTCATAACCCGCTTTGCCCGCTACTACACTCCGGCGGTGGTCGGAATAGCGGCGCTCATAGCCACGGTCCCGCCGCTGATTACGGGAGACCCGTTTTCAACGTGGGTTTACAGGGCGCTGGTCCTTCTCGTCATCTCGTGCCCCTGCGCCCTCGTGCTCTCGATCCCGCTCGGCTACTTCGGGGGCATTGGGAAAGCCGCCAGGGAGGGGATACTCGTCAAGGGCTCCAACTACCTCGATGCACTCAAGGACGCAAGCATCGTCGCCTTCGACAAAACCGGCACGCTGACAAAGGGCGTTTTCAGGGTCACGAAGGTGGAAACGAGGAACGGATTTAGCGAGGAGGAGATCATCAGGTTCGCGGCCCTTGCCGAGGCTCACTCGAACCACCCGATAGCGAAGGCCATACGCGAGGCATACGGCAAGGAAATCAACGAGGCCGAGACAGTCGAGTACGAAGAGATAGCCGGCCACGGCGTCAGGGCGAGGATTGACGGAATCGAGGTTCTCGTGGGCAACGACAGGCTGTTACACCGCTTCAACATCGAACACGATACGTGCAGGGTTAGAGGCACCGTTGCACACGTCGTCATCGACGGGAAGTACGCTGGGTACATAATAATCTCGGACGAGATAAAAGATGACGCCCCGAAGGCCGTGAAAGAGCTCAAGCGCCTTGGAGTCAAGAAGGTCGTGATGGTCACCGGTGACAGCAGGGAAGTCGCGGAGGAGATAGCGAAGCAGCTTGGCCTCGACGGCTTCTACGCCGAGCTTCTGCCGGAGGACAAGGTGAGGGTTATAGAAGAGCTCGAGAAGGAGAAGGGGGACGGAAAGGTGGTCTTCGTCGGCGACGGCATAAACGACGCTCCCGTGCTGGCCAGAGCGGACGTTGGGGTTGCTATGGGTGCGCTGGGAAGTGATGCTGCCATAGAAACGGCAGACGTTGTCATAATGGACGACAAGCCCTCGAAGCTTCCCCGGGGCATCAGGATAGCCAGAAAGACCCAGCGGATAGTATGGCAGAACATAGTCTTCGCCCTCGGCGTTAAGCTCGCCTTTATCGGCCTCGGAATTCTCGGAGAGGCTACGATGTGGGAGGCTGTCTTTGCCGACGTCGGCGTGGCCTTGATAGCGGTCTTCAACGCGATGAGGATTCTGAGGTGAAGATCACTTTTTTATTTATCTTCCAGCGTTCGGGAGAAATGAAGAGGCAAAATTGGGATTTAGTTGTCTGTCTTCCTTTCGTTCGTGGAACTTGGGCACACGTTTCCAAAGCATGGCGGCATAGAATCCGTGCCGTCATCAATGGTGGTAAAGTACATCGCCAGCTCAACGTTGTCCTTGGTGAGTTCGATGTCCCTTTTTAATACCGTCGCATAATACAGCTGGTTTGGAGGGGCGTTCATGACTCTAATTCCGTACGTCACAACGGACTGGGATGTATTGGAGTAACTGAACGTTATCGAGAGTGCACCGGCGCCTGGAAGTTTGCTCCACAGCCAGCTGGCGGCAGAGCCGCCTAACGGAACAGAGTAGAACTTATGGTTGGAACTACCTCGGAATTCAAAAACTATGTTGTCGTACGTGCCGTAACTGGTAGTTCTGAAGACTTTTACTTTTGATCCTGTATTAACTGTAGGGAATTGTGAACTCAAAAGGTAGTCGGTAAGGATCTTATTCCTGTTCAAGTCACGTTCTGTTACCTCATGAAAGCCGCTCATTATGACCTCAATAGGATACACTCCAGCTATTGGAATACTTGCGTACTGTTTTCTCCATTTGTCATAGACAGGAATGTTATATATCGCAACTACGTACTTCAGCGGAAGGTTGAGGTATCTATCGAGGTAGCCATTCTCAGTCTGTACATCGGGTTCAGGAGCGTAGCTGACTTTCAATGTTGAACCGGAGTATGATGAGCCGAAATCGAAAACGGGAATTCCATCAACGCTGAGGCTCCACACGGCTCTCGTTGAGGTTGTCAGCTGTATTCCCCACGATGTTCCAATTCTTTCAATTTTCTTGCCCCCTTCCGTCCGGACTTTAAGTCCCATAAACGGAACCCACTCAACGAAGGTCCTTGAGTCGGCGTAGTAAGAGTCCTTCAGGTACTCCCAGTTTTCGATGATGCAGTACCTGGCGTTCAGTTCCTCGTATCCCCGCGGACATGAGGAAGTTCCAAGCAGCGAGCGAACCTTGTACCGTATCCTGGCGCTCAGTGGAAGGTCAAGATCCGGCCGCCCCGATAGCCCGGCAACGTCCTCGATCGAAAACATTCCCTCCAGAACCAGCTTCCTGCCAGGGACGATGCTCTTAACGCCAACTTTCCCATCCTTCGTGAAGTACACGATCAGCGGGGTGGGAACGGAATGCAGGTTGTTGGTATTCAATCTTTCCCAGGCCCTGTTTTCGCTCCTGAACGTGAGGATACCGGCGATGCGGCCCTGCTTTAGAAGCTTAACGTCCCCGTCGGTGGAGGGCTGAAAGATGAAGGCCTTCGCGCTTCCCTGAACTGGAACCTGCTCCACGCTCAGGAACTCTGAAGCGGCCGTCCCAATGGTGGTCATTATCACTATTACAATTAGTGATATGGCCATAATTCTCATTCGCATGGCATCACCTTACTGAACATTGTCATCAAGTGTAGGATTGGCATGCCCATAAATGTTACTACTATAAAAGGAGTCAAAGATCGCCGTCTTTAGTCAGAAACACTCGGTCGTAATGTCTTGAACAATAACGGTCATCCACGTCTCTACTCTATTTTCTCCAGTGGTTTTGTCATCCTGTAGAACCTGTACCTCCTCCCTCCGAGCTCGATGGAGTGCTCTCTCTCAACGGAGTAGCCGAGCCGTTTGTATATCCTTATCGCGTTCTCGTTGTCCTTTTCAACGTCCAGTGCGACTCTCCTCGCCCCGCTTTGTTCGGCGAGTTCTTCGGCCTTCAGCATGAGGGCCTTTCCGATGCCCTTTCCGCGGAATTCCGGGTAAACGGCGACGTTGCTGATGTAATAGTCCCCTTCCTCAAGCTTCCCTGAACCGGAAGCGGCGCTTATGAAAGCTGGAAGCTGCCTTAGAAAGTCGAAGCCGAGGGTTTTCAGCATCAGCCAGCCGGTTCTCTTTTCCTCCCTTTCCTTGACCTTCCAGTCGTAGCCCAGGAGCATTCCTGCTATGCGGTTCTCATAGACCGCAAAAATCACGTGCTCGTGGCTGAAGAGGTTTTCTTTTTCGAGGAAGAGCGTTTTGAACATCTCAGAGAACCTTGGCCCGAGCAGGGCCGGAAAGTACTCGGGAGCCGAAATCTCCATGAGCCCCGCGAAGTGCTCGGCTTCGGTTTTCTTTCCTTCGCCGGCCTTGAGAACCATCTCCGTCATGGTTACTTTTATGAGGGAGGTTATATAATGCTTTTTCGGGAGCGGTGCGCTTATGACGGCCAAAGTGAAGGTACTCAGAAGGCTCCTCTCCACGCTTTCCCTGGGCTACATCCTCTTCTTCTACATCCGAGATGATGTTTTGGGCCAGGTGGAGGCCGGAGGATACTCCATCCGGGTTCGTGATGACGTGGCTCGTCTACTCAGTTCTGGCCTTCTTCGTGCTCCTCATGGCGAACTACTTTAGAGCAGGGACGTTTACTCAGTTTTCCTCGTGGGGGCGGTCTTTGGCTGGCTCGTTGAGGGCGTCGTTGTTCAGACCGTTTACACGGATTTTCCCTTCCAGCTCATCTGGACGCCGCTGGCGTGGCACGCCTTGATATCTGTACTGATTGGCCTTTACTTTGCGGGAGAGGCTCTGAGCGATTGGAGTGTCAAGAAAGTCTCGATGCTTTTTGTTTTCATTGGCGCTTTCTGGGGATTCTGGGCTTCCTACTGGAAGCTTGAGGACGGCTACGCGGTGAGCCCTGGAGATTTTGCGATCTATGCGTTTCTCTCGACTCTCCTTTTGGTGGCTGCATACGCAGTCCTCCATGCCTCGTCCCCCTGGAAGCTTTGAACCCGGGAGGTTGGAAATCGGGGCTTTACCGCCGTTCTGCTGTTTTTTGGAGTCTTTACAGTTCTGGCCGTTCCGTTTTCACTCCTCGTTCTCCCGCCCCTCATAGGGGTTGCCCTCTATGCCCTGCGGAGGCTCAGGGGGGAGAACTTTTTCTCCAGCTATGGGGGAATAAAGAGGAGCGGATATTTCATACCCCTGCTGATGCCGGCCGCTGCCCTTCCGGTATACTCCGCTCTGAGGAACCTGTGGTTTGAGGCCAACGTTCCTGTGGCACTGGCCACCTCTGGAATCGCCATCGTTCTTCTTTTGAAGGCACTTTATAATGCATTGAGATAGGTACCCTTCAATATTGGAAATTTTTGGGGCTTTTAATTACCATTTTGCTCATAATAACCCTATTAACGCTTCAAATTAAAAAGACATTGACAAAAGAAAAAGGTGATTTGACATGAACGGTGAAACCGGAGAGATGGAAAAGATGAAGGGCGGCATGAAGGTGATGCACGGCAAAATGGCCGGGATGAAAGGTAAGGGAAAGAAAGGAGGAGGCTGCAAGGGCCACGGCAAGGGGATGGGCAAAGGCCACCACGGCATGCACGGGATGAAGGAAATGGAGGAGTCCCATAAGGAGTATGCCTACGTCCGGGAGGTTAAGACCGGCTTTGACGAGACGGTGGCAAAGGTCAAGGAAGAGCTGAAGAAGGAGGGCTTCGGAGTCCTCAGCGAGGTCAGGGTTGACACGCTCTTCAAGGAAAAGCTCGATCTTGAGATGGAGCCGTACGTAATACTGGGCGCCTGCAACCCGAAGTTCTCAAGCCAGCTCATAGGCATCGACATCAACAGCGGTTCGTTCCTTCCGTGCAACATAGTGGTCTACGTAAAGGATGGAAAGACCTATGTGGGGCTTTTGCTTCCAACGAAGGCCATGAGCATAACCGGAAACGACGAGCTGCTAAAGGTCGCCGGTGAAGTTGAGGGCATTTTGAAGGACGTCATCGAGAGGACTTGATCTCTCTTCTTCCAAATTTTACAAAATGGAAAATTTGGACATGTTCATCTTTTCTCCAAATTGCCGAAAACATTATATACTCCAAAACCCCAGCATAGCGTAAGTGAGTAGAGATTAGGGGTGAACCGTCATGCCGCATCTGTTCATAGTGGGTTATGAAAACGACGCCGAGCGAAAGCGCGTTGAATACCTGCTGGATAAGTGGTCAAACCGTGCCAGAATTTCCAAGGTTAGGGGGATATCCTTCATAATAGAGGCCAGCGACGTTGAGAGTTTTGCGGAGGAGCTTCTCTCAAAGCTCGATCCCCCAACGGAGGGAAAGGTAAGGGTGTACCGGGTGGAGCCGGAGGACATAGGCTCGAAGGTTGCCCCCAACAGGAGGGAGCTTGAGTATCTGGCCGGGGAAGAGCCCATAGTCGTTCAGAAGCTGCTGAAATATGTCCTCTCAAAATTTGGAGCTTACTACGTCTCCTCTGAGGGGAACGTTTCGAGGTACCGGGCGTACACCAAAAAGGGCAGGATGGAGATAGAGGCCTCCGTTGAGGAGACCGGAGAGGGAACGAGGGTTGTCATCGGCATTGAAGGCTACGGCACCGCGGTTGACGACTTGGCCAGAAAGCTGGAGAAGGAGCTCTCCCTTCTGCTGTGAGGTGATAGCATGGTGGTGTTCAACGAGGGAAACTCGGAATGTGTGAAGAACCTGCTCCGGCCGGCGGAGAGGATTCTGAGGCAGGGCAGGGACGTGACCGTTGAGGACTTCGAGACCCGGAGGAACCTGTGGGAGAGGATTCTCGACTCGTACTCGCGCTATCTCGAAGGCGAATGCGGGGACTTTCTGAGGGACCTCGACACGGCATTCAGGTCAAAGTTCGAGGCATCTCTGGCGATACTGGCGTGGAGCTTCCGGAAGAAGGGCGAGGACTTCCCACCTGCAGAAAAGCGCTTCTCAGAACGTGAGATAGGCGTGATAGATGAGATACTGAAGTACAACGTCTTTGAGATCACGACGAGGGAGGACGTACTTGAAAAGCTCTACCGCAGGGAGCCGGAGATGGTTCAGCTCCTCAAAACTTACTACCTCGGTATGGACAGGTGGATAGAGGAGCAGCTCGAAGACCCGGAGATAAAGCTTCCTCTCAGATACTATCTGAAGAGAACGTGGAAGGGCTACCGCGAGAAGGTAGATGCGGCGATAAACGAGGCGAGCAAATACGGCTGGTTCAGAACGCTCATGGAAGAGTGGGAGCGGGAAAAGGCGGAGGAAGTTGAAGCTGTCAGGGAGAGCTACGAGGCAAAGGTTCGCGGGCTGAAAAAGAGAATAGCCGAAATGGTGGCGTTCTTCGAGGGAGAGCGCGAGAGGCTTGAGGCGGAACTCCGGTCATCGAGCCTTGAGGAGATTGAGAGGCTCCGCAGGGAAAGGGAGGAGCTCGTGGAGAGGTTCGAGAGGGAAAAGGCCGAGCTTGAGAAGAGGCTACTTGAGCTCAGGGACGAGGAGCTGAGGAGAAAGCTGGAGGAGGAGCTGACCCGCGCCAGGGAGGAGGCTCTGCGCGAGGCGAGGCTCCTTGAGGAGAAGCTCAGGAGGAGAGAGCTTGAGCTGAAATCCAGGGAGATGGAGCTCAGGAAAAGGGAGCTTGAGCTGTCGGAGAAGGAGAGCCTGCTGAAGGGCAGGATAGAGGAAATCCTCGCGATGTCGGGCAAGGTTGAGAAGGGCTCCCGCCTGGTTCTCAGGGACGAGGCAAGGATAGGGGAGCTGAACTTCGTGGGCAGGATGAAGAGCAAATTCGCAAGGGAAGTGCGGCTCCTTGGCAAAACCTACTCCGTTGAGAGCCTAGAGGAGAGGAAGGGTGAGGACACATCAAGATTTGCTGGAAAGCTTGACGAGAAGTCCCTCAAGAACCTGCCGGAAAACAGGTACGTTGAGATAACCCTGAAGGAGAAGAAGCTTCTCGGAAGGAAGGAGCGGATACTCGTTAGGGGAATTTACCTGACGAGGGTTGAAAGGCTGGCGGAGCTCGGCCTCGACACGGATCCCCTGAGTCTGGCGGAGATCAACGTGCACCTCATCGATGCGAGGGACTCGAAGGACAACACTAGGACGGTTCTCGTTATAGCCTCTCCCCTCGGCTTCGAGGAGAGGGTGAGAAAATACGTCTCATCGGAGGACTTCCACAGGAACTTCTACTCGGAGAACGTCTCGCTGATACTCCTCGATACAGAGAGCGGCGAGATAATTCACAACCCCAACGACCGCTACGCCAAGGCACTCGCTCCGCTGGTGCGCCTTGAGCTTGATGAGGAGATGTACGCGAAGGTCAGGGACTGCGTGAGGAAAAAGCTTGAGGGCAGGGACTATCTGCCTCTCAGCGAGTGCCTCGACTGCGGTGATGAGGAATACGTGAGGCGGGCGTTCTATGAAATCGGCCGCGACGGCAATCTGGTGAAATACATAGATGGATTCGGACTCGTGTTGATACGGAAGTGAGGTGGTTGAGATGGGAATACTTGACAGGTTTAGGAAGAACCCAATCGAAAAGCTCTCCCTCAGGGAGCTTCAGGAGGAAGAGATACGCCTCAGGAACAGGCTTGAGAGGACGAAGAAGGAGATAGAGCGCATAGAGAAGAAAAAGAAGCAGCTCTTCCAGGAGGGCATCGGGGCGGACGTGCTCAAGAAGAAGATGCTCGCCCAGGAGATCAAAAGCCTCGACATGGAGCAGAAGCTCAGGCTGAGGGACTTCACGACGGCACAGAAGCAGTACACCTTCGTCAAGAACCTGATAGTCGTCAAGAAGTATGAGAAGGAGCTAAGGAAGATAGGCCTGTGGGACAAGCTCTCCAAAGTCGAGCCGGAGCAGCTGGAAAGCGTGCTCGTGAAGGTGACCCTCGACGGAAGGGAGTTCGACGAGATGGTTGAGAGCCTGAACAGGGTCTTCGAGATGGACATAGCCGAGTTTGAGGGAACGGAAGACCAGACCGAGAGGGAGCTCATGGAGGCCTGGGCCAGAGTCGAGACCGGCGAAGCGGACATTGAACAGGTCGCCAGCGAGATAGCCTCGCCCAAACTTGAAAAAGAGACGGAGGAGGAGCTGTGATGGGGTTCCTTTCCAGATTTTTCGGGAGGAAGAACCCCCTGGACATACCGATTGACCAGCTCAGGGAGAACCAGGTAAAACTCGACATGCAGATACGGAAGATAGAGGACGAGATAGCCGAGATTGACGCCCAGATAGCGGCGCTGTTCCAGAGGGCAAAGGAAGCGAGGAGCAAAAGCGAGGAGCTCACCATAGCGACCAAGATTAAAACCCTGAACAGGAAGAAGCAGAGCCTCCAGAACACCCACGCCCAACTCAACAAGCAACTCATGCTCGTGGCCAATCTCCTGATAATCAAGGAGAACGAGGCCATACTGAAAGGAACCCCCACCTGGGAACTTCTCAGGAAAATGTCCCCGGAGGAGCTTGAGAAACACCTCGTCAGCATGCAGCTCGACGCCCGGAACCTCAACGAAAACCTCAACACCATGCTCGGCTATACCGACCAGGCCCTCGGGGCTGGAATTGAGTTTGAGGAGGATGAAGAGCTGCAGGAGATTATGAGGACGATACAGGCCGTTAAGGAGGGCGAGCTTGAGCCGAGGGCTGCAGCCGAGAAAGTGACGAAGGAGCGGAAGGAGGAGGCGGAGCTTGAGTGACTTTCATTTTGTCCAAATTCTCTCTCAAAAACTTGTCATATCTCCAAATTCCGCTCGGAGGATATTCCAAATTGGAATCAAAAAGGATTAAGGAGAGCCCGGGACTGTGGAAATTAGCGCGGATGGAGGGATAGCCGTGCACATGTGGCACTGGTTTGACGATGACATCGCGGAGAGCCTTGTGAAGCTCTTCATCGTGGTCGTGCTCATCTCCTTCATCTTTGGAGGTGGAGCGGGATTCATAATATTCATAGTGGTCGTTATGTGGTTTGGACGCCTGATAAAACATCTGCTTAAGGACGTTTCAAAGTCCAGCAAGAGGAGGTACAAATACCGCTACCCTGGACCTGCCCCTCCTGTTCCCCCCGTTCCAAGGGAGGACATGAAAGAGCTCCTCCGGAAGTCCCTGGTGGTTGAGATTCCGCACAGCCTCTACGCTGGAGAGGACGTTCCGGTCAAGGTGGGCTTCAGGAATCTCCTCAGGGGAACGATAAACGTTGAGGTTGACCTGGGAGACCTGGCAAGGTACTTCGAGCTCAGTTCAACGAGGGTCTACTTCAGGAACGTGAGGCCGGGCGAATACGTCTCTCAGACGCTGAGGGCCGTTCCCAGAAATCCCGGGAAGGTAAGCGCCAGGATAACCGTCCGCTCCGGTGCGGTGAGTGCAAAGGTGAAGGTCAGAGCCGAGGTTCTTGAAAGACCAAGGGAGCGGAAAAAACCCGTTCAGGTTCCGGTTGAGGGTTCCGCTCCCGCTTCCCCCAAGTCGCTGCTGGAGGAGCTGTTCGCAAGGTATAGGAAGGTTGAACCCATCGGTGAGGGCGGCTTTGCGCGGGTCTACCGGGCGGAGAAGCACGATGGAAGTGTGGTTGCCCTCAAAGTTCCGCTCAGTCTGACTGAAGAGGGAGGTAAGGCGTTCCTCAGAGAGGTCAGGAACTGGTCGCTCCTCAACCATCCCAACATAGTTGAACTCTATGACTACAACATCTTCCCGGTTCCGTACCTTGAGATGGAATACTGCGAGACGAGCCTTGGAAAGCTTCGAAAGCCCGTGAGCCCTGAAAAGGCCGCCAGAATAATCTTCGACGTTGCCGAGGGGCTGAAGTACGCCCATTCCAAGGGCGTAATCCATCGCGACCTCAAACCGAGCAACATACTCCTGAGGAACAGCCGGGCGAAGGTGAGCGACTGGGGGCTGAGCAAGCTCCTCAAGGAGAGCAGGACAACCCACACGGTCAGCTTCACCCCTCTCTACGCCGCCCCCGAGCAGATAAGCTCCCGCTTTGGAGGAACCGATGAAAGAACCGACGTCTGGCAGATAGGGGCGGTTCTATATGAGCTCCTCACAGGAAGGCCGCCCTTCGAGGGAGAGGACTTTGTGGAGGTTGCCTCGAAGATAACCTTTGAGGAGCCGGTCCCACCAAGCCGGCTCAATCCAGAGGCCAAGCCCCTCGAGCCCATCGTAATGAAGTGTCTGGCGAAGAACAAGGAGGAGCGCTACCAGAGCGTTGCGGAGCTCCAGAAGGATATAGCCGAGTTCCTTGGGATGAACTACCGCGAGAACCTCAGCAAGAGCGTCTCGCTCAACGACCTGTCCCGGAGCGCGTACTACGCCGGCGAGCTGTTTCTCCTGTACCTGAAGCTCAACGACCTGGTTAACGCGCTCAAGTATGCCGACGACCTCTTCCATTATGCCAGGGGAGAGGTGAGGGACGAGTTATTGGGTTTGAGGGAGCAGCTCAGGCTCCGCCTTGAAAACGGCCTTGACGTTCCGGAGGAGCTGGTCGAGAAGGCCGAGATAATAGTTCACAAGATACAGCTTGGATTTGGGGAGGTGTGAGAATGCCGGTTGACCTGTCGGGTCCCCTGCTGAGCGAGTTTGAGCGGACAAAGAAGCAGTTCGAAAAAGCAGTTTCCGCGGAGGATATGGAAACGGCGAGGAGGAGCGCCCTGAGATGTGCCTCACTCCTGAGGGAGCTTGCCCGTCACGTTCCCTACAACGGGGAGCTGTACCTCAGGAAGGCGAGAAAGTGGGAGGAGGTGGCCGGGCAGATAGAGCGGGGCGAATACGGCAGAAAGGCGGTGGTGAGCGCTGAAGGCAGGAAAGCCCGGCCTGAGGAAGATGAAGATGACCAGTTCAGGGAGTACGTGCTCGGCCTCATGGCAAAATCAACCATCACCTGGGACGATATCGGCGGTCTCAGCAACGTTAAGATGCTCGTGATGGAGACCGTGGTTATATCTGCCCTGAGAAAGCCCGCCGCTGTTCAGCCGTGGAAGGGAATCCTGCTCTTCGGGCCTCCGGGAACCGGAAAGACCCTGTTAGCTTCAGCTGCGGCTGGGAGCCTAAACGCGGCCTTCTTCAACGTCAAGGCTTCGAGCGTGCTGAGCAAGTACTTTGGAGAGTCAAGCAAGATTATCTCGGCCCTTTATGAGGTTGCGAGAGAAAAGGCACCAAGCATAGTTTTCCTTGATGAGATAGACGCGCTCACCACGAGGCGCTCCAACGATACGAGCGAAGCTACCCGGAGGATGCTCTCAACGCTTCTCACCGAGCTTGAGGGCTTTCACGAAGGGGAGAGTGATAAGCTCGTTCTCACGCTGGCGGCGACCAACACTCCCTGGGATCTGGACGAAGCCATCCTTTCGCGCTTCCCCAAGAGGATTTACGTCCCCCTTCCCGATAAAGAGGCGACCAAGTCCATCATAAGAATCCACACCAAAGGCCTGGACATATCAAGGCTCGACCTCGACGCGATAGCGGAGGAGAGCGTGAGGCGACTGTACTCTGGCAGGGACATCAGGAACCTCTGCCAGGAGGCCGTGTGGAACATGATACGCGAGGAAAACAGGGATCTCCACAAGCTGGCCAGCCTTCCGCTTGAGGAGCTGAGGAAGCGCTCCCTCAGAACCAGGCCGCTTGGGATGAGGGACTTCGAGGAGGCTTTCAGGAAGATAAAGAGCCCTCTGACAAAGAAAGACATCGAGCGCTACGAAAAATGGGCGGAGGAGTTCGGCGGATGAGCGGGGGAGGCATCTCCTGTGGTGTTGAAGGCAGGGTCTGGGGAATTTCCCATCCGGGGGGCAGGGAAAAAAACGAGGATGCATTCCTCGTCCTGCCCCTCGGGGACGGTTACCTTCTCGCGGTTGCCGATGGGCTGGGCGGGCACAGTGCAGGCGAGCTTGCGGCGCGAACCGCGGTTGAAACCTTAAGCGAGGTCTTTGAGGAGAACTACCGCCAAGAACTGGGCGAGACGGACGTTGAAAGGCTTCTCCTGATGGCCTACGAGACTGCCCACCGCAGAATACTGGATGCCTCAAAAGCCCCTGGAAGAATGGGGACTACCCTTGTGAGTACCTTTGTAAGGAACGGAAAAGCTTTGATAGCGAACACCGGCGACAGCAGGGCTTACCTGGTGCGGGACGGAAAGATCATTGCAAGGACGAGGGATCATTCGGTGGTTCAGGGGCTTCTTGAGAGGGGAGTCATCGGCGAGGAGGAAGTTAAAAGGCACCCCATGAGGCACGTTGTTACAAAGGCCCTCGGCGTTGACCCTGAGGTCGACACCTACGTGTGGGAAATGAGAACGGGGGACGTTCTGATTCTCAGCTCAGACGGGCTTCATGATTACCTGGATGACGGGACTATAGAAAAGCTCACCCTGGAATCCAGCCCCAAAGCGACCGTGGAGGCGCTGATTGGGGAAGCTTTGAAGGTTACCGAGGACAACGTAACCGTTGTTGTGTTTAGGGAGGTGTGACGATCATGGTTAAGCTGTGGAAGTCGAAGGAGGAGAAGGAGATAGAGCGGAAGATACGCATGAGGAAGGCGAAGATGGCGCTGAAGCACTACATTACCAATCTCGAAAACTTGAAGCGTAAAATCTTCCTTCAGGGGAAGGAAGCGGCGAAGCTCGGCGATGAAGCGCTCCTCAAGAGGAGTGCCATGAAGTACCTCTCCCTTGAGGAGAGGATAAAGCAGGCGAAGCGCCTGCTCCTTCTCATGGAGGAGGCCGAGATTCAGAGGGAGCTCGTCAAGGTTTCCGCGGACTTCATCCAGTTCAGCAAGGACGTTGTCAGGAGCATTGCGGAAGGTCCCGGAGCGGAGGACGTGGCGAAGATGCAGGTCGAGTTCGAGAAGGCGATGGGCAAGGTTGAGAACCTGGAGGAAGCTCTGAACACCATGATAGACCTGACCAGCGAGAGCATCCTAACGGGCGAGTTCGACATTGAAACCGTAGAGATGGCCGAAGGGCTGATGGCCTCATCGGCGGAGAGGGAGCTCGAACCTGGAAAGAGGCTCCGCGAAATCGAGGACATGATGAAGGAATGATTCCGAATCCCTTTTTCTTTTAGTCATGGTTCGATCTTCGCGGCCTTTCAATTTTGAATAAAAAATGGTTAAATACTTGCCCCGAAGAGATGCTGTATATGGTGTTGAATATGAAAGAAAATGATGAGGTGCACGGGGAGCACGTGCAGGATAAGATGAAAGAGATCTCTGGGATGAATGGAGCAGGACATGGGGAACACATTCATGGAGATAGACATAAAGAACACAGAGTTGCTGGAGATGATGGCCGCGTTCATAAAGAACACAGCGAACATGAGAAACATGGGGGGCATTCTCATGCAAAGCACCATGAGATGATGATGCAGGACTTTAAGAGACGTTTTATAGTCTCCGCAATACTGACGGTTCCGATTCTGATTCTGTCCCCGCTGATACAGAACTTCTTCGGCTTTGAGCTGACTTTTCCGGGCGACCACTACGTCCTGTTTGCGCTCTCGGCGGTGGTGTACTTCTACGGCGGCTGGCCCTTCCTCAAGGGCATGGCTGACGAGCTGAGGAAGAGACTCCCGGGAATGATGACGCTCATAGCTCTGGCAATCACGGTTGCCTTCTTCTACAGCGCCGCCGTCACCTTCGGCATCTCTGGGAAAACCTTCTACTGGGAACTCGCGACGCTTATCGACATCATGCTTATAGGGCACTACATAGAGATGCGCTCCGTCCTTGGAGCATCGCGGGCCCTTGAGGAACTCATAAAGCTCATGCCCACCGATGCCCACCTGGTAACGCCTGATGGGATAAAGGACGTCCCTGTGAGCGGGCTGAAAAAGGGCGACATAGTTTTAGTCAAGCCCGGCGAAAAGGTGCCCTCCGATGGCGTCATAGTCGAGGGTGAAACGAGCGTCAACGAGGCGATGCTCACCGGCGAATCGAAGCCCGTTTACAAGAAGCCCGGCGAGGCCGTCATCGGCGGTTCGATAAACCTTGAGGGAGCAATAAAGGTCAGGATAGAGAAGACTGGAAAGGACACCTACCTCATGCAGGTCGTTGAGCTCGTCAGACAGGCGCAGGAAACGCGTTCAAGAACGCAGGATCTGGCGAACAGGGCGGCCTTCTACCTCACGCTCATAGCCATAACGGCCGGAACGGTAACGCTCGGGGCGTGGCTCTACCTCGGCAAGCCCTTCGTCTTTGCCCTTGAGAGAATGGTAACCGTCATGGTCATAACGTGTCCCCACGCTCTTGGCCTGGCAGTCCCGCTGGTAGTTTCGGTCTCGACATCAATTTCGGCCAAGAAGGGCATACTCATCAGGAACAGGGAAGCCTTTGAGAGAGCCAAAGACGTGCAGGTCGTTGTCTTCGACAAGACGGGAACGCTGACCGAGGGTAAGTTTGAGGTTACTGAGGTAATCCCGCTGGACGAACTGAGCGAGGAGGAGATTCTGAAGTACGCCGCCGCCCTCGAAGCTCACTCCAGCCACCCGATAGCCCGGGGAATAGTGGAAAAGGCCAAAGAGCTCGGGCTTGAAGTCTATGATGTAAGCGAATCCAAGGTCCTGCCCGGTAAGGGCGTTCAGGGCGTTATAAACGGTAAGGAAATTCTCGTCGTAAGCCCCGGCTTCCTGAAGGAGAACGGGCTGTGGAGAGAGGACGAGCGCGTTAAGGAGGTCTTAGAGCAGGGCAAGACGGTGGTGTTCCTGGTCATCGATGGAAAGCTCGTGGGTGCTCTGGCTTTGGCAGATAAGATAAGGCCGGAATCGAGGGAAGCCGTGGAAAAACTCCACGAGATGGGGATAAAGGCCTACATGCTCACCGGAGACAACGCCAAAGTTGCCAAATGGGTTGCCGAAGAGCTCGGTCTGGATGGCTTCTTCGCCGAAGTTCTGCCCCATCAGAAGTCTGAAAAGATACAGGAACTCCAGAAACAGGGGTTCGTCGTTGCAATGGTTGGCGACGGCATAAACGACGCTCCGGCTTTGATTCAGGCCGATGTTGGGATAGCCATCGGAGCTGGAACGGACGTGGCAATAGAGAGCGCAGACATAATCCTCGTCAAGAACGACCCTGGAGACGTCATAACTGCTGTACACCTTGCTAGAGCCACCTACAGAAAGATGGTGCAGAACCTAGCCTGGGCGACTGGCTATAACACCTTCACGATTCCCCTGGCGGCGGGCGTTCTCTACGGCTACGGAATCCTGCTCAGCCCCGCCCTCGGTGCCCTGCTCATGAGCCTGAGCACGGTGATAGTTGCCATCAACGCGAGGTTTTTGAAGGCCTGAGTGCTCCCTGCTCTTGCATTTTATTCGTTTTTCCTGTGGAGCATCGAGTAGAGCTCTTCCAATGTGGGTTCGTTTCGTTTTATCTCTTCAACGGTTATGCCCTTGCTCACGAGGAGCGTGTTGATATCCCACGGCTCGACATTTTCCAGCAGGATGTACTCTTTAATGATTTTTGGAGAGTATCCCTTTTCCTTAAGCACGTTGGTGGCCATCTTGATGTTCTTCACCTTCAGGGAAATTGAAGTTCCAGTGGGGAAACTGCGCTTGAACTCCTCCAGACTTCCGGAGAACAGTATTCTGCCCTCTTTGATAACCGTAATCTTCTCACATAGCTCATCAACGTCGCTCAGTATGTGGGTGGAGAATAGGACCGCGGCGTTCCTCTCTTTCACATATCCTTCCAAAAATCGCTTGAATTTCAGGCGCCATTCCGGGTCGAGGCCTCTGGTGGGCTCGTCGAGGATGAGGACTTCAGGGTTTCCAAGGAACGCTCTGGCCATTGCAACCCTTCGTTGGGTTCCGCTTGAGAGGGCCGAGACCTTCTTTTTGGCGTACTCCTCAATCTCGAAGAACTCCAGAAGTTCTCGCAGTTCCTTCTCGTCGTAAACCCCCTTCAGCAAAGCGTGGCGCTTGAGGTTGTCCCACACCGACAGGTTCGGATACAGGAGGTCGTACTCCGGAAGATAGCCAATCCCTGCCCTCACTTCTGGGTTTTTGAGCGGGTTAAGACCAAGAACTTCCACTCTCCCGGAGTCCGGGACGAAAAGGCCGAGGGTGATGCGGAAAGTGGTGGTTTTACCCGCCCCATTGTGGCCGAGATATGCGTGAATTTCACCGGGCCTTACGGTGATGGTTATCCCCCGAAGAACCTCCTTTCCATTTATGCCCTTCCTAACATTCTCAAGCTCTATCATGATGGTCACCTCGTGTCTGATGATTACACCATGATTACAGCTTCCGAAAAGTTTTCTCCATAGTATCTGACCACGGCAAAGTAGGTTGTCAGCACAAGAAACACAACTGGAAGTGCAACGAGTAGCACACTTGAGATGTAAATGCCAGCTTCAAGGTATCCCGCAAGATACAGAGGTGCGAGGTAGGATATCATAAACACGGGAACTTTTAATGAATCGAGATGTTTTTGATCAATGAGAACTGCCAGCAGTGTGAACAGCAGGCTGAATGCGAAAAGCAGAGGCGTAGATGCCAGTAGGGTTATGAACACAGAGGATGCGGGGATTGTTATTCCGATGAGTGCTAGGATGATATTCCCAATCACAAGCCCGCCGCCGATGAGGATAAACCCGTACAAGGCGGCACTTGTAGCCTTTAATATGAGAAGTCTCTGAGGAGATAGAGAAACGGATAGCAGTATCTCCAACATGCCCAATGTCTTGGCCCAGGATACGGGTGAGGTCACGATGATGCCGACGGAAATGGAGAATGCTACGGCCAGCATTCCAAGGATCAATCCACTCTCAAGTCCTGGATTAAGCAGAAGGATTACAGTATAAATTATAATCACGTTTGCTAAGGCATTCAATCCGAGGAGTCCCAGTTCCTTTATGGTATACTTAGTCTCTTCCAGCAATGTTGATATAAGCGGTCCATAGCTCATTTTCTCACCTTCAACCATCTTTGAAGTAAGTTGATTGTGGAATATATCTACCCACATAGTTACCATGCCAAATGGTCACGAGAGATATTTATATTTTTCGTCACCTCAGATGAGCACCATTTCCTCCCCAAGCCGCATGCCAAGAGATTTTATCATTAAAAAGGAGAGGGCGATGGCTCCTGTGGAGAGAAGCAGGGAAATAGCGAATGCCATCGGTATTGAGAGTCCCGCTCCCAGATACTTGGGGATGTAGAGGGGTGCAAAGAACGCCACAAAGGCAATGACTCCCTTTGCGACGTCGAGACGTGTCGAGTGGAACAGGAATGTTATCAGGATTACCAGAAAGGTGAAGCTGAAGAGGAGAGGGGCCGAGATTAAAACTCCACTGAATATATTTGCCGGAGAAAGGGGATTGCCAAGGTGTTCGGCGAGTGCCCACCCTGCAGCACTTCCCAAGGTTATCCCCGTAATTCCTATGATAAAACCTCCGAGAGTTCTAACGAAGACGAGCTGAACCGGATCAAGCGGAAGAGTGAGGAGCATCTCATGGATGCCGAGGAGCCTCTCCCTGGAAACTGTGCCACTGAAGAAGAGAGAAACCAGTATGGGGAGGGAAATGCTCAGGCTTCCAACGACTTCATCACCTGATAGGGGATTCAGGCTCGCCATCCAGTAAAGAACGGCCGCCATAAAGGGTATCAAAAGAATGTTTATCCCAATGTGCATTGCGGTATACCTGAGCTCTTCGAGGATTTGAGCCGGTGTCACTGCGCGGTTCATTGCGGACATTATTTCCTCACCTCTATGACCCTTTCAGTTACAGTACCATCCAGCAGGGCATCCATAACCTCCTGGATGTTGTTAATGGCCAGATAGAATCTCTTTCCTCCCATGTCCTTTATCAGTATGCCCGAGTCGGATATTGCATACGAGACGACCTCGCCATAGCCACCGGTGTAATACCCCAACCTGTATCCGCGGAACCCAAGTCCATCTATCCTCTGGTTGAGCACCTCCCGGTGCGCTTTGGGGACGAAGCTGGCGACATCAATACGCTCGGTTTTCCTCTTTGTCTGTATAATCAGCTCTGTCCTGCCCTGTTTGTGCCTCACCGTGACTCTCAGCGGTACATACTCGTCCAAATAGCGTTTTATCATTACGGTCACAAATGCCACTATCCCTAGAATAGGTGTTAGCACTATTAAAAGGGACACCAGCGAGCCCATTGCCATTGTTACTCACCCGTTACTTCTACCACTTACTATTCTTGAGGGGTATTAAATCATTTTGTGAACGACTACAACACAGGATAAATCACAACGACTGACCTCCTCCCTGCCGTGAGGGGCGAGGGTTCCAGCGAATTAACCCCTCTCCATTGACGGAGAGGTTTGCGGGCCCATCACCTACTCCCGTCACCGGTTTCGGTTCAGCCCGCAGGCCCGGTCTCGGGCCCGTTACCCCTACCGGCAAGACCTGATTGGGGTTATTGCCAAGAGGCCACCCGACGGGTTTGAACCGCTTGATGGCGGTTCTAAAAGGACGCCTTACGGCGTCAACCACTCCAAGACGGAGTGGTAACGTAAACCCCTCGTCTCATTGGGTTGTTCTTAGGTGGCCTCTTCGAGGCCGTGTTACTTGCAAGAGTTTAAAAGGGTTTCGGCATTCCAACGCACTTGGATATTTATTGCATCCCACCGCGGACGGCGAGGCTTTCAAAAGAAAAATGTAATGTAGCCACTTGTGCTCCCAATCATGTTGCATCCCAAAATTTTTCTTCTTTAAAATGATAGTCCTCTCAAATTTACGCTATCTCCAAACATCTTCCCATGCCTCCCACACAGCCCTTTCACTCTCTTTATCTCCTCCATTGTGTGGCAATTATGGAGCATGCATTCCTCGCTCTCGCAAAAGATCTCTTCATGCTTAAAATAGGCATAGAACTGAAGAAGGAGCATTTTCAACACTTTGCCAACATCTACATCAATTTTCTCCTCAAATCCAAATGAATGCATTATATAATATTGGGGAGACTTTGCTGGGGCATAGAGTATTCCCTTAAGCGAAATTATCGCTGCAGGACCCATTACAATCATTCTGAGGTGATACCGCCCATCTTCTCCAAATGTTGCTATAAGCCTTTTAGTTATCAAAACTGTCGGCTCAGGGGTATCAACGTCTCGGGAGAAATATTTTAGCAGTTCTACCCCATCGTAAATAACCCCTTTTATGAGACCCTTCTTTTCATTCTCGACTTCAATCGGAAAGGGCTCGTAAAACTCCCTCTTATTTGGGTTCCTCACTTTTATGTAGGCCAGAAAATAGGGGTCTTTAAATACATAGGGGCTAAACTCCACGGGGAATTTGAAGAGCTTCCTAATCTCCTCAAAAAATGAAAAGGAGTCCCAAAGGGAATTTTCAATGTAAATCTTCATTGGGATCACTCCAGTTCTCTAAGCTTCTCTAAAGCCACTTCAGCGGCTCTCTTTCCGCTTAAGAGCATTCCCCCAAAGGTTGGTCCCATTCTTGGAAGGCCAAAGACAGTAGAAACTGCCATTCCCGTAACTATAAGTCCTGGATAAACCTCACTTGTGTGATTTATAACCGCGTCTTCGCTCTCCTCAACCCACATTGAGCCATGTCCCCTCGTCTTTATGAGCCCTTTTTCTTCGAGCTTCTTGGCAACAAAGGCATCGTGTCCGGTAGCGTCTATTACAATCTTTGACTCAAGAGCTATTGGGTCGACACAGGTTATCTGCCTTGGCAAAGCTTGAACTGGAGTCCAGTTAACCACAACACCTGCAACTCTTCTATCTCTTATAACGACATCATCAAAGCTCGTCATGTTGAGGAACTTCACTCCCGCGTCACATGCTGCTCCAATGAGCTTTGAACATGCATGAGGACCATCTGCAACGTAGAGGCCTTCTGTGTATTTCCTATACGGGACCTCGAGCTCTTCTAACACTTCCTGTGAGGGGGCCCTGACGGTTATTGTATTCATCAGAAATCCGCCTATCCAGAACCCTCCCCCAAGATAGTTGTTCCGTTCTATAACCAAAACTTTCTTGCCCGCTTTTGCAATTTCCCTTGCAGCCATCAGGCCGCTGGGTCCTGCCCCAACGATTATAACGTCCGATTCGGTGTAACTCCTGAGCATCCCGTAAAATGTTTCCACTATTGCTGAGGTGACATCCTTCTCACTAACTTTTGCAAGCACATTTCCCATGTTATCACCAAGTTATTGGTTTTAATAATCTAGTTTTAAACATTATCCTTTGCCAAGTGTAGTTCATGTGACCGAATTGTCAGCACTATGAAAAATATTGCCGGGAAGATATTCAATTTTGCCAATAATAAGCCCTATATCCCTTACCACTGAGTAGTGTTTGAGGAGATCAAAATGATGTTCGAAAGTTTGGGAGGCCGGTTCCTGGCCCATGCTAGAGAAGGAGAATGGGGGTGGCATGAGATGATGGGATTCGGCTACTTTGGAATCTTTGGGGCAATATTCATGCTCCTGTTCTGGGTGCTGATAATTGCGGGGATAATCTGGTTCATTAAATGGCTTGTGGAGCAGAGCTCAGGTGGCACATCAAAAAAGAGCGCACTTGAGATGCTTGACGAGAAGTATGCAAGGGGAGAAATAGACGACGAAGAATACGAGAGAAGAAAGAGGAAGCTTCTAGAAGGTTAGTTCCTTCCATTTGTTTGCATATTTTTACATTTTTTAGGCCATCTCTCTAATTTTAGCAGGATACAGACGAATCCGCTCGATGAATGAAGGGCGGTGAAAAAATGCGAATGCGTTTGAAAAAATACAACCAGCAGAAAATTCACTTAATTATCAAGAGACTTAAAAATACACAGGTTGAGTTTTTAGAGTGTAAACCGTCCCGAGGTTTTTCTCACTGTGTTAAGATAGCAGTGCTTATTGACGCGAAAGTGGAGGAAGTTTTTTCTCTCGTATCCAACATTAATAATCATAGATTATTCTGGCCGGAATATGAGTTTAAATCCGAAGATGACGGGAAATTGAAGAAAGGGTTAGTATACTACACCCGCGAAAAGGGGACAGAAAAGTGGATAAAATACCGGATTGTTGACTTTAAAGAAAACTACTTCTATTCCGGGGGGATGCAGGAAGAGGACACATTTTTAAAGAAATTGCGGTATGAACACTGCTTCATTCCTGTGGATAATATGACCCTGGGTGTTGAGGGCGTGTGTTACACACTTCGCTATGGTTTTCTGGGGAGAATCTTGAACTTATTCATAGCAGAGCGCATCATCAAAAAGAGGCTTTTAAGAGCTCACTTAAAGCTAAAAGAAGTGGCAGAAAAGAGAAAGGCCTCTGGTTAAGCAAACACCGCGCGGTAAAGCCCGATGAGAACACCGTCAACCTCACAGTGCAGTCCAAGAGGCCGGACTTCGACCTTCCCGAACACCTTTGAGCCCATTTCTTTTATTTCTCCCAGCGAAAAGCCAAGGTGAGTGTCCTTCAGAGTGTCTTTGAACTCGCTGTGGCTGTGCTTGAGAACATCGATTATAACGACCTTTCCGCCGTTGGCCAGTACTTCCTTCATGCTCCCAAGTACTGCTTCGGGCTTTAGGAAGTGGTGGAACGCTAGGGTGGAGAGCACGACGTCGAATTCTTTCGGAGCATTTATGCCGCAGTGCTCGTTGGCGATCTCAATGGATTCCCTAATTTTCTCGGCAACGCCCCAGATGGGAGTTATACCCTTCTTTTTAAGCCTCTTCAGCATGCTGGGAGTTATGTCCAAGCCGTAGATCTCCGCTCTGACTCCCCGGGACTCCAATCCATTCTTCACTCGTTCGGTGAAAAAGCCCGAGCCGGCTGCAACGTCAAGGATGCGCACATCTTTCCTTCCAAGCCTAATGACCTCTTTCACTATCTCATCCACAAGCCGTTCTATGCACTCATTCCTGAGGTAGTCCCGCACTATGTCGTCCCTCTCAGGCGCCTCTGTCTCAAAATACTCTATCTGTTCTATGAGTTCTTTTATTGAGCCCTGATCAAAACCCAGCCTCCTCAGGAAAAGCCGTATCTCCTTAATGCTCGGTATCATGCTCTCACCGCCTCAAAGCCCCTCTCCATATCTTCGATGAGGTCTTCCACGTCCTCTATACCCACCGAGACCCTGATAAGGGAGTCCTTTATGCCGACCTTTTCCCTCTCCTTCTTTGGAACCGATGCGTGGGTCATAATTGCGGGCAACTCTATGAGCGACTCAACACCGCCGAGGCTCTCGGCCAGTGCAAAAATCTTCAAGCTCTCGACGAACTTTATCGCTTCCCTCAATTCCCCTTTAAGCTCGAATGAGAGCATTCCCCCAAAGCCGCGCATCTGCCTCTTCGCGAGCCCGTGCTGTGGATGTGAGGGCAGGCCCGGATAGTAAACCCTCTCAACCAATGGGTGCCCCTCCAAATACCTAGCAATCTTCATAGCGTTCTTCTCGTGCCTCTCCATCCTGACGGCGAGGGTTTTGATGCCCCTCATGACCAGCCAGGAGTCGAAGGGCGAAAGAATCGCCCCAACCGCGTTCTGGTGGAACTTTAACTTTTCGTAAATCTCATCGTCATTTACCATCACAGCCCCACCGACAACGTCGGAGTGGCCGCCGAGGTACTTGGTGACGCTGTGGAGAACTATATCCGCCCCAAGGTCGAGGGGGTTCTGGAAGTAGGGGCTCGCGAAGGTGTTGTCCACCACCACGATTAGGCCCCTCTCGTGGGCAATCCCGGCTATCGCCTTTATGTCCGCCAGCTTCAGGAGGGGGTTTGTGGGCGTTTCGAGCCAGACCATTCTTGTGTTTTCCTTTATGGCTTTCCTGACGTTTTCTGGGTCCCTTGCGTCAACGTAGGTGAATTCAATCCCAAAGCGCTCCATAACCTGATTGAACAGTCTCTTTGTCCCGCCGTAGAGATCGTCGAAAGCCACAACGTGGTCGCCCTTCTTGAGCAGGGCGAGGAGTATGGTGGACTCGGCCGCAAGGCCCGAGGAGAAGGCAAGCCCGTACTTTGCATTTTCAAGCGCAGCCAACTTCCTCTCAAGGCTATCTCTCGTGGGATTGCCGCTCCTTGAGTAGACGTAGCCCTCCTCGACCTCCTTTATGCTCCTCTTTGCAAAGGTTGTGGAAAGGTGGATCGGGGATACAACATCGCTGTGCTGCATGTTTTCCGGCTCTTCACCGATGTGAATGGCTTTAGTTGAGAACCTCATCTCAGCACCCCCAGAACCTTCTCATCGTCAACTTCGAAGCCGTTCGCGATGAGCCACTCGTCGTTGAAGACCTTCGTGAGATAGTTCCTCCCCGTGTCCGGGAATATCACGACAACTTTCTTGCCCTCAATGCCCTTTTCCTTGAGGTACTTTATCGTCCCGTAGAGGGCCGCACCAGATGAGCCTCCAGCCAAGATGCCCTCCTTCCTCGCGAGGAAGCGGGTCATTGAAAAGGCCTGCTGGTCGTTGACTACCACCATATCATCAACGAGGCTTAAATCGACGGTCTCGGGGAGGAGGTCTTCGCCTATGCCCTCAACGAGGTACGGGTGAGCTTTCTTGAGGGCTTCCTCAAGGCTCATTCCTTTCTTAACGAGGTTGTATATCGAGCCGACCGGGTCAACGCCTATTATTTTGACCCCCTTCTTCCTCTCCTTGAGGTATCTCCCAATGCCCGTTATGGTTCCGCCCGTGCCTATCCCCGCGAAGAGGTAGTCTATCTCCCCTCCGGTCTGCTCCCATATCTCCCTCGCGGTGGTCTCGTAGTGGGCAAGGGGGTTGTGCCTGTTAAAGTACTGGTTGGGGATGTAGGCGTAGGGCGTTTCCTCGACTTCCTCCTCAAGGATCGCCCTGAGCTCATCGAGCCTCTCTTCATCAACGAGCCGCTGAACGTACTCGACTATCTCCTTAAGCTCCTCTCTGGTTACCGCCCTTCCCCTCTTCCAGATGAGGTTCCTTACCGCTTCGGCCACCTTATAGTAGGAGTTTGGATCGCCTGGAGCCACCGCGGTGGGAGTTCTTATGATGAAAGCCCCCATGGCCTTGAGGAGGAGCTCCTTCTCGGTGCTCATCTTGTCCGGCATCGTGAAGACCGTCATGTAGCCCTCGTCCGCCGCGACCAGAGCAAGGCCGACACCCGTGTTGCCCGAGGTGGGCTCGACTATCACGCCGCCTTCGACGATCTTGCCATCCCTCTTTGCTCCCTCGATCATGTACTTGCCTATCCTGTCCTTTATGCTCCCCCCGGGGTTGAAGAACTCCACCTTGGCGTAGAGCTCGTTTTTGAGGTTGAAGTACCCCTCGATCTTCCTCAGCCTCACCAGGGGTGTGTTGCCTATCGTTTGAACGATGTCGTCATAAGTACCCAATTTTGTATAATTTTCTATTATCATGCCCATCACCTGCTCATTGATGAATAAAGATGCATATATATACTTTTCGGCATGAGAGCTGTCCTTTTGACGAAAGAGAAAATAATTCGGCTCTATTTAACGAGAGGTTTGAAATAAACGGTTTTGGACAAAAATGGGAAATAGATCTGCCTCCATGTATCTACCATTACTCCTCAAAAAGCAGCAGCTTTTCGGCCTGCCGGCTGCCTTCCGGCATATCTGTGGTTTTGTGGCTATGATAAGCCTCACAATATCAAAGAAGAGATTCTCAACATGCTCTATCCTGAACCCGGCTATCTCGATGTTTCTCTGCGTCTCCCGTATCGTGGATGCAGAAGACGAAAGTACTCACAACGGTGTCAAAGCCCTCGTCTTCAAACTCCAAATTTTGGGCGTCCATCAGAAGGAGCTTGACGTTTTTCAGGCCGAGTTCCCTTTCCCTTCTCTCGGCTTCTCCGGCATGCTCCTGCTGGAGTCTATGCCGATGACATCGACGTTTTGGGGATAATAGGAAGTTTTTCCCGTTCCGACGCCTATCTCAAGCACTTTCTCTTCTGCCAGAGAAAGGGCCCTGGCGCGGTACTTTGAAAACGCCCTCCTTTCCATTGGACTCTCGAAGAGGTCGTAGACCTTTGAAAACCTATCGTACTTGCTGGCTGTTTTTGAGGTGTTCATCAATTTAACCTTGTGAAAATACTTGATTGGCCCTATCCTTTCGCATCTGAAAAATTTGGGGGAATCCTTTCACATTATGTCAATGATAAGCCTATTATCCCTTCGGCGGCAATGTACTGATGGAAACAAATAAAGAGGTGATGCGGAATGGAGTGGAAGTCCCTGTTTATCGGGCTCCTCATCGGAGCGCTCATAGCCGTCCCCCTAGGGATGGCCCACACTGGAGGATTCGAGACAGCTGAGAGAACCGGCACGCGCTGGGGCTTCGGCCCGATGAGCGGCTACATGCACGGCGGAATGATGGGCTACGGCATGCACGGCATGATGGACGACGAGATGTACGAGGAGATGGAGGAGCACATGGCCAGCGGCAACTTCACCGAGATGCACGAGGATATGGAGCCGGTCATGGAGGAGTACATGCCCCAGTACATGGGCGACGGCTGGCAGGAGATGCACGAGAGCTGCGAGAAGTACATGGGAATCGAGGAGAGCGGCGAGTGAGCCCTCTCCGGAGTTTTCTTTCATTGTTTTTATGATACAAATCCGCGGTGAAAGGTATGAAAAGTATTGGTGCAGGCATTGCAGCGGTTCTGATTGTGTCCCTCCTGACCTTTGGGTACTTCTCCATAAGAGAACAAGGGGTTCGTGATACTTTTCATGGGGTTCTGGTTGAAGGACGGCCTTTGAACTCCACCAATGCTGTCGTTTTGACCGATACAAACTGTATTCCCGATCAAACTAACACAAAGCTAACATGCATTGCGATAATAGATGCAAACGGTGAGGTTCTGAAGGTCAAATACACCCATCCCATAGAAGTCCCGTGCCTCGCGAGGGGAGACAAAGTTAATATATCAATGAACTCCCATTCATCCGTGGAGATTGTGCGCCTTGGGGCACCATCGATGGAGCATTAGGTGGTTGCCATGCAGGTTTCAGACGCAATTCTGATGACTGCCGCGGATATACCGCTGGACTCTCTGAGCCAGGTGACCGAGTTCACGGGGGTAACGTTCTCAATAATAGCCCTCGGGATTCTCAACGCCCTTCGGCCTTCAATATTCCTCATGATAGTGTTCCTTCTCTCGATGATAGCCCTGACGGACGAGAGGAAGGTTCTCAGGGTCGGCCTGGCATTCACAGTCGGCGCATTTCTGGGATACTCGATAATAGCCGTTGCCCTCATGAACCTGCACACCAAGATACCCCTGCTCAGATACTTCGTTGTCATCTTTGGGATAACCGTGGGAGTTTACAAAATACTCTCCGCACTGGGCTACGTGAAGATACCAGTCTCCAGCCCACTGAGGGAAAAGAGCAATGAGGTTCTTGAAAAGGCCACCTCTCCACCGGCCGCTTTTGTGATAGGGGGAGTGATGGCGTTTCTCTCACTGTCCTGTGTGCTCCCCTCGTATCTCCTGGTGAGCTCCCTGCTCTCCGGCCAGTACCCTCCCGGAATCAGGGCGGCGCTGCTCGTGGTGTTCATTGGAATATCGGTGCTGCCCTTTGCCCTCGTTACCCTGGGCTTCCACTACGGGAGCAGATACGCAAGACTTGGGAGGGCAGTTGATAGGCTTTCCTCGGTAAGCGGTAGGGGAGATTTAGTTATGGGCGTGGTGCTCGTGCTCGTGAGCGTGCTCTACTTTGTCTTCTTCCTTTAGTTTGAACTTCTCTATGTTCTCCCGGGTCTTTTTGAACTCCCTCAGGCACGTTGGACAGCAGAGGAAGTAAACCCTGTTGTGGTACTTGTAGACTATCGGCTCTCCCACTATCTCCTTGCCGCAGTAGTCGCACTTGAAGGGTATCTTGACCTTCGGGGGAGTGGTTCTTTCAATGCTCTCAAGAATGGGCATTATCTCGATGACCTCAAACCCTGCCCCTTCTATGACCTTTCTCAGCTCCTCCATATCCTCAACAGCGATCTTTATGAGGTACTTCCTGCTCGTGAAGCGGTTTATCTCGATTATCTCCTCGAACTCCCTCATCCTCTCAGGCTCGTCAGTTTTGACTATGAGGGCAACGACGTTGTGCGCCCTGAGAAGCTCCGGATTCAGCTTTACGGTGTATCCGAGAATTACTCCTTCTTTCTCAAGCTTTTCAAGGCGCGATTTTACCGTCGGCCTGCTGACACCAAGCCTTTCGGCGAGCTCTGAGATGCTTAGGCGGGAATTGTCCATCAGCAGGTGAATGAGCTTCAAATCAAGGTCGTCTATCTTCATGACGTTCCACCGTTCAAATCTAATCTTCGAACTATAAAAATTCTCCGCCTCTACTTTTCAGATTGTAAAAAATAATCCCCATAAGCTGGCATGCATAGTAAGTAACAGGGTGAGAAAAATGGAGCTTGTGCTCAAGGTAAATGGTATGACCTGCGCAATGTGTGTTAAGACGATAGAGGAGGCGTTGAAAGACCTCCCCGGTGTTTTGGAGGCGAGCGTAAACCTTGGCACCGAAACTGCGAGGGTAAGCTACGATCCAAGCCTCGTGACCATTGAAGACATCAGGAAGACCATCGAGGACGTGGGCTACCAGTTCATAGGGGTTGAGGGGGAGGAGACCCACGATCTCGAGAGAGAACTAAGGGAGAGGCACCTTCGCGACATGAAGAGAAAGCTCGCCGTCGCGTGGGGTATTGGAATAGCCCTCTTCGCCTCTATGCAGGCCGAGCGCTTCGGCTTTGAAATCCCGTACCTCATGCCCCTCCAGTTCATTCTATCCACCATCGCGATAGTCTACGCTGGAAGAGGGATATTCGGTAAGGCATATGCCTCCCTGAGACATAAGAGTCTTAACATGGAGGTCATGTACTCCCTCGGCATAGGTTCGGCCTACCTGGCGAGCGTCCTCGCAACGGTAGAGGTCATTCCGGAGGACTTCAACTTCTACGAGGCCAGCGTCCTGCTGATGGCCTTCCTTCTGCTTGGCAGGTACCTTGAAACGAGGGCCAAGGGAAGAACCAGCGAGGCCATCAAAAAGCTCATGGGTCTTCAGGCGAAGAAGGCAACAGTGCTAAGGAACGGCGAGGAGATTGAGGTTCCGATAAGTGAGGTCAGGGTCGGGGACGTCGTGATAGTGAAGCCCGGTGAGAGGATTCCCGTCGATGGTATTGTGCTCGAGGGCGAGAGCTACGTTGACGAGTCAATGATAACTGGCGAACCCGTTCCCAACCTCAAGAAACCCGGGGATGAGGTTATCGGGGGCACCATAAACAAGAACTCCGTCCTCAGGATAGAGGCGAGGCGCGTCGGAAGGGACACCGTTCTGGCCCAGATAATTAGACTCGTGGAAGAAGCTCAGAATACAAAGCCGCCGATACAGAGGCTGGCGGATACAATAGTTGCATACTTCATACCCACGGTCCTCACTATAGCACTCCTCTCCTTTGCATACTGGTACTTTGTAGCGGGCGAACCCCTGCTTTTTGCCTTTACAACCCTCCTCAGCGTCCTCGTTATAGCCTGCCCCTGCGCTTTCGGTCTCGCAACGCCAACAGCATTGACGGTTGGAATGGGTAAAGGTGCCGAGATGGGGATACTCATCAAGAACGGTGAAGTGCTTGAGATAGCAAGGAAGGCGACGGTTGTGCTCTTCGACAAGACAGGAACGCTCACAAAGGGGAAGCCCGAGGTTACTGATGTTATATCCTTTGGCATGGATGAGAAGGAGCTCATAAAGCTCGTTGCCTCGGCGGAGAAGCGCTCTGAACACCCGCTTGGAGATGCTATCGTGAGGAAGGCCCAGGAACTCGGCCTTGAGCTTGAGGAGCCGGGGGAGTTCGAGGCAATAACCGGCAAAGGTGTTAGAGCAGTCGTGGGTGGAAGGGAGATCTTGGCAGGCAACAGGAAGCTCATGGTGGAGAACGGCTACTCTGTGAATGAGGTTGAGGAAACACTCCACAGACTTGAGGACGAGGCGAAGACTGCCATAACCGTCGCCATAGACGGCAGAATAGTGGGAGTAATAGGCATAGCCGACACGATAAAGGAAGGAGCAAAAGAAGCCATCGAGGAGCTCCACAGGATGGGCAAGAAGGTCGGCATGATAACCGGCGACAACAGGAGAACTGCAAACGCGATAGCAAGGCGGCTCAAGGTGGACTACGTCCTCGCCGAGGTTCTGCCGGGGGA
Source organism: Thermococcus sp. JdF3 (assembly GCF_012027495.1). NCBI lineage: Archaea > Methanobacteriati > Methanobacteriota > Thermococci > Thermococcales > Thermococcaceae > Thermococcus > Thermococcus sp. JdF3. Next base: position 113,429 of record NZ_SNUK01000002.1, on the reverse strand, counting down.
CAAGGCCAACGAGGTCAAGAAGCTCCAGGAGAAGGGTGAAGTCGTTATCTTCGTTGGCGACGGAATAAACGACGCTCCGGCCTTGGCACAGGCGGATGTTGGGATCGCTGTCGGCAACGCGACGGACATAGCGATGGAGAGCGGGGACATGGTTCTCATAAAGAACGACCCAAGGGACGTGGTCAAGGCAATAAAGCTGAGCCAGAAGACGCTGGCGAAGATAAAGCAGAACATCTTCTGGGCAATGTTCTACAACACGATGCTGATTCCCTTCGCGGCGGGGCTTGCCTTCGTGCTATTCGGCGTGGAGTTCCAGCCGGAGTGGGCGGCCGGGGCGATGAGCATAAGCAGCGTCAGCGTCGTCACAAACTCGCTCCTGCTCAAGAGGGCCAGGATCTGACCACCATTTTTATTTCCCGGAGGTGCGGATATGATAGTCGAATACGACGGAAAGTTTGAGTTTGAGTCTGGAAAAACCGTCCTGTGGTTTTCCATTCCGGGCTGTCCGCCCTGCAGGATAGTCGAAAGCTTCATGGAGGATCTCGGCAGGGAATTTCCCGAGATAAAGATCGTTCACATCAACGCCGAGGAATGGAACGACCTTGTGAACCGCTTCGATGTCCTCAACGTCCCGACGCTGATTTACCTTAAGGACGGAAAAGAGGCTGGGAGGCAGAACCTCATAAGGAGAAAGGAGGAGGTTCTCATAAGGTTTGAGGAGCTCAAGAGGCTCTGACTACTCCCCGGGGACGCCAAGGGGGAAGACGTAGAGCGGTTCTCCGGGCACGTTCATTGCCCTTTTTACCTCCTCATCCCTGAAGGCACCAACCGCAACGGTGCCGAGGCCGAGGGCCGTTGCCTGAAGGTAAATGTTCTGACCCATGTGGCCGGCATCGATGTGGACGTACCTTATTCCCCTCTCGCCGTACCGCCTCGTGGTTCTCTCGTAGTGGGCGACGATGACTACGTTCACCGGCGCGGTGGCAACGCACCGCTGGTTTAGGCAGGCTTCCGCGAGAGTCTTTCCGAAGTGCCCCTCCCTGATCAGTTCCAGGGCATGGGCCTTTCCGTCGTAGAGGTAGATTCCTGGAGTTAATCCTTCAACGCCTGAGACCACAACATAGACCTCGAAGGGATAACAGGCTCCGGCGCTCGGCGAGGTTCTCTTTCCCCACCTGTTAACCCCATACGCCGCCCATAGAATCTGGGAAACCTGCTGAAGGGTTAGAGGTTCGTCTCTCTGACCTCCTCCCTGCCGTGAGGGGCGAGGGTTCCAGTGAATTAACCCCTCGCCATTGGCAGGGAGGTTTGAGGGGTTCTCATCATGATAACCCTAGAAGCGGGTTCTTCGAACCCCTCCGGCCGGGCCTCCGGCCAGTTACCCCTCCTCTGGGCGTAAAGACCGCTCAGATTTGGGGTTATCGTTTTTACCACCTTCTTCAAAATGTTAAACGCCCCAACAAGGTCAGCGTTAAAAACAAGCCCCGTTGCGGGACACTTGAATAAACCACGAACGAAGCGAGCGCCCTCGTGGGGCCTCCCGCAAACGGGGCACGTTTGCGAAGTGAAAGCCTCATCAACAACCTCAACCACAATACCGTACTCTTCAGCGACTTCTTTTAAACGTTTAATGACCGTGTTAAACCGCCACACGTGAGAGAGGATAAAATTCTGCTTCTTACCCTTCCCAGGGTTTTGAGCAATTCCCTTCGGATAGCCCACCACGATTTTAAAAACTCCAAGCTCGTAGAGCTTTCTAACCGTTCCCCTGACTGAGGTATTAATGTAGTGTCTGGCCTGTAGTTTCGCCCTCTCGTGCATTCTCTTGAGCCTTCTACTCGTCTTAGCACCACTTTTGTTGAGTTTTGATTGATACTCGGCAATCCTCTTCCGCCAGTAGAAGTCAATACTTTTGAGAGGCCTGCCATTCACGAGAAAACTCTGACCATTCTCCACGTAAACGGCCATTAAATTGTTCACTCCCAAGTCAATCCCCGCCGAGAGGTCTCCTTTTGGTTTTCTTGGAAGCTTAACCCATTCCTCGCCCTCAAGTTTCTCCTCCACCGTGAAGCTGATGTGGGCATACCACTTGCGTTTTACCTCGTCGTAAGTTATTTCCAACCGCCCCTGCTTGCCTCTCAAGTGTATTCTGCCCTTGAACTGGATTTCCAGTTTCCTGAACTTCCCAAGGCCTTTCAATATGAGTTTGCTCCCTTCAATCCTGTACTGGTCGTTTCTCAGGACGATTAAGGGTTTTCTCTTCTCGCATTCCTTCAGGTAGTTCGGTGGTTTTGGCTTAAGCCACGTGGGGAGTTCTCCGTTCCGCTTCTTTCTTGCAAGGGTGAAGAAGCTCCTCCAAGCTTCTGCATTCTTTCTCGCTATTTGTTGAACCGTTGCAGAACCGATTTCCTTCTTGAACTCCTCGTAAACGGTTTTTTCAGTCTTGTTGAAGTCCACGATTTGCCCTTGGAAGAACTGTTGCCGCCTGAGGTAGTTCACCCTATTCCAAACCTTGGCCTCAAGGTCGGCTAACTGATGGAGTTTCTCCTCTTGCTCTTTGGAGGGTTGGAGTTTGACCGTTACCGAACGCTTCATCTCAAATTGTAGTGTGAATTTTAAGCTTTAAAAAAGTGTTGCTTTCCTGCTGAAGGGCCGGTTGGGTGTTTATTGCATCCCCGCCGTGAACGACGAGGCTTGAGAAGAGAAAAATGTAACGCCTTATGCTCTTTCTCTTATCCATAGCCTCCTCAAGCTCATTTTATCTTCAAGTTTAGGGGCTGGCAGGTCAATTTTCATCCTCACCACCAATTCATGATACTTTTTTCACACATTAGGTTTTTGGTGTCTCATCTGGGCTGAGCAATTTAGTTGGCTTTTTAGATCGGCACAAATTGAAGGAAACTCAGTGTACCCCAGGAAATAGCCGAGTTGAGAAAGCCGGCAGTTTATAATTTGGAAATGTTTAAATATTCTGACATTCATCGATGGTACGGTGAGTTAGGTGAAAAAGCTTGCATCTGTTGTGCTGGTATTCCTCGTGGTGCTGGCGAGCGGATGCGTGGGCACTACGGGCGAAAAGGTCCAGGGAGGGGAAACAAAAAGCCCAACGACCGCCTCCATGCAGGAACATACTTCAGGTACGCCGGTTTCAATCTCCCTCTCGGATCGCCTTCACGTGGAGATAGACCCCAGAGTCGAGCTGGTGGCGATAATCTACAGGCTCTCCGACTCAAGCTGGTACAGGGAGCACGTTGATCCGGCGGTACTCGGCGTCACTCCCGGGAGCTACCGCTACATCAGGGACGTGGACGAGTACTTTGGCCCCTATAGAAACCTGACAGCGGTTAAAATGGTTCCGCAGATGATCGAAGAGGGAATCGACTACGACGCGATTCCAGAGTTCGCTATTCACCTGAGCCCGACGGACTTCTCAAAGGCAATGCCCTGGGACGATATGCTTCGATTGAGGCCGTTTTTGGACGCCAAAAAGCTCGATGAGTTTGCGGAGGCCGTTGCAGAGTTCGCAGAGGAGACTGACTTCTGGAGGTTCTACCGCGAGCACGAGGAGTTCTACAACAGAACGCTTGAAACGTTTGTGGGAGAAAATCCTGGGCTGGTCGAACTCGTTGAGTTTGAGGAGGACTTCTTCGGGAAGAACGCATCATCGTGGCACGTGGTGCCGATGCCCATCTTCTGCTGCCACGGCTTCGGATACCACATAGAAAGCGGGAGCAATATGAGTGTATACGCATTTCTGGGCTTTGGGAAGGTGGCAGGCGGAATACCCCATGTTTATGCCACGGTGGGCGACTCAACCTTCCTGGCCCACGAGTTCGCCCACAGCTTCGTCAATCCCGCGGTTGATCAGCACTACGAGCTTTTCGAGCCCTACGAGACACTCTTTGATCCCGTCGCCGAGAAGCTGAGTGCAATGGCATACCCCAACTTCAAGGTCATGCTCTACGAAACGCTTGTGAGGGCCTTCGAGGCGTACTACCTAAACGCCACAGGCAGACCGGAAGGAGCCATGGCAACGCTGAAGGGCAACGGAAAGGTCTTTTACTTCGTAGACGATGTGTACCGGGCGTATGCTGATGACTACGCGAGGCACAGGGACATGTACAGAACCTTCGATGACTTCATGCCCGAACTCGCCAAGGTCATTGCGAGGGTTTACAACGAAACAAACGGAGGAAAGAACGTCGTGATTCCGCTGACGGTTGATGACTTTCTGAACGCCGCAAAGGAGGGGGGCGTTATCGTGGCTTACGACGATGGCTCCTCCGCAGGGAATCTGGCCAGGTTCGTGTACGACTCCTTTAGACGAAGGGGTGTCGATGCCGGGCTGAAGGCAGTATCGAGTTTAACGCCCGAGGACATGAGGAAAAACCTGGCGTTAGTACTGCTCTCAAACAGCACCCTTCTTCCCGAGCTCCAGAGGAACGCTCCCGTCATCGTCAACGGCACGACCGTTTACAGCAGAGAGAGTGGTGAGACGTACTCCGGGTCGCTGCGGGTCGTTGAGGTGATCGAGAACCCCTGGAACCCCAGCGCACTGGCGTTCATCGTCATCGGCACCGATGAACGGGCGCTGAACAACATACATGCTTACCGGCACGTAACGTACAGCATCAGGGACTCCTTTGACAACCTGCTTGAGAGCGGCTGATTCCATTTTCATTTTTCCGAAATCCCCATAAGGTTTGAGGTCAAGCCTTCGTTATGAAGCGCCTAAAACTCGCAATACCATACAAAGAGGAGCTCTTTGCCGGTCTTGAGTGGCTCCTCGAAGCGATAGAGTGGGCCTACGGGGACACTTACTTCACCATAGACACCGATGTCATCAAGCTGGTGGAAGTCAAGTTCCGGGAATCCCCTGAGAAGGTCATCGAGCGGTTGCGGGCGCTCCACCAGGTGAGGGACGTCAGGGCCTTTCCCAGGAATGGTATGCACCTGCTCTACATCCGCGCCTCCCTTGAACCCCAGAGGGAGCAGGCGGATAGGCTCTTCGAGCTTCAGAAGAAAGGCCTCGTCATTTTTGAGAGCGGAACCTTCGTCGGGGGTGAGAGCATTCTTTCGGTTCTCTGCGAGGAAGAGCTCCTTGGGGAAGTGGTGAGAACATTTCGTGAAGCCTACGGTGCGAGGGTGATCAGCGTTGAGGAGGCAGAACCGGAGAGCAGTCCCCTCTCAAAGCTGACGAAAAGGCAGGCCGAGGTTCTCCTCCTGGCTTACAAGAGCGGCTACTTCAACGAGCCCCGGAAGGTCACTTTGCGGGAGCTGGCGGAGATGCTGAACCTCAGCCCCTCAACGGTGAAGGAGCACCTGAGGAAGGGGCTTAAGAGGCTCCTCGACGAGACCCTCAAATAACCGCACATGTGCGGGGTTACCTATAACTACCTGAACTTCCAGTTAACCAATAGGTGAAACCATGCCCGTCATAGAGGTTGAGAACGTTAGGAAGTACTACGGAGAAGTTAGGGGCGTTGATGGTCTGAGCTTCTCCGTCGAGAGGGGCGAAATCTACGGGTTCCTTGGTCCTAACGGGGCTGGGAAGACCACGACCGTCAAAATTCTGGTGAAAATCCTGAGGGACTATGAAGGGACCGTCAAAATCCTTGGAAGGAACCTCCGCGAATGGGGGAAGGAGTACTACAACAGAATCGGCGTCTCCTTCGAGTTTCCTGCCGTTTACTCACGTCTCACTGCCCTCGAAAACCTTGAGTTCTTTGCGAGCTTTTACAGAAAGCACCTCGACCCCCTGGAGGTTCTCAAGGTTGTCGGGCTTGAAAACGAGGCAGATAAACTCGTCTCCGGCTTTTCCAAGGGAATGAAGAAGAAGCTCGATCTGGCGAGGGCTCTGCTCCCGGATCCGGAAATCCTCTTCCTTGACGAGCCCCTCGAAGGCCTCGACCCGGCGAGCGCAAGGAGGATAAAAGACCTGCTCCTTGAGATGCGCGAAAACGGGAAGACGATCTTTCTGACCACCCACAACATGTACGTCGCCGATGAGCTCTGCGACAGGGTTGCGTTCATTGTGGACGGAAAGATAGTCCTCGTTGGAAATCCGGGCGAGCTGAAGGTGAGGATGGGTAAGCGCCTGATCAAGATCGAGTATGTGGCCAGCGGTGATGTGAGGACCGCCGAGTTCCCGCTTGAGAACCTTGGAGGAAACGAGGAGTTCCTGAGAATCCTGCGGGAGCATGAGATAAGGCGCATAAACACTGAAGAACCAACACTCGAGGACATCTTCCTGAAGGTCACGGGGAGGAGGCTCGTATGATAAGTCAGCTGGTGGGAGTGGACATCAAGGTCGGAACGAGGGGCTACGTCTATCCGATATACCTGCTCGTGGCTTTAGCTTATGGCCTTATGGTGATGGCGTTTCCAGAGGGGTACCGCTCAACCGTCGTTCCCCTCTTCCTCATCCTTGAGCCCGGGATGGTCGGCTTCACCTTCGTCGGCACGGCCATCTTCGCGGAGAAGAAAGACGGAACGATAGGCGCTTTGGCGGTTACGCCACTCGACTGGAGGGCTTACATCCTCGCCAAGGCTCTCCTCATGGCGCTGGTTTCTCTCCCGGCGGCAGCGCTTATATTCTGCCTCGGCACACGCTCCCTGAACGGGCTTCCCTACGTTTTGGCAGGTACCCTGTTAGTTTCGGTAGTCTATACGCTCCTTGGCATAGCAATAGCCTCAAAATACCGCGATTTAGACGACTACTTCGTGCCGCTCCTCGGCGTCATGGTGCTCTCCCTCCTGCCCTTCGCCCACTATCACGGCTACCTGACGGACGGGATATGGAAGGTTCTCTACGTCATCCCGAGCTATCCTGCGCTCTACTTCTTCAGCGCCCCCTTCGGAGGGGTTTCGGCGGAAAACCTTCTGTGGTCGGCGCTTGGTCTGATGGTGTGGGGTATCGTGGCGTATTACCTCGCAAGGGTTCGCTTTTACAGGTACGCGGTGGAGGGAGTGAGATGAGCTTTGTGCGAAAATTCGCTGCCATATACAGGACCGACCTCAAACTGCTCCGCAGGGACCCGATGCTCCTATACAGCGTGGGGATGACTTTGGTGCTCCTCTTCATCGTCCGCTACTTCAAGGATCGCATGGGCGAGCTTTACTACGGGATAGCTCTCTTCGTGCTGATATTCATACCCATGATATTCGGCATGATTCCCGGCTTTATGATGGCCGACGAGAAGGAGGAGAAGACGGTTCAGGCTTTGCAGGTCATGCCGATTTCCAGCGAGGCGTTTTTGGTTTACAGGCTCACGTGGGCTTCGTTAGTGACCGTGGCCTTTACGGTGATAGCGCCTCATGTTCTCGACATGGAGATTCCCTGGAAGGGAGTTCTGGCTCTGGCCGTTCTCTTCCTGCTGGAGGTCTGGATCTATGGACTGCTGATAACCATCTTCGCCGAATCCAGAATGCAGGCTATCACAGTCTCCAAGATTCTCGGCTGGCTCCTGATCCTTCCGGTGGCGGTAAAGCTCGTTGTCCTCTGGAGGGATCTCTCAACGGACTGGAGCAAGCTCACGGCGTTTTTGCCGACGTACTGGACGTACAGGGTCTTCGAGGGCATAGCTCTAAACGACTACAGCGATTTCCCGATGGCGGTGCTCGTGCATCTGGCCTGGCTGGTCCCGCTGGTGGTACTCTTCCGGAGGAGGGTGCTTTGAGACCCAGGGAGCGTTCGTGTTCACTTGTTTACTTCGGTTTTTGATTTAAACAGCCAGCAAAACTGCTGCTGGAATAACGGAATACTGCGGGAAAGTCATATAAAGAGAATACTGCTAAGGGCTAGGACTGGGGAACTCCCAGAGCATTGTTGTTATCGATCAGCGCTGGGGGAGGGGCATGCAGACATTTAAGAGAAAAATTATCGGACTTCTGATTCTCACTATCTTTTTTTCAGGCCTGATCACACTTGTCTATTCCCAGGAACCAAAGCAATGTCCCTCTAATGGCACGTGGATAGATCCGCACGGTTTTACAACAACGTGCAACGTTCCCGACTGTTATGAAGCAATGGGAAGAATCAGCAAATGGATTTCATTAACTTTGATGGTGTTGATCGCTTATCTCGCGGGGCTTGGGGCAAGGAGCGGACTCAATGCGAACAAAGCACTGTTTCGGATTGGGATATACCTGACTTTCATAAGTGTCGTATTTGCATCGGAACTTTCAAAGGTGCCTGAAGGGAGCTGTCTGACATTGAAGCCGGTGGCCTACGCAATGGCGATGACGGGTTCCTTCCTTGTGGTTTGGTTCCGTGGAGCGTAAGAAGAGAAACGAAATTGGGGGAAGAAGCTCACTCGAGCTTCTTGTGGCAGAACCACCAGTCGTAGCACTCGATCTCTCCGCGGGCCTTGGCCTCCTCGCGCTCCTTGATGGCGTCGACGGTTCCGGCCGGCGGGACGATGGCGCGGTCGCCGATGAGCTCGTTGTTGGGCCACTTGTGCGGCAGGGCGACGCCCTTCTCGGTGCTGACCTTGAGGGCCTTGACGAGCCTGAGTATCTCGTCCCAGTCCCTGCCGACCTCGGCCGGGTAGTAGACTATCGCCCTTATGACGCCCTTGTCGTCGACGACGAAGACGGCCCTCGCTGTAATGGTGGCGCCGCTCGGGATCATGCCGAGGGCCTCGGCGAGGTCACCGCGGTCGTCCGCTATGACCGGGAAGGTTATCTCCTCTCCGAGGTTCTCCTTGATCCACTCCATCCACTTGAGGTGGCTGAAGACCTGATCAACGCTCAGCCCTATCGGCTCGACGCCGAGCTTCCTGAACTCTTCAACCCTCTTCTGCATGGCGTAGAACTCGGTCGTACAGACCGGGGTGAAGTCAGCCGGGTGGCTGAAGAGTATGAACCACTTGCCCTTCTCGGCGAAGTAGTCCGGCAGCTTTATCCTGCCGTGGGTGGTGTTGACCTCAACCTCTGGGAACTTTTCTCCTATGACGACCATCTTACATCACCTCTTCCTTTTCCTGTGTCGTCTTCACTATAAACCTCACTGGTTCGAATATATAAACCTTTCGGTTCGCTTAACGGGCAATTTCTTGTCGGATATCCAAACAGTTTAAGAGGCTCGCGTTAGGACTGCAAAGAATGCCCTTCATTGGTTGTCACTCTGAAAAACAGGCCTAACAGCATTTGTCAAAAATCTCGAAGAAAAAATCTATTTTCGCCTCAAACCTTCCTGACATCGACCCAGGTTGAATGATACGCCGAGCCGTTTCCGTACTTTTCTACGGTGTCATCGGCCGTCAGGAAATTGGCGTTCCAGCCGAGAAGCTTTACCCAGAATGCTTTGTAGAGCAGGACCACCTTTGATGGAACGTCCCCGCTGAGCCTTGCCGTCGTTTTTATCCTGCCGTAGTCGTTGAAGACCTCGACTGTGTCACCGTCGCCTATTCCTCTCTCCTTTGCGTCGGCGGGGTTGATGTAAAGGTTCGGGTCAATCATGTTGTAGGTGTTGTGGTACTGGCTCGTTATCGTCATTCTGTGGGTTGGCGTGAGGAGGCGAAGCGGATACTTTCCTTCGAACTTCCTGTACCCGGGAAACGGGCTTAAGCCCCTCTCCATCGCTCTCTGGGAGTAGAACTCGATCTTCCCGCTCGGTGTTTTCCACTTTCTCGGCCTCTCTGGAACTTTGACGAAACCCTTAGCCTTAAGCTCCTCCCAGCTCAGACCGTTGATTTCGAGGACTTTTCTAATGACTTCCTCGTCGCTCTCGTGGATGTGGGGGTTCTCAACGCCCAAGGCCTTGGCTAGGAGTCTTGTGACTTCGCTGTTGCTCTTCCCGTGAAGCCTCGCAACCGGTTCATTTAGGGCCACGTAGCGGTGGTAGTAGCTGTCCGCTATATCAAGACGCTCGAAGAATGTGTTTGCCGGCAGCACCACGTCCGAGTACAGGGCCGTGTCAGTCAAGAATATGTCGTGCGTAACCACGAAAACGTCGTTCTCAATCAGCGCTCTCCTCAGCCGGTTCTGGTTCGGCAGGCTTGCGAGGGGGTTGGAGTTGTAGACGTAGAGGAACTTAATCTCTCCCCGCTCGATGTACTCGGCCAGCTTCATCTGGGGGATTCTCCTGGCGGGCTTCGTTCTCAGGAACGCGCCTTCGGCGTAGCTTTTATCTATCGTCTTCATGTCGTAGATGAAGCCAAAGCGGTGGCCTACTAGCGCGGGAAGAATCGAAATCGCCCTGACGGCTTCGCCGCCCATCAGGGAGCGCTGGAAGCCGTAGCCGATGTGAATTGCGCCCCTCTTTTCGGCGAATTCCCTCGCGAAGGTCTCTATCTCCTCAACCCCCACCCCAGTCTCCTCACTTACATAATCAAGCGATAATGTTTTTACATAATTCCTGAATTCTTCAAAACCATAAACGTTCTCGCGGACGAAAGCTTCCTCGTAGAGCCCTTCCTCGATTATAACCTTCGCAACTCCGAGGGCGAAGAGGACGTCGGTGTCGGGCTTTATTTGATAAAACCTGTGTGAGCGCCTGGCGGTTTCGGTTCTTACAACATCAACCGTCCAGATTTCAAGTCCGTGCCGCTTCGCCAGCGTGAAGCCGTGCAGGTTCGTCCAGAAGGCGTTGATGCCCCAGTAAACGATAAGCCTCTGGTTCCTGAGCTTTTCAGGGCCCATGCCAACGGCCGTCCCGTAAACGTCCCTCAGCGCCTCCTGCCCGGCCCTGTCGCAGATTCCGTAGTCGAGCATGGCAGTGTTGAGGTAGTGGAAAAGCCTGAGAGGGAAGGCGTAGTTAACAACTCCCCTGTCACCGGCGTACTGGTAAACGAGAACGCTCTCGCTTCCGTGTTCTTCGATCGTCTCCCTCAGCTTTTTGGCAACGAGTTCAATAGCTTCCTCCCAGCTCGTCTCCCTGAAGTTCCCACTCCCCTTTTCGCCCGTCCTTATGAGCGGCCTTTTGAGCCTGTCCTCAGCGTGGAACCACCTCGGGAGAAGTGCCCCCTTCGGACAGAGGAATCCGGCCGTTATCGGGTGCTCCGGATTGCCCCTAACCTTGAGCCTTCCGTCCTTAAGCTCGCTCACCATCGAGCAGGTGTCGTAGCAGTCGCGCATGCAGACGGAGAAGGACATAGGCATCACGGGGCAATTCTTATTCTCTCCGCCGCGTCCCTCTCGACGAGGACCTTTCCGAGGCTCCGGGGGATTATGACGAGGTCGCCCGCCCTGAAGGGTCCATATTCCCTCAGCTCAGGGTCGAGTATCTTCGGCAGATTAACCTTGATTATGTACGCCTCGCTCGGGGCCGTTCGTTTCAAGGGCTCGGCCGGGCTCTCCGGGACCCTCTCAGGAAGTTTCTCTTCCGTGACCTCAGGAACGGCAATTTCCTCACGCTCAATGAAGGCCCTCAGAACTGTGAATATCTTCCTCTCCTCGGCCGTCAGCTCGCCAGGGATTCCCTCGACCGCCAGATCAACGATTTTATGGAGCCTGATTTTGATTATCTCACGCATGAGCTTCTCAGCTATTCCCAGCTGGGCCAGGTAGAGCCTCTCCTCGATGTCCTCGCCCCTCTCGCGGGAGCTCTCCGCGCCGAGCTTTAGGGCTTTAATTAGGCTGTCGAACTCATCGTAGAACTCCCCGTCCAGCTCCGTCAGTTCCGGCGATGAAAGCTCCGCTTCGAGCAGTTCCCTGAGCTTGACGATGTCCACGCCTACCACCAGCCGGACTAAATGGGATGAAAGGGGGAAGAAATCAGTCCTCGACGCGCGGGGCGAGGAGGAATATCAGCCTGCCCTCATCCCTTATCGGGTACTCCATCTGGAGGGGCATCTCGTTGCCGAAGCGGATTATCACCTCGTCTGCCTTGCCGATGCCCTTAATCATGTCGGCCAGGTAGCTGATTCCGTAGGCGCTCCTGGTTTCCTCCTCAACCTCAAGGTCGAGCAGGCCTTCGTCCTCAAGGGTGAGCTTAATCTCGACCTCGTTGGTCTCTCCCTCCGCCTTCATAACGAACTCGTTCTCGGTGGCTATGAACTTCATGGCATCGCTGACGAGGGAAGCGTCCTTGACGGCCTCCTTGAGAACCTCTCCGAGGACGACGACCTTGGCGGTGAAGGGAAGCTCCGGAAGGTCGAGCTCGAGCTCCTCAACCTCGATGAGCGGGAGCTTGAAGGTTCTCTTTGCCGTTCCCTCGAAGGTAATCTCAAGGAAGTTCTCGTCGCCCTTCCTGAGAATGAGCGTGTCCTTGTTCTTGCCACGCTTGAGTATCTTCTTGAAGTGGTCCATGTTGATTCCTATAGTTTCCTCTTCCTCCACCTCGTACTTGGAGAAGATGCTCTCCGGGAGATTTAGGTCGATGAGAACGACCCTGCTCGGGTCCATCGCGCGCATGCTTATACCTTCCTCGGTTATCTTGAAAGCCGCCTCGTCGATGAGGTTGCTCGCGGTGGCTATAAGATCGGCAAAGTCCTTGGCACCGTCAAAAACTATCTCGAACGGCATCTTTACCCCTCCTTCTCCAGTATACCAAGCATCAGCCTAACCCTCTCTTTTCCGCGGAATAAATAAGCTTTTCCGTTGTCGGTGTCGGGTATCCTCCTGTAGGCCTCCTCAAGCTCCTTCAGTGCCTTCTCCGCGAGCTTTTTGAGGGTCTCCTGCTCAAGCTCTGAAAGCCCGCTCACTCGTAGGCCCTCCAGACGTGGCCGCACTTGGTGCACCGGTAGAATATGGTGCTCGGCTCATCGCCGGCCCTCGTCTGCATCTCCCACCAGTAGGCGGTATCGTTGCCGCACTTCGGGCAGGTGACCTTGGTGGTCGGCAGGGTCGTGACGTCCTGCTCGACGACGATGATTCCCTCGTCGGGCTTGTGCTCGACCTTCTGGGTTATCCTGGTCTTTTCCCGATCCTTCTGCTCGTCAAAGGGTTCCTCATAACCGCATGAGCGGCATACCCATACCTTCCTCTTCCTGTCCGGGAGCATGAGGTTACCGCACTTCGGGCAGAACTTCATTTTTTCACCTCCTTCAGCCGGGGGTTCGGTATGTGGGAGGAGAATAAAAAGTTTTGCCAGGTCAGCCGGAGACGACGTCGAACTCAGCCCCGGCCTTGACGGTCACGTTTTCCAATATGACCGTCTTGACTACCCTGTAATGACCCGGTTCGAGGCCCAGGTCCGAGAGCTTGACCCGCTGCTCCCACTTCTCTCCGGGCTTTATCACGACCGCCACCTCGATGAACATCAAATCGACCGGGACTTCCTTCCACTCACCGTCCTCCAGGCGGTAGATGCTGATGGGGTAGCTCGTGGTGGCGTTGATACTGGCACTGTTGATGACCGTGAGGGTCATCACGTCGCTGGGGGTGTAGCTGCTCTTGTCGAGCTTCAGAACGATTCCTTCACCGTTCGGAAGGTTTCGCGCTCCATCGCTCCCGCCTTCACCGCTCGAGGCTATGTAGTACCCGAGGGGAATCAGAAGGACTATCAGCAGGACCGGGAGAACCTTCCTCACACACATCACCTGGAGAAGGTACGCGGAGGAGCTTTTAACGGTTCCCAACGCTTCAAACTGGATTGCAGTAAAAGGGAAGAAAAGAGATCACTCCCTCATAGGGAGCCCGTGGTCGAAGGAGTAGTAGACCCTCTGGAAGTTCATCCTGAAGTAGAAGACGTCGCGCTCGACCTTCTTCGGGTCCTCCCTGTCGATGAGGACGCGCTTGATGAAGTGCGCTATCTCCTTCATGTCGTCCTCCATCATTCCAACGCGGGTCATCTCCTGGACACCTATGCGCAGGCCGCTCGGCTTCTCGACCTTCTCAAGCGGGTCCCAGGGCAGGAGGTTCTTGTTGAGGATTATACCTGCCTCCTCGAGGAGCGGGGCCGCCCAGCCGCCGGCGGCCTCGTGGAGGTCGCTGACGTCAACGATGACCTGGTGGCTCTCGGTGTAGCCCTTGTCCTCACCGATGACCTTGAAGCCCTCCTCTGCCAGAGCCTCGGCCAGGGCCTTGGCGTTCTTGACGACCTGGGCCGCGTACTTCTCACCGTACTCTAGCATCTCGGCCGCGGTGAGGGTCTTTCCGGCCATGTGGTGGAGGTGGTGGTTGCTCAGCACTCCCGGGAAGATGGCCCACTGGAGCTTGGCTATCTCCTCGGTCTCTCCAAAGCGCTTGTAGATTATGACACCGCCCTGTGGTCCCGGGAAGGTCTTATGGGTCGAAGCGGTGATTATGTCAGCGCCCTCGCGGAGCGGGTCCTGGAACTGCTTGCCGGCTATGAGGCCAAGAACGTGGGCACCGTCGTACATGACGTAGGCGCCGACCTCCTTGGCGACCGGCGCGAGCTCCTTGACCGGGTGCGGGAACGGGAAGAGCGAGCCACCGAAGACGACTATCTTGGGCTCGAGCTCGCGTATGAGCTTCTCGGCCTTGTCAACGTCGATGTTGAACTCCTCGTTGTCGAAGGGCCAGGTGTGGACCTCAAGGCCGCGCATTCCGGCGGCACCGAAGGGCATGTGGCTTATGTGTCCGCCGTGGCTGGTGTGGAGAACGATGGCCTTGTCGCCCGGCTGGGTGAGGCCGAAGAAGACCGCCTGGTTGGCGTTGGTTCCGGAAATCGGCCTGAGGTCGGCGAAGTCGCTTCCGAAGAGCTTGGTGAACAGCTCGACGCCGATGAGCTCGACCTCATCAACGTATTTGCAGCCCTGGTAGTAGCGGGCCCTGGGCCAGCCCTCGGCGTACTTGTGCATGAAACCGCTCGCCACCGCGCGGGTGACGCTCGGAGAAGTCACGTTTTCACTGGCAATGAGGTTTATCGTGTGCTTCCTCCACTTCTCGTGGTCCTCAAGAAAGTCCATAACCCTGTCGCGGTATGCTTTGTATCCTTCAGCCATGTGGAACACCTCGATGAGGATTTGAGCGCTGGGAATATAAATCTTACCGCATGTGTTCACGTGTACAGAAAAGGACAGCCCGCTGCAGCTAATGATGCAGGGATGAACCGGTTTAAAAAGTTGGGGGGGTCAGCGGCGGAGCTTCGCCGCGAGCCACATCAGTATCGGCAGCACTATGAACGCCAGCATGTCGCCGGTGTCGCCCGCGAACGCAAGCACGTCGGCGAAGTTTCTGACGCCGGCGAAGTAAACCAGGGCCGGGGGAACGACGGTCAGGGCCCACGCCACGGGCTTCCTCAGCTTCACGAACTCCTCGGTGTTGCTCTGCTGTGCGAGGGCTATGCCGATGTAGCTCGTGGTTATCGCGAGGAGCGGTATGAGGTTTCCGATCACCCTCCCGAGGTGGCCGTAGAGCAGCTCAAGCCCCTGCGTGGCTATCTCCGGGGTTTCCCTCCCGAAGACCAGCAGGAACGCCGCCATGAAGACCGCGTAGATGACCGTCGGGATGAGGAAGGCCAGCACGAGCACTTTCTTCGTTTCCTCGTAGCTCCCGAGTCCCTTGTAGACGTCCGGAATTATCGTGTGGCAGCCGAGGGCGAAGATGGCGACGCCCGTTATGCTGAGCAGTCCTGAGAGGTCGGTGTAGAGGCCGTTCTCAAGCTCGGCGTGGGGAACCAGCATCAGGGTGACACCGATGAAGAGCGCCAGCATCACGTAGCTCATTATCAGCTCGGTCTTCCCGCTCGCCTCGAGGCCGCGGTAAACGACGAAGGAAGCGAGGACCCAGAATATCGCCGCGCCGATGGTGTCGCTGACCCCGAAGAGGCTCGCGAAGACGCTTCCCATTCCGGCAATATACGCCAGTATGGCCCCGAAGCTCATTATAAAGATGCTCAGGTACATCAGCCAGCCGCCGGCCTTTCCGAGGGTCCTGTTGGCGATGGTGCTCATCTGCGCTCCGCCCATCTCGGCCGAGAACCTGAGAACTATGAACGCCGTCGCTAGCATGAGGAGCATAACACCCGTGAGAACCCCCAGTGCGGGGATGAGGCCGACCTTGCTCGCCGCGTAGGGCAGGCCGAGAACCCCCGCCCCTATCTGGGTACCGACGAGTATTGCCAGCGCCTCGTTCTTCGTGATGTGGGTCTTTTCGACCCGTATCGTGCTCGTCCTTATCGCCGCGGCCCCCTTCCGCTTCCTCATGAGCTGTATCAGCGCGGCCTTCCTTCTTAGCTTCTTCCGTCTCGCCAGTGCCTGCCTCTCGGCGTAGTACCTTCCGTGTGATGTGGTGACCTTTTTCCTTGGGGTTCCATCTGTTACGGGCATAGGCTCACCTCCCGGCGGATGTGTCCATGGATACAATTTAAACCCTCGCACGGAAACTTGAATCCTGCTTCAAAGATTATTCGGGTGGGGGCTGGTGGACCCTAAACGGTGGGGAGAATTTTTAAGGATATCCGAGCTATGTTGGAACATGATAGAGGAGGCTGCAAAACTCCTGGCCCGTTCGAGGTTTGC
The DNA here is from genome assembly GCF_012027495.1 of Thermococcus sp. JdF3. Classification (NCBI taxonomy): domain Archaea; kingdom Methanobacteriati; phylum Methanobacteriota; class Thermococci; order Thermococcales; family Thermococcaceae; genus Thermococcus; species Thermococcus sp. JdF3. The sequence continues at coordinate 97,059 of NZ_SNUK01000002.1, read as the reverse complement.
GATTGCTTTTACCGGTGCTGGAATAAGCGCTGAGAGCGGTGTTCCTACCTTCAGGGGATTCAACGGCCTGTGGAAGAAGCACCGTCCTGAGGAGCTTGCGACCCCCGAGGCCTTCAGCAGGGATCCCCGCCTCGTCTGGGAGTTCTACAGGTGGCGCATGGACCTGATACGAAAAGCCAGGCCCAACAGGGCCCACCACGCCCTGGCCGAGCTTGAGAGTATGGGCATTCTGAAGGCGGTGATAACTCAGAACGTCGACGACCTTCACCGCGAGGCGGGAACGGGGAACCTCATCGAGCTTCACGGCAACATCTTCCGCGTTAGATGCACATCCTGCGGTTACGGGGAGTACCTCAAGGAGAGCGGAAGGCTGGAGGAGTTCCTGACCGAGAAGGAACTTCCCAGGTGTCCGCACTGTGGCTCCCTCCTGCGGCCGGACGTTGTGTGGTTCGGGGAACCCCTCCCGAGGAGCGCCCTCAACGGGGCCTTCAGGCTCGCCGAGAGGGCGGACGTTGTTCTGGTCATAGGCACCAGCGGCGTCGTCTATCCCGCCGCATACATCCCCCAGATAGTGAAGGAAACCGGCGGGCGGGTTATCGAGATAAACACCGAGGAGAGCGGAATAACGCCCATAGCCGACGTTTTCCTGCGCTGTCCCGCCGGCGAGGCCATGGAGAAGCTCATGCCGAGAATCAAGGGGCTGATATGATGGGCGGCAGGATTCTGGTTGTCGGGTTCACGCCGGACGAGGTGGAGAAACTGCAGAAAGCCCTCCCGGTCCCTGTTTTTGAGGTTCCGGAGTACTGCAGGGACTGGGTTGTGAGTGAGGTGGTTGATAGGGCGGAGGGGCTGAGCGGCTCGAGCTACTGGCACCTCAGGAAGTTCGTGATAATGCACGACGTTGATAACGAGACCCTGAAGGGCATCATAGGAACCGTTAAGTCGCTCGACATCGGCAGGGTCATCTTTGCAACGACAACCGAGACCTCCCTCACATGGAGACTTGAAGACCTTCTCAACGAGCTGATGGCCGAGGACGAGTACTTCAAAGCAGCGCGCTGGGCGCGCGAGGAGGCGAAGAAGCGGAAGGGGCCCTTCCTCGACATTGGGAATGGGTGAACCACCCGCCCGAAAGGTTAAATATCCCGAACGAGTAGAGTGCGGTGGGTGAAGGGATGATAAAGGTCGTGTTCTTTGACCTGGACGACACGCTCGTGGATACGAGCAGGCTGGCCGAGATGGCGCGTCGAAACGCGATAGAGAACATGGTGCGTCACGGTCTGCCGGTTGACTTTGATATCGCTTATCAGGAGCTCCTTGAGCTTATATCCGAGTACGGGAGCAACTTCAGCAGGCACTTCGATTACCTGCTCCGGCGTCTCGACCTGCCCAGCAATCCGAAATGGGTAGCCGCCGGCGTCATAGCGTACCACAACACCAAGTTTGCATATCTCAGGACCGTTAAGGGCGTGAGGAGGGTTCTCCTCGATCTCCAGAGGGCCGGCTACCGGCTCGGGATAATAACCGACGGCGACCCCATAAAGCAGTGGGAAAAGATTCTCCGCCTCGAGCTCGATGCCTACTTCGACGAGGTGTTCATATCCGACTACCTCGGCGTCAAGAAGCCCCACAGAAAGATATTCGAGAAGGCCCTGAAGAAGATGGGAATCGAACCCAGTGAGGCCGTGATGGTCGGCGACAGGCTCTACTCCGACATCTACGGGGCGAAGCAGGTGGGGATGAACACTGTCTGGTTCCGCTACGGGAAGCGCGCTGATAAAGAGCTTGAGTACATCGACTACGCGGACTTTACAATCGACAGCCTCGAGGAAGTGCCCAGAATAGTGAGGGGACTGAGCGATGAAGAGGGGGAAGAGCGTTCAGATTAGGAAGTTCATGCTGATTGATAGCTCATACAAGTCGAGGATCCTCCGCGGCGACAAGGTGACCACGATACGCTACGGCGACTACGAGGCGAAGCCGGGGAGCGAGATCTACCTCGTGATAACGCCGAGCGACACCGCCATAGCCAAGGTGAAGATAACGAAGGTCGAGAAAAAGAAAGTTAAGGAACTCACCAACGAAGATGCCAGACTCGACGGCTTCTCCGATGTCAGGGAACTCGTCAGGGAGCTGGGCAAAATCTATGGCGAGCTCCACGGCGACGACGAGGTTACGATAATAGGCTTTGAGGTGGTCAAGCGCTTTGATGACGGGATTCCTCTGAAGTGGCTCAAGGGCCTCAACTACCGCGAGCCGGCGGAGATAGCGCGCCTTTACCTCGAAAACAGGGAAAAGCTCAACCTCAACCGAGAAACCGACTTCATAATGCGCCGTATCTACAACGAGGGCCTCGGAAGGGCCGTCAGGACCTTCGGGCCAAAGAAGGTTCAGGGGGCGCTCCTCAAGACCTACCACGCGCTCTACGAGGCGGGGGTAATCTGAGTCCGTGAGAGAAAAGCTTTTTTACGGCTTCATCTTTCTTTAAACGCCATGAAGGGGGTTAAGTTCGACGCCAAATTCACCACGCTCACGGTCGGGGTCCTTGTCGTTCTGGTTCTCCAGGAGGCCGGGTTACTCTACGGAATCAACGAACGGGTCAACTCAAGTCTTCCCCTCATCGACACTCCCCTGATGAACTTTCTAACCGCCTTCGGCGGCGATATCTTTCTCTTCTCCTTCGCCGCCCTCGCGCTCTACCTCGACTGGAGGGATAAAGGGAGGCCCTCCCTGAAAACGGCCTCGTTTCTCTTGTCCATCGTCGTTGGCCTCGCCGCCGTTGGCGCTCTCAAGCTCATCTTCGCCGAGCCGAGGCCCATCGCCTACGGCTCTGGCGTGGGGGGCTACGCCTTCCCCTCAGGCCACGCCTTCAGGGCAGCGGTGATAGCGGCCTACGGCTCGGACAGGTGGAAGAAGTACGCCCCCCTGTTCTGGGCCTACGCTGGCGGAATAGCCCTCACCAGGCTCCTCCTCCACGTCCACTGGTTGGGCGACGTTCTCTTCAGCCTGCTTTTCGCCCCCTGGCTCTACCTCCTGCTCAAATCACTCCTCGGAGGGAGGTTTGAATGAACGGTTTCCTTGAGGTCTTCCTGCTCTCGCTGATTCCAACCTTTGAGGGGCGCTATGCCATAGTCTATGGCATCGGCATGGGCTATCCCCCCTGGGAAACGCTTTTGGCCGCTTCCCTCGGCGTTCTGCTCCTCTCGCTCGCCCTTCCGGCCGTTCTGCCATACATAGACAGGCTGATGCTCTGGCTTGAGGGAATCTTTCTCCGGAAAATCGCTCACCTCTACCTGTACTACGTCGAGCGGGTCAGGAAGAAGGCCCACCCCTACGTGGAGAAGTGGGGCTTCATCGGGCTGACTCTCTTCGTCGCGATACCCCTCCCGGGGACGGGCATATGGACGGGGGCTTTGGCCGCTTACCTGCTCGGGATAGAGAAGAGACAGACGGTTCCGGCGTTGATCCTCGGCGGGCTCTTGAGCATGGCGATAACGCTCCTCCCAGCGCTGGGGCTTTTTGGGTAGAAAAAGGAGAAGCTCAGGTAAGGCTTCTTCCCATAGTCTCTTCTCCCAGCGCTAAGACGTCCAGCGCGCCGATTATCGCCACCACAGCAATCACGAGGACAGCCAGGGCGCTCCCGCTCAGCTCCATTATCCTGCCGGCCAGTATCGGGGCTATCCCTCCGCCTATCCTCGCCATCGCCCCGGCCCAGCCTGTTCCGGTGCCCCGGACCGCAGTGGGGTAAAGCTCCGGCGTGTAGGCGTATATAGCCCCCCAGGCGCCGAGGTTGAAGAAGCTGAAGGCTACCGCGCTCGCGATTATCGCAGTTTCGTTTCCTGAGTTCGCCGCGAAGTAGAAGCCGACGCCGGCTGTTCCCGAAAGCAGCAGGTAGTAGGAGAGGGTTTTCTTCCTCCCAATCCTCTCAAGGAGGTAAGCGGCGCTCCAGTAGCCGGGCAGCTGAGCTATCGCCGTGATGATGAAGTACTGGAAGCTCTTGAAGACTGTGATTCCGAGAGTCGAGGCCAGAAACTTTGGAAGCCAGATGAAGAAGCCGTAGTAGGCGAACGCTATGCTGAACCAGGCTATCGTGAGCATGAGCGTAACCCTTCCGTACTTTCTCCAGAGGTCCCCGACCGAGATTCTCTTTCCTTTCTCTGGCGTCTCAAGTTTAACATTCACCCCGAATATCTCCCTGATGGTCTCCTCGGCCTCCTTAACGCGCCCCTTGATGAGCAGGTAGCGGGGCGACTCCGGGAGCGTGAGGAGGAGCGGTAGGAGGAGTAATATCGCGCCGCCGAAGAGCAGGATGCCCCTCCAGTCGGCCCCGACGAGAATGGCCACGACGCCGATTATTATCGTGCCTATCGCCCAGAAGCTCTCAAGGATTGAAATCATTGCACCCCTTACCGAACGGGGCATGAACTCGGCGAAGTACGAGCTTGCAACGGGCAATGAACCGCCGAGACCAAGTCCCACAACGAAGCGCAGGGCTATGAGTTGATTGAGATTTGAAGCGAAGGAGCTGATTACCGAGCCGATGGAGAAGGTCCCGACCGCAAGGATGAGCGTTCGCTTCCGGCCTATCCTGTCCGAGAGGTAGCCGAAGAGCCACGCGCCGAAGAGCATGCCAAAGAGCGCGGCCGAGCCGAGGGAGCCGAGCTTTGCCAAACTGCCCTGAAAGGCCGGGTCGTTCTTGAGGAGTGCTATGACGAAGCCTGCTGAGATTGTGTTCACCGCTATGAACGCCCAAACCGTCCCGAGGATAGCCAAAAGCGTGTAGTGGAACTTATTCAACCGGGAGTTCTCTATGACCTCCACTCCTCACCACCCGCTTTCATTTGAATGAAGAAGTTTTTAAGCGTTTTCTCGGTTGTTCCGTCTTGTTACGCAGATTTGGGCAATCTCCCGGAGATTTTGGAAAGTAACGTGACTCCTGGTTCTTTGATGCTGGAGATTATGGTCGTTGCGTCATTCAAAAACCTTAAATCCTTCAGATGGGCAACTTCCTATCCCGGGTGGTGAAATGGAATGGCTTGGACGCTTTAAGCTCCTCTTCGCCCTAACCTACGCCGGATTTCTGGGCAACATAGCCGTTATATACTACCTTTCACGGGGCCTGAGCTACGGCGAGATAGGTCTCGCGACGGCCGTTGCCGGGCTGGGTTTCTTTCTGTTTGAGGTTCCAACGGGGGTTATCGGGGACAAGGTGAGCAGAAAAACCAGCGTGCTGATCGGTTTCATTATAATGCCGTTTTCAACGTCCCTCCTCCTCTTTCTGAGAAGCTTCTGGGTTCTCCTGCTCCATGAACTCCTCGGAACCCTCGGGGCGTCCTTTGTCAGCGGGAGCATTCAGGCGTGGCTCTTTGACAACCTCAGGGCGGAGGGCATGGAAGGGCAGTTCAGGGAGATATGGCGCTCAATCCAAAAGCTTGCCCTGATAGTCAGCTCTGCCACAACCGTTGCCGGGGGTTTTATATCCCAGTTCTTTGGCTTTGAGGTGGCCATAGCCCTTACGGCCGTCCTTCAGGTGTTCCTGATTCCCCTCGCCTTTAGCATACCCGAGATGGGCTTTTCCAAACCCGAACTTTCCTACACCCTCCACCTTCTGAGCTCGTGGCGTGAACTCAGGAAGCCGGAAATCGCGTGGCTCATCGCCTACCTCCTCTCGGTCACGCTCGCCCTCGGGCAGTTCAGGAAGTTCTTCGAGCCCTACCTGGGAGACATCTTGGCAGCTTACCTTGGGACGACGATAATGGGGACTCTCGGAATACTCGGACTCGTTGAGGTGCTCGTTAGAACAGTTCCCCGGTACATGGGGATCGCCCTCCGCGGGAGGGCCGGCCGCCTCCTTCACGAGCTTGCCCCCGTTGGCATACCCCTGGCAACCGTTCTCTCGGTTCTTTACCCCAATCCCCTGATTATAGTCCTCCTTGGAGTTGCCGCATCGCTCCTTGCGTCTGCGTTTACCTTCAACTTCTCGGTCGAATTCCAGAGGAGGATTTCGAGCGAGAAGAGGGCGACGGTGATATCACTGAGGAACATGGTTCTCGCCTTTGCAACTTCTGCGTTCTATGCAGTTTATGGCTTTGCAACGGACTCCCTCGGCCTTTCAAGGGCGAGACTTCTCTTCGCGCTGGGTTTTCTCGTTGTTGGAGGTTTGTTCAAGTTTCTGAGCGCTGGCCCCCTCAGGGGTTACCTGGGGTTCGGGGAGTAACTACCTCTGGAAAACCCTCTTTATGACTGGGTCGGGAATGTAGTACTCCCCGTAGCCGGTATGCTCAAGGAAGCCGTAATCGACGAGGTTTCTCAGGTACTTCCTTATCTCCTTGCCGTCTATCTCCCGGCCCTCCCTGAGCTTGAGGGCGTTTACTATGTCCTTTCTCCTGGCTCTTTCCTGCACGGCTGTTATGGTTGCCACCACTTCCATAACAGCGCGGTACCTTGGACTGAGCTCGTCAAGCTCCCTGAATTCTGCCTCGATGTACCCCTTGGCTTCCTCCAGAACGGCCTCTATCGCATCCCAGTGTGAGCTTCCATCGACCCTGTAAGCCCCGTAGTGGGTCAGCCAGCCAGGGACACCATCGAGAGCCCTCACAGCGGAAAGGAGCTCCCTTGAAGAAAGACTTATTCCATACTCCTCAAAACCCCTTTCAAGGAACCCAAGGCTCTCCGATGGGTTGAACCTTGGAAGTCGTATCCTGACATGATACCTGCCGTAAAGGGGGGCTCTATAGTCACCAAACCTAAGGAACTTCTCAAGCACTCCTACCTGCGAGCCAGTAAGAACTATTGTGATGTTCCTTAGAGTGTCGTAGATCCACGCGAGGAGCATTGTAAAGTCGCTGTGTGCGAAGCGCAGATACTGAGCTTCGTCAAAGGCTATCACCAGCTTCTCGTGGCTCTCATTGAGCTCCCTGAGAACCTCTGGGAGGCTTTTCTCGTCTCTTCTGAGCCTGACTCCATAACCCCTAACGCTTATCCCCTCAAACCGTGAGATTGCCCTTGATAGCTTTCCCATGGATAGAGTAGTAAGCTCCTCGGCGATTACTCTCTGGGGGTTTCTCATGTTTATGGAGGCAACCTCCCTTGCATCAATGATGATGTATGGAATCCCCTCCCTATGATTCAGCTCATTCAGGATTGCGTAGAGAAACGTAGTCTTCCCGATTCTCCTCGGCCCGGTGATTACGAAGAGCCTCCTCCCGTTTTTGAGCCTGTCCGTGAACTCCAAGAACTCGGCCTTCCTACCGAACACCTCATCAATGGACGTTTTAGGCTCTACACTGAACAACACAGTTCATACCCCCAAAGGGGGTGGGACCTCAAAGTATAAAAACTTGTCCCTTTGGAACGCATATTCAAAAAAATGGGTTGGTACCCCCTTTGGGGGCACCAGCTCACTTCGTCGCCCTCGTTATGCCGACGTCTTCCACGAGGACGTAGGGCGTCGAAACCGGCGTGTCAACTTCCCACCAGTGGATGTGGTGGCTCTCCTTTCCGAGGGCCTTGATGCCCTCAAGGATCCTCTGGAAGTTGTCGCTGACGCGGATGTTCCTTATGGGCTTCAGTTCGCCATTCTCGACGAGGAAGATGCCGTCACGCGGTATCGTGGAAAAGTCACCGGTCACGTAGTTCTGGAAGCGGGTGTACCAGACGTTGGTGATGTATATGCCCTTTTTGACCTCACTGAAGAGCTCCTCTCTGGTGTAGTCGCCCGGCTCAAGGACGATGTTCCACGCGTGGGGCATTATCAGGCCGGCGTTCGCGGTTGTTTCCGTTCCGTACTTCCTGGCCATGCTCGTGTTGAGCAGGAACGTCTTGAAGGCTCCTCCCTCGATGATGGTCGTTTCCCTCGTAGGCACTCCTTCGTCATCGAACTTCCTGGTTCCGTAGCCGTTGGGCATGTTTCCGACGTCTTTAATGGTGACTATTTCGCTCGCGACCCTCTGGCCGAGCTTACTCACCAGGAAGGAGAAGCCCGCCTCCGCGGCGTAGGCTGAGGTCATGAAGCTCATGTAGCTCAGCAGGTTTGCAAAGGCCAATGGATCAAAAATGACGTCGAACCTTCCCTCCGGTCCCTGCTCCGGGTTCTGAGCGAGGCGAGCTATCTCACCGGCCTTCCTTCCGGCGCTCTCGGGGTCGAACTTCTTGAGAACGCGAACCGAGTTTGTTCCGTGGCCGCTCTCAAGGTCTCCGATGAAGGCGCGAACGCTTATCTCTATCCCCGTTCCCTCGTCGAAGGCTTCCACTCCGTTACTCGTGGTTAAGTAGAGCTTGTTGTGGTCGGTGTAGAGAACGCCCGCCACCCTCTTAGCTCCCTCCTCAAGGGCGGCGTTTATGGCCCTCTCGACGTACTCGTTCGGCTCGTCGAGCTCAACTATGGCCCTATCGAAGGTCTCCGGAATGTCCCTGTACTCGAAGGGCCCCTCGGCGATGCCGTAGTAGTCCTCCTTGGGGGCCATGCCCTTCATGTTGCTCAGGAGCGTTTTCAAGGTTCTCTCTATGTTATCATCGCTCAGCTCGGTGATGCTCGTTCCGGCAACGCGCTTCTCAAGCTCAACGAACAGCTCCACCTTCCTCTCGTGCCAGTTCTTGGCGACGGTTATCTCGTTGTTGGCGAAGCGAACCTGTCTGCGGTTGGTCTCATAACCCAGAACTACGACGTCGCCGAAGCCCAGCTCTTTGGCCTTTTTAAGGATGAACTCATTAACGTCGAACATCTCCACCACCTCACGGCCTCCTCAGCGGTATATCCCTGAGCCTCGCGTGCGCTCCACCCATCCAGACGGGGACACCCTGTCCCGGTTCACCCTTTCCACAGGTTCCCGGGAACATCTCGACATCCTTTCCAACGGCATCGACGCTGCTCCACAGGGCCCTTGTGGTTATCTCAAGGATTGGCCTCTTGACCGGGTGCTTGATCTCGCCGTTCTCGATTAGGTAGGCCTCCCTTCCGATGTACCTCTGCTGGTATCTTCTATCGTCGATGTTCCACTCGTTGAAGGACACCATGTAAACGCCGAGCTTGACGTCCTCGATCAGCTCCTCGAAGGAGTAATCACCGGGCGCGAGGTAGGTGTTGGCCATCCTCACAATCGGCTCGCGGTTGTAGTTTATCGCCCTCGCGGAGGCGTTGGAGCGCTGGCCGAGCTTGTGGGCATATTCTCTGTTGGTGAGGAACTCGGTGATGATTCCCTCCCTGATGAGGTACCTTGGACGGGCTTTGACACCCTCGTCGTCGTAGAGGTAGAAGCCCCAGCTGTTCGGTATCGTCGGGTCGTCTATGACCGTGACGACCTCGCTTCCAATCCTCTCGCCGAGCATGTCGGGCTTGACGAAGCTCTCTCCCGCCTGGGCGGCTTCCCTTCCGAATATCCTGTCGGCCTCGTAGGGGTGCCCAACGCTCTCGTGGACGGCTATGCCCGCCACTTCTGGGCTTATGACCAGGTCAACCTTACCTTCGGGTGCCTTCTGACCTTCATAAATCAGCTTCTTGAGGGCCTGAACGTCCTTCACCGCCCACTTCCAGGGCTCGTCCCTCTCGATGATCTCCAGACCGCCAGAGAATGCCCTCTGGACGAAGGGGGCCTGCTCCATCTGGCCGTTCTCGAAGACGACGAGGTTGTAGGTCACCGAAACGCGCGGGATTTTGCTCTTCACGTGGGCCCCTTCGCTGGTCAGTATCTCCTTTTTCCAGAGCTGGTCAGAATACATGAGGTAGCGCATGGGCACGTTCACGCCGGTGGCTTTGACTTCCTCCTCGATTTTCTTCAGAAGCTCGAGCTTCTCCTCCGGCGAAACGTCGCGGAAGTCCTTCTTCATCTTGACCTTGTAGGAAACGCGGTGGAAGTCCTCATCGCTGAACCTTATTGGCTCGTTTCTCACCTTTGATGCCGCCCTGGCCAGCTTGACGGCCTTCCTGACTGCTTCGCTCACGCTCTCCCTCGTGAGGACGTTTGTACTGGCAAAGCCCATTCCTCCATCCACGAGAACCCTTACGCCGATCCCCCTGTCCGCGAGTACTTGAAGGCCTTCGGGGTTGCCGTTCTTCATTGCCAGGGAGGTGCCGTTCTTCTCCTCGAACCTCGCCTCCGCGTAGGAAGCGCCGAGTTCGAGGGCCTTCTCAACCGCGAACTCTAAAACATCCATGCACATCACCTCGGTTTACTGCATAGAATAGTGCGTCCGGAAGTATAAAAGTCTTTCCGTTAAGATGGCGGTCGAAAAGCACGTAAGGTTTAAGTTTGTGGGGGCTTAGATAAGTCCGGTGGGATTATGGGTGAGAGTGTAAACATTTCCCTGATACTTCGGGACATTCAGCTCATGCGCAGAAAACTGGACGAGATAGAGGAGGAGCTCCTCAAGCTGAAAATAGAAGAGCTCCGCGATGAAGAGCTTGAGGAGCTTGAAAATCTCTCCAGGGAGACCCTGGAAAAGGGAATACCTGGGAAGAGGCAAAGAAAGAGCTCGGCCTCTGAGCGTTACTTCTCCTCGCACTCGCACGGCTTTTTTCCGCAGTAGGGGCAGACACCCGGATACTTCTTCTTGGCCGCCTCTTCCAAATCAACGCCGAGCAGGGTTGCCAGGCTCGCGAGCCAGGCCAGAACGTCGGCGAATTCCTCCTCCATAGCCTCGCGGTCGTTTTTCCTTATCGCCTCGCTCAGCTCGCCGACCTCCTCAACGAACCAGAGGAATGTTCTCTCCACTCCCCTCTTCGAGTCCTTGTGGAAGTAAATTTCCTTAATCATCTCCTGAAACTCGCGGATCTCCATGTTCTCACCTGAGAAAAGGGGAAGAAAAGGGCTTAAAAATCACTCGCTCGCCACTTCGATGAGCTTCCTCATGTGGATCTCGACGGTGTCGAAGACCTCAGCCTTTACATCACCCGGTTTCACTATCAGCGGGAGCTCGGTGCAGCCGAGGATGACGCCTTCGATGCCTTCCTTTTCTATGTAGCGGTTGATGAGGTCAATCACCCAGTACCTGCTCCTGAAGTCCTCGAACATCAGCTCCTCCGTGATTATCCTGTTCAGCTCGTCCATCTCCCCCTCGCTCGGCGTGGTGACCTCGAAACCGGCCTCGCGGAGGGCGTTCTTGTAGAAGTCGGCCGTCATTGTCGTCTTCGTTCCGAGGAGGAGGACCCTTCTAACGCCCCTCCTCTTCATTTCTTCGATGAGCGCATCTATTATGCTCACCATCGGGACGTTGATTGCTTTCTGAACGTCCGGAAAGACTATGTGGGGAGTGTTGGCCGAGAGCGATATTATCTCCGCCCCCGCCCTCTCAAGGGCCTTGGCAGCCTTGATGAGTATCTCCTTCCTCCCCTCCCAGCCGTTCGGGTTGTGAATGAACTCCTTGAAGTTTATCGAGTAGATTATGAGCTCGGGAAAGACGTAGGGCTCGAACTTCTCCCTGCTTATCTCCAGGTATTTTTTGTAGTAATAACACGTCGCCTCCGGGCTGGTTCCGCCTATTATCCCTATTTTCTTCATGAGAATCACCGGAGAACATAGCGCCGGGAAGAATATGAACCTTTTGGTTTAAAACTAAAGGTTAAAGGGGGCGAGGTTTTACAAAGGGTAGAAAATTCGTCCGGAGTTCGAAAATCATTCGTTCCTCAGGTGGACGTCGAGCTGCGGGAACGGAATTTCGATGCCCTCCTTCGTGTAGAGTTCGTAGATACCCTTGGTGAGGTCTCCCTTGACGTCCCAGTAGTCGTCCGTCTTCGCCCAGGCCCTCAGCTGGAGGTTTATCGATGAGTCCGCGAGGGCGGTTATCACGACGCTCGGCTCAGGGTCGTCGAGGACCTTGGGGTGGCCCTTCATCAGGTCCATCGCGAGCTTTATTGCCCTGTCGAGATCCGTGCCGTAGGCAACGCCTATGTCCACATCGACCCTCCTCGTCGGCATCCTCGTGTAGTTCACTATTATGCTTCCCCAGACCAGCTTGTTGGGTATGGTTATGACCCTGTTGTCCGGGGTCATCAGCTCGGTGCTCATCAGGCCGATTCCGCTGACCTTCCCAACCTGGCCCGAAACCTCGACGACCTCACCGAGGTCTATCGGCCTGAGGGCCGCTATCCACACGCCCGCTGCGAGGTTGGTGAGGGTATCCTGCAGGCCGAAGCCCAGAATAAGGCCTATGACTGCCGAAAGGCCGAGTATCAGCGGGGAAACGGAGATGCCAACGGCCCCAAGGGCCACTATTATGACGACCACGTAGAGCAGTATGGCCAGGAACCTGCCGAGGAACTCGACGACGAGCGGCGGGAGCTTGGTTTTTTTCATACTTTTCTTGAAGAGGGATACCAGTATTTTTGCCACCAGATAGCCGACGACGAGTATTATCAGCGCCGACACCAGCTGGAACGGTGTCACCCCTATGTACGGTAGGGGCTCATCGAAGGCAACCATACCATCACCTCGAATGGTTTTAGGGAAATTGGTTAAGAGGGCAAAAAAGGTTTTTCATTCATCGGTGAAGAATAGAAGCTATTTCGTCCCAGAGCTTTTCTGCCAGCTCCCTCTTGCCCATCCGGGGGAGCTTCTTTACAGCATTGCGGGTAATTAGCAGAACCTCGTTCTCGTCGCTCCCGAAGGCTTTGAGGGTGTTGGCCACGACCAGATCGCTCCCGGCCCTGTCAATCTGCTTCCTTGCGGCGCTGATGAGCTCATCCTCGCTGAGGCCCGTCTCGGCCTTGAAGCCAACGAGGAAAACGTCCGGCTGAAGCTCCTTGACGCGGTCTATTATCTTCGGCGTCGGCTCGAGTTCAAGGGTTAGCTCTTTGCCACTCTTTATCTTGGTCTCCGCCTTATCTTTGACCCTGAAGTCGCTGACAGCCGCCGCCAGGACGACGATGTCATATTTCTTTGCTTTCAGCTCACGCTCTATCGCCCGGAGCATCTCCTCTACCGTTTCCACCTCGATCTGGTTTTCCACGAAGCTGGGGACGCTCCCCTTTGTCCTTATCAGCGTTACCTCCGCCCCCCTGAAGTCGGCCTCTTCAGCTATGGCCACGCCCATCTTTCCGGAACTCGCGTTGGTTATGTAGCGGATCGGGTCTATGTACTCCCTCGTCGCTCCCGCCGTGACCAGAACGCGCTTCCCCTCGAGACTCTTGGGGTGGAGCTTTCTGATGACGCGGTAGACTATCTCGTCCGTTGTGGCCACTTTCGCCTTGCCCTCCTCGAAGCGGGGCCCTATGAACTCGACGCCAAGCCTCTTGAGCTTCTCGATGTTCTCCACAACTATCGGGTGCTCGTACATGCTGGAGTGCATCGCTGGGGCTATCATTATCGGCGTGTGAGCAAAAGCGGTGGTTACAACGGTTGTAACGGGCGTGTCGTCTATGCCGCAGGCGATTTTGCCGATGGTGTTGGCGGTTGCAGGACAGACGAGGATCAGGTCGGCCTTGTTCTCGTGGTCTCCCGCGAGTTCAACGTGCTCTATGAAGCCGGTGATTTCGGTAACGACTGGATTGCCGGTGGCGAACTCCATCGCGTAGGGGTGAACTATTTTGGTCGCGTTCTCACTCATGACCGCGTGAACCTCAGCGCCGTGCCGTATCAGCTCCCTCGCAAGCTTAACGCACTCGACGGCCGCTATACTCCCTGGAATCGCGAGAACGATTTTCTTTCCGACGAGCTTTCTGCTTTTCGTGGCATGGATAAGCTTAACGTGGTGAAGCATGGAAACACCTCCAAAATAATTAAGGGGCTTGGGGGTTAAAACATTACTGGAGGATCCGCTAAACCCAGCGAGATTCACAGGAGTGAACCACCCCTCCCACAGAAGGAGGCGTCCCGCCCGGCGGGGTTAAACGGCAGTCATCCAGTACCGTCGAACGGTATCGTTGTTTACATCCCTCCTCAGCATGATGAAAACCGCGTTTTTGGTCACGATCCTCTTGACTACTTTGGCGTCTCCTATCCTCACCCGTCCGATTGTTAGATGGGACACCGCGTCTATGAGCTCCCGGGGGGCATTGGGTTTAATTCCTATTGTTATGTCGCTCGGGTAAAATTTGCCGCGGGTATACTCAAAGAGTATCACCACAGGATACGTTCTGGACATCACTTCAACGTTAATCAGAAACGCCTCGTGGATGTACGTGTGTCCCTCTTTTGCCTCAACCACGCTTACTTCCAGGGAGGTTGGGAGGGCGACGGTTAACCTGAGGAGGTACTCACATAACTCCTCCCTCGGAACGGATAGTCGCACCACCACACTGTTTCTTTCCTCACTATAATACACCCACTTCAACGAAACCTCACTTTCAAGTATTGTGTCCATGATAGTATTAAGGAGTTCTACTGGAACCTCAAATTCGAGCGAGAGCATACCCGAACCCCCATTGACTTTAACGTAGGGTTCTGTTCAGAAGTTAGTACTTTAATCATTTATTAAGTTATTGGATATCCTTCCCGGGGCAGTGGTGGTCAGGGCAGGACTGCAATGTTATACTGAACCCACTCCGCCACCGCGGAGTTTTGAAGTTCACAGTCCAAAAAATTGAGGCACCCAATAAGAATGCAATACTGGGACATAGTTAATGACTGACAGCATCCTCCTCGAACCTCCTCACTTCCTCAGACGTCCCCACCCACAAGACTATGGTGGGCTCAACCGTTATCATACCATCCCTTATCATGGGCTTTACCTCGTTTATGGCCTTCTCGATCTTGTACCCCCTGTCAACGACCTCGATTACGATGGGCAGGTCGGTTGAGAGCCTCATAACGTCCGCGGAGTGAACGCGGCTCTTCTTACCAAAGCCGTAGATGCCGCGGTAAACGGTTGCCCCCGCGATACCCATCCCGCGGAGCTTCTCCACTATCGCCTTGTAGAGTGGCTTTCCCTCAAAGCGGTCGTTCTCGCCTATGTAGATGCGAAGGCGGAGGGTGTTCCAGTGCTCGACTTCGACCATTCAATCACCTCCGGGCCAGCAGAAAGCCCGCGAATACTAGAGTGATGGTTATTATAACGTTTGCCGCGATGTTGAGGCCCGCTATAAGGTACTCCCTCTCACGGAGGAGCGAGAACGTCTCGTAGGAGAAGGTGGAAAACGTACTCAGAGCACCGCAGAAGCCCGTTCCGAAGAACGCCCTCCAGTCGGCGGGGACGTCTATGCCCCAGAAGAGCAGGCCGTAGAGGTAACCAAGGATCAGGCTGGCTATGCTGTTGACCATGAGCGTTCCGACGGGAAACTCCCTGTAAACCGGCAGGATTCCCGAAATGTAGAACCTTGCCAGCGCACCGAGGGCGCCGCCCAGCATTATCGCGGTTACTATTCTGAAGTTCACGATATCACCCTCTCCTCTGCCTTTCTCCCGTCTCCAGCATGCATCCCGCAACCCCTACTTAAGATTTTGGGCCCCTGGGTTGCAATACCCTTAAATAATTCCCCGCCGCTGTAGGAGTGTGGCAAACATGCCGGGGATTCCGAGCTTTGAATTTGGAATAGAGACCATCGCCCTCGCTTCACTGGTAGTTCTTCTCTCGGGCATACTGGCGATGCTCATCAGCAGGAAGACGAAGTTTCCCTACACTCCCCTTCTCGTCCTCCTCGGCGTTCTTGTGGGGCCCGTCCTCAGTCTCATTCTCCCTCACACCGCCAGGGTGCTCTTCTACTACGTCCGCGCCTTCGGTCTCTTTCTGGTTCTCTTCGCGGCAGGGTTTGACCTCAAGCTCCACGTTCTCAGGCGGCACAAGCTCGTCATAACACTCCTCGATACGGCCGGCCTTCTTGGGACTGCACTCCTCGCCGGCTGGTTCTTTTCCTGGGCTTTCCACGTCCCCCTCTCGGTCGGCTTTCTCTTCGGGGCCATCGTCTCTGGAACGGACCCCGCGACCCTTATACCCCTCTTCAGGGAGCACGAGGTTCCCGAGGACGTCGAGACGATAATAATCTCCGAGTCGATATTCAACGGCCCCCTTGCGATAATCCTCACGATGGTGGCGCTCTTCCTGGTTGTTCCAGAGGTTCCGGGCTACGCTCCCATCGGGCCCGTTCTGGAGGGTGCGGGGCTGTACTGGGCGGCCGTGGCCTACTTCCTTTACCAGATATTCGTCTCGGCGGCCATTGGAGCGGCCATAGCCTACATGGCGTACCAGGCCATAGCGAGGCTTGGCCTCTACAGAAGCCCCTACACCCAGATACTCGGTCTGGCGATGGCCTTCGGGGGCTACGTTGTCGGGGAGTTCCTGGGGGCATCGGGCTTCCTCGTCGTTACCGTCATAGGTCTCATCCTTGGAAACCACCGCGAGTTCTTCAGGAAGGAAAACAGCAGGGTGGACGATGCGGTGGAGAGGAACATGGAGTTCAACGACGTCCTCTCGACATTCTCGGTCATATTCATCTTCGTGCTCCTCGGTGCAAGCCTCGACCTCACCGGCCTGGAGTGGAAAACGATAGTGGTATCGCTCCTCGTGGCCCTCTTCGTCATCTTCGTCGCCAGGCCGCTGGCTTCCCTCGTCATCCTGCCCTTCACCGGCCTCAGGAGGTACCTCTTCGTATCCCTGGAGGGCCCGAAGGGTGCCGTTGCCGCGAGCATGGCCATACTGCCCGTCGTCCTCGGGAGGGTCTACGGCAGCCATGAGCTTGTTGAGTGGGGGGAGCTGATACTGAGCGCCGGGCTGATGACGGTTCTGCTCTCAATGTTGCTGGAATCCGCGTGGGTTTCTCCCCTCAGGGAGAAACTGCTGGGTTAGTCTTTTCCCCAAAGTTGAGGTAGTAGTGTATCTTCTTTTCGACCTCACCGTAGTCCCTCTCCGGAAGTCCCAGCCGCTCACGGAGTCTCCTGTTCTCGGCAATCATGGCTGAGAGCTGTATCGCAAGGTTCTGGTTGTCCAGTGCGATGTAGTATGAGCGGAACTTCAGAGGGGACCATTTGCCCTCCAGTTCGTAGAGTTCTTTTTCAAGCCGGGATATTTCCTCTTTGAGCCTTTCAAACGTTTCCTCGTTGGCGTTGGGGTCGTCCTCCAGGTAGCCGTGAATAAGCACTATCCTGATCGCCTCTTCAACCCGGAATCCATAGCGTTCACAGAGCTCCTTGATTCGCTCCATAATTTCGTCCGGAATCCTGAACGTTACCCTTCGCCAGCCCCTCCCACGCACCGTGAGTTTCATCCTCTTCTGCCCTCCAGCCCTGCCCTGAGCTGTCTATTTTCCTCACTGAGCTCCTTCCGAAACGCCATCAGGAACCTCTTGTCCAGCTTGGCCATTTCTTCAAACTCGATCAGCTCTTCGTAGTTTGCCTTCATCTCGATGAGCCTCCTCTTGATCCTTTCCCTCTGCTCGATGAGAAAACGTAGCTTTAGAACCCTCAGGGTTCTCTCAAGGCCCTCCAGGTCCCGAAACCTGGCCTCTATCTCCCCCCGGTTCTTCCTTATCTCCTTTAGCTCGTCGTCCGTGACCTCTATCTCCACGGAAAGCCCCTCCGACCTTTTCCTTTCCCCCTCTTTCTAACCGTTACTCCAGTTTCGAGACCCTTCAGAGCTTCTATCGCAAGGGGCAGTGATGATATCTCCTCTTTCGTGGGTTTCTCCCTGGCACGGTAGTCGAATTTATCTATGAATGACCCGAGGCGCCTCTCCAGAACCCGTAGCTTTTCCAGCTGGAGGCTTTCAAGCCTCCTGGCCGCCTGGGGGTTCGTCCGTTGGAGGGTTGACACCAGCATCTCATAGTGTCTCCTGCACAGTATGGATTCGGAGTTCCGGTACTCCGGGAGAAGCTCCTCAATCCTCTCCGCAAAAGCTTCCACAGTGCTGGTCTCTTTCTCCTCCACCAGCCGGCAGAGGAAGCATTCCCCCTCCTCGGGGATACGGCCCCTTTCCAGCGATGCCACGTACTCGGAGAGAATGCTCAGGTAGATGATGGCCACTCCCAGCGGCCCGAGGAGGGGGTCGGAGTAGGCCTCCCTGAGGGTCTTCCATGCGTGATGGGTGCAGAGGCCTAGGCTCTCCCTGAACTTCTCCCGCACCCCCGGATCGTTCACGTGTTCGTAGAGGATCGTCTCTATCTCAGACTCCTCGTATTTGCGGAGTATTCTACAGACGGGACAGCCGTCTCCCATCGCATCTCGGAGATACATGCCAATGAGGTCCATTCACACCACTCAGAGGTAGCGCTTCATGAAATCCAGCACGGCCAGGGCCCGGTACGTGTTCTGGAAGTTCGAAATGCCCAGTTCCAGAGAGCGTCTGAAGCCGCCGTTGGGATTCTGCAGCTGGCGTATGAACCAGATGTGCCTCCTCGGGCAGCCTGGGGTTTCACCCTGAAGTTCCAGCCCCCTGGCCGCGTAGAAGGTCGGCTCCAGGTACGGGGGCAGGCTGTAGGGGACCTCGGTGAAACCGCCCCAGTCACCGCAGAACTCGCAGTTCCTGAAGTGAGGACTCTTGGGTGGCCTGTAGCCGAGGGCCCGGAGTGTGTGGATTGCCTGGTAGGTCATCGTCGTCGTTGGCCCCTTAACGCCGTACCCGTTGCCGTTTCTGAACCTCATGACGAAGGTTCTTATGGCGTCCCTCTCATCGGCGCTGAACTCGTACCCTATGGCTTTAAACGCCTTGACCACCCAGTAGGTTGCCTCCAGCGGTGTTGCCGTTCCGAACTCCTCACTTCCGCCGAGACCGACGGCAAATTTGCCTTCCAGCGGGTTGTACTTGGTAAAAACGATGTCAATGTGCTCCATCGCAACGTCCTCCGCCCCCAACATGGCCAGCCCTTCAAAGGCCATTGCTATCGCCACCACAGCGGTCTGGGGCTGTATTGCCCTTTCCAGGAACTCCACCGTCCTTTCTTTCTCGGGAATCTCAAGGCCGAGGAGGTCGTAAATTTTGATGGCATAGTACGTGTCATTGACGTTGGTATCGTCCAGAACGCTGACGAAGCAGTAGCCACCGTCCTCATGGCGTCTTTCCTCTATGTACCTGATGAGCGAATCAGCGTTAATGAATCGTCCAATTTCATAAAGCTTCGAGCCCATTCCACCGCCTCCTGAAGTTTTGACGGAGAACAGGCGTCATCAGCCCTCTCGGGCGGTTCGGCTCGAAGCCCGGGCGGACGCCATCGCCCGTAAGACCCTCCAGAGGGTGATTAAAAACTTTTGTGGTGCAACCGGCTAATCACCTAAAAGCTTAATAAGTCTGGGGAGAGCCTTTTTCTGTGATGAAATAATGGAGTTCATAGCCTTCACATACGTCGGCAACTTCATAAGTGATGGCCTGATAAAAGAAGTTGTCTTTGACGTATTCGACGGGGCTAACAGATTCTTTGAGGAGAACAGTCTTCCCCTGAGGTTTCTCTACGTTGGAAAGCTCAAGCTCGAGCCGGGTTATCTGATAGACATATACACCCCCGAAGGGAAAATCCGCGCCTATCCCCTCGAGGTTCTTACGGAGGTTCTCCACGCCCGGCTGCTCAACGAAATAGAGGGCAGGTCGGACATCAGGATGAACAAAATATTTGCCCTAACCACGTTTCCCCTCGTTTCTCGCAACCCATACCTGGACTTCTTCGAGAAGTTCATGGGAATCCACAAAACCCACGGCGAGCTCAGGGTAATGGTTCTATCCATGAATCCCTTTGAACCCCCTGAACTCTCACGGCTATTTGGAGGTTCCGATGAAGGGGAGAAAACCCGTCTGTGGGCGGGGCTGGAAATCTTTAAAACCCGCCTTCTCAAGGGTATCCTTCACGAGATTGGCCACAGCTTTGGCCTTGAGCACTGTCCCAACAACTGCGTCATGAACTCTCCGTCCAGTATGGACGAGTGGGACTCCATCACGATCGGTTACTGCGACTCCTGTTTTATCAGCCTTAAGCGGGCCGTCGAGTGGTCCGGCTTCACCCTTGAGAACAGATAGATCACTGACTTTGGCAAAAGGTTATTAGGAGCCGTGAAAAACTACATAGTTGGGTGAGAGAACATGAGGCTTCCCGCTCATAAGACGAAGATTGTGGCCACCATCGGACCCGCGTCCCTCAAGAGCGAAACGATCGAGGCAATGATAAAGGCAGGAATGGGTGTGGCGCGTATAAACTTTGCCCACGGAGACCTGGAGCAGCACGCCCGCACCATTGAGCTGGTGAGGAAGGCGGCTCGAAGGCTGAACCGCCCCGTGGCGATTCTTGGCGATCTTCCGGGGGTAAAAATCCGCGTTGGCGAGATTGCTGGCGGTTCAGTGACCCTCAGAAGGTGGCAGACGGTAACGCTCACCACCAGGGATGTGGTCGGCAACGAAGGCCTTATTCCGGTCCAGTTCAAGGACTTTCCGAAGATGGTTTCCAGGGGAGACGTCATCTACCTGAGCGACGGTTTTATCGCCCTCCGCGTGGAGGAAGTCCACGATACCGACGTGGTCTGTAAAGTCCTGGTTGGGGGAACCCTCTTTTCCCACAAGGGCATAAACGTTCCGAAGGCAAGGATTGCAATAGACGCGGTGACCGAGAGTGACCTCCGGTTCATAGAGTTCGCCATTGAACACGGCGTCGATGCAATAGGCATAAGCTTCGTCGGCTCGGCGTATGACATTCTGAAGGTGAGGCGCTTTGTTGAGGAAAAAGGCGGCAGGATGTTTATCATTGCAAAGATAGAGCGGCCAGACGCCGTCAGGAACTTCGATGAGATCCTCCGCGCCGCCGATGGCATAATGATAGCGCGCGGCGACCTCGGGGTTGAGATGCCCATAGAGAAGCTTCCCATCCTTCAGAAAAAGCTCATCCACAAAGCCAACGTCGCCGGCAAGCCCGCCATTACCGCGACGCAGATGCTCGAGAGCATGACCGAGGAGAAGCTCCCCACGAGGGCCGAAGTCACCGACGTCGCCAACGCCATCCTTGACGGTACGGACGCGGTGATGCTCTCGGAGGAAACGGCGGTCGGCAGATATCCCGTCGATGCCGTGAGGATGATGGCCAGGATAGCCAAGACTATCGAGGCGTACAGGGATTCCCTCTGGTCCGCGCGCATAGTGGAGTGGAAGATGAGCGAGTGGAAGGGCAGGATGCCCAGGAAAGGCACCATAAAGGACACGATAGCGAGGAGCATCATTGAGGCTCTTAACTCGATGGACATCAAGCACATCCTCACCCCGACGAGGACGGGCGAGACCGCGAGGCTCATCTCGCGCTTCAAGCCGAAGCAGTGGGTCCTCGCCTTCGTGCAGGACGAATGGGTTGGCAACACGCTGATGTTCTCCTACGGCGTCTATCCATTCGTCGTGGAGGAGACCAGCGAGGAGGAGATACTACGCCTGATACGCGGTCTCGGTCTCGTCAAGGAGAACGACACGATTCTGCTAACGAAGGGAACCCCGATAGGAAAGACCGTGGGGACTAACACGATAAGAATATTCTCCGTTTAGCTTTTCCTTCTTTTAGTCTGCTCTCCAGTCCTGAGGGGCAAGCTTTCGGGAGAAAAAAGAAAGAGGATTCCGTCACTTCCCCGCTATCTTCACGTTCTCAAACTTCACGAAGGGCGTTATGATGGTCGTCATGAAGGGCATTACCGTCTGCTCCTTCGAAACTTCACTCGCCTGCTTCAGCAGCTCGTAGATGTTGCCCGCAACGAGGAAGACGCTCGCCCCCCTGACCTCTCCGTCCTCGATGAGGAACGCCGGGTTGGCGGTGACGGCGAAGTTTCCGTTGTCGGGGTTGCTTGAGTGGGCGCCCTGGAAGCCGTCGACGAAGTAGCCGTGCTCGATTTCGGATATCATATCCTCCAGCGAGCGCTTTCCGTTCTCGATGACCATGCTGTGGAACCCGATGTTTATTCCCCCGCTGTTCAGGTCGCGCTTGCCGTTTCCGGTGCTCTCGGTGCCGTGGACCTTTGCCCAATAGTTGTCCCAGACAAAGCCCTTGAAGGTTCCGTTCTCGATGAGGACGTTCTTCCTCGTCGGGATGCCCTCACCGTCCGCTATGGCTGGCTCGATGGCGAGCGGATGGAACGGGTCGTCGTATATCGTGAGCACGTCGCTGGCTATCGTCTCCCCGACCTTTTCTGCCAGAGGTGTCGTCTCCTTAACCAGGCGCTCACCGCTGAAGGCCGGGAAAAGTGCGTAGCTGAAGAGCCCCGCCATTGCCCAGGGGCCGAGTATTATCGGAACCTCCTCGTTCCTGCTAGCCGTGACGCTGTACGCCCACCTGACCTTCTGAACCGCCCTCTCGACGACCCCGTCAACGTCCAGGTTGAGGTCCCTCCTGGCATCGAAGTCGAAGATTCCGGGAGTTACAACGTCGCCCTTCCTTCCGACGAGTTCGATGAAGAAGAAGGCCGCTCCGCCCTCCTGGAAGACGTCTATTCCGTGGGAGTTGACGATGTGGCGCTCCTCCCACGAAACGCCGCCCTCTCCGCCCGCCACGATGACGTTCTCGTCCTTCTCACGGGCGAGTTTTATGCCGCGGACGAGCATCTCAACGAGCTGATCCGGGGAGGCATCCTTCAGCTCGTAGTTGGGCTTCGGCTTCTCCCGGTATTTGCCGGGCTCGGGCAGGGAGACCCACTTCTCGTCCCTGCTGTTCAGCTTCGCCATCTTCGCCGCCTGCTCTATGGCCTCCCTTATCCTGGCCGGCTCGTCACTGTCGATTATGGCCAGTCCGAGGCGCTTGTCCTTTATTCCGCGGAGTATCGTAACCGCCCCGCTCCTAGTGGAGGCCATCGAAATCTCGTTGAGCTCGACGTTGGCGGTCACATCCTTGGAGCGGTAAACGGCAATCTCAAGCTCGTCGAAAAACTTCTCGCCGTACCTTATGAGTTCTTCCATCTTCACCACCTCACCCGATGAGGATTCCTCCGTCAAAGCGCATGTGCGGTCCACCTGAGCTTACAAAGGCCGTCTGTCCCTTTCCGCAGAAGCCGACCTCAAGACCGAAGTCCCTGCCGACGGCTGAAATCTTCTTCAGGGCCTCGATGGCAACTCCGGTAATCGAGGTGTCCCTTATCGACTCGGCGATTTCACCGTTCCTGATGACGTAGCCCTCCTGGACGCCAACCTGGAAGGCGCTGTTGAGCTGGGCCTGACCGCCGCGGAAGTCAACGACGTAGTAGCCGAACTTGATGTCCTCGATGAGCTCCTCGAAGCTGTGGTCTCCGGGCTCGAAAATCGTGTTCCTCATCCTGATTATCGGCGCATAGCGGTAGCTCTCGGCCCTCGCGTGACCGTTCGGCTCCATGCCCCACTTTGCAGCGTACTCGCGGTTGAGCATTATCTCCTTGAGAATGCCGTTCTCGATGATGCGTATGTCCCTCACCGGGACGCCCTCATCGTCGTACCTGTCGTTTCCGAAGCCACCCTCAACGTAGCGCTCGCTCATCGTGACGTATTCAGGAGCAATCTGCTTTCCGATGAGATCCTTGAAGGGTGAGTTTACGGTTAAGTCGGCCTCCGCGAGGTGACCGAGTGCCTCGTGGGCGATGATTCCAACGACGATTGGCCCCGCAACGATGGGGAACTCGCCGCGCTTCGGGGCAATGCCCTTCAGCTGGCTGTGCATCTTCCTGAGGAGCCTCTCGGTAACCTTTTCGTTTGGCTCAACGTCGGTCATGAGCTCCCAGCCGTAGTCCACGGCGCCTATGCTGTCCCTGGCCATGGCCAGCTTTCCGTCCGCCTTTCCGGTGACGTAGGTTCCCTGGTAGAGGTAGTTGTAGTCCCACTCTATGCGCGTTCCCTCGCTGGTGAGGAGGATTTTTTGCCCGCCGCCGTCCTCGTAGCGGACATGGACGCTCTTAACGGCCTCGTCCTCCTTGAGGAGCCTCTCCAGCTCCCTCAGGTGGGCAACCTTCTCCTCTATGTCAACTTCCCCTGGCTTGACCTTCATTTTGCTCTTCACGAAGTCCTCGACCGGCTTTATCTCGGCCAGCTCTATCTTTTCCCTCTTGGTCTCGGCGGCAGCTTTGGCGAGCTTGTAGGCTTCCTCAATTTTCCTCTCGAGGTTCGAGAGGTCGCTGGTTGAGGCAAACCCCCACGCTCCATCGGCCAGAACCCTGATGGCAACACCCCTGTTCAGCTTCCCCGTAAAGCTGGTAAAAACACCGTCCTTGAGGCCGAGCGTGGTTTTCCTCAGGTCCTCGTAGCGGAGCTCGATGTACTCGGCTTTCAGGTTCTCCTCAGCCCACTTAAGGGCCCTTTCAAGTGCCTCCATGGTCACCACCGTAGATGTTTGTTCAATCAGTGGTATCGAGGGCCCCATATAAAAGCCTTTTGAGCCTTTCGATGGAGGTCGAAACCCGATATGGGTTATTACCTGGTTATAGAACAGAAGTCAAACAACATCGGCTGTAGACGTTTGTTCCTAACGAAAGTGTTATATATGATGAGTGAAAACAACTTAATGCAGGAATATACCTGAACTCGTTGGTGATCAGTGAGGAGGTATGGAACGGTTGCCTCTCATCTGTGCGTTGCGTAGTGCTGTTTTGAAACAGGCACGAGCGTGGTCCACTCGTAATGGGTTCGTAATTGGGGGTGGAAGCATGGAGGGAATTAGATTTCACGCGTTAATCTCCTTCCTTTTCCTCCTTGGTCATTTCCTTTATTTGAGGGAAGTTTACTCCCCCGCGGGGGCGCTCGCAGGAGCTTTCATAACCGTGGCATTCCTGTACCTCGTCCCCGTGGTGCTGGTGAGGGTTATCGAAAGAAAGCACTCCCTCCTATGCGGGCTCCTTGTTGCAACCGCATGGGAGTTTCTGCTCGGGGGTATTGCAAAGGCGCTGGCATTTCCAGCGTGGGGGAGTTTTCTGATGGCAGGGATTGGAGGGGCTATCGTTGTCATAGTCCTCGTAATCAGGGGCGAGAATGTTGGGAGCCCGGTGAAAACCTGACGGTATCTTTGGTATCCCGGAATTCGGGGTGGTTGGTCTGGCTCCTTGGAAGAGTTCCTCAAGAAACTACAGCAGGGGGCTGGCATGTGTGGGTTTCTGCCGTAATGGACCATGTGACGGAGAGGAGGGTTATAAATGCGGGTCAATAACCCCTGGCCCCTAGAAGCGTACAGAAGGAACTATTCCACTTCCCTTACGTCATTTTTCAAAAGACTCTCCGGCTACTTGGCTGCGTCCTTAGTTGTGGCCCTCTACGGGAAGATGGGAACGGCCATCGTCGTTCTTACGGCCCTGCTGGCCATCGACCTCGTGATGACTCTGGCCTTTGTCCGTTTGCACGGTGAAGACAGCCGGGCATGAACCGGCAATCTTTTTATTTTTCGTTGTGGATTTTCCCACATGAAGGCCGAAATCAAGAACCTCATAGACAGGGGCACCTATCGGAAGCTCCCCCTCTTCGAAGGAGAGCTCCCTGAGGGAAGCTACGCCCAGATAGTCGAGGTCAAGCCAAAGCAGACCGTCAAAAAGCACTACCACCTCCACCAGTACGAGCTGTTCTACATCATGAGCGGCGAGGCAAGGCTCGGCATCGGCGAGACTGAATACCTCGCGAGGCCCGGCGACATCTTTCTCGTCAAACCCAAAACGGTCCACTGGGTCATCAATGAGAGCGACGAACCCTTCAGGCTCTTCGTGGTGAAGCTGAACTACAGGGGCGACGACTCGGCGTGGCTGGAGGAATAAACTCCTCCTCCATTTTTGCGGGTATTCTCTGTCTTTAGAGCACAATAAGCGGATAAGAAAAAGTGGAAGCCCCTCAGAGCTTTCCGGCCAGGTAGAGCATCATGGAGTGCTTGAACAGCTCCTTTTTGTCGTCGTCGACAAGCGTCTCAACGGCCTTCAGAAGAACCGGAACTTTCTGATAGGGAGTGTATGCCGGCGGAACTTCTCTGCCGAGCTCTAGGAGGCCATAAACGCCCATCATTGCGGACTTGACTGAGTACTCAACGGTAAAGACACACTCACCGGGCACCTCCACATACTGGCCCATCAATGCCAGGTTGGCGTAGTTCTCTGGAATGACGGGTGGCCTATCACCCGGCTTCCTCGGCATGAAGTGGGCGGTGATGTACGGCATCATGGCAGTGCGGACGTTTATGACGTCCTCCATAAGCTCGTCCTTCTTATCGAGCCAGCCGAGATGGTAGAGCAGCTCTAGGAATATCTCCCTGCCGGTCGCCTGACTCATCGGCTTCTTGATGTAGTCGCCTTCCTTATCGACGAAGAGACCGTAGCCCCAGAGGACGGTGACGTCATCGGGCTGATTCCTGAAGTGAGGCTGTCTGAAAGCCACGATGGACATCAGCCAGGAGGAGTCCTTGAAGGTGACGAGGCCGCCTGTTCCGGTCCTGTTGCCGGTGAACTCCTCCAGCATTCTGAGGAACCTGTCGCCTTTGAAGGTTATTGTGAAGGACTCCCACTTGGTTCTGTCTATGTTGCCCGCAAAGACCTCTGGGTTTCCTAGGGACGGGTCCTTCTCCACGAGCCTCTTCCAGAGCGCCCAGCTGTCACCCTCTCCCCTGTTGAGAACCGGTGGGTGATCGAGGTCGCCGTAGGTGGAGTTGTCCACCATCGAGCCGAGGGTTATGAAGACGAGGTCTTTCTCGCCAACTTCTATCACGCCATCGCCCTTCTGCCCCTTGGTGTAGAGCTTTGTCACGTATTTCTTGCCCTCCCTCTCCTCTATTTCGACATCCACCACTTTGGTTCCCATGAGGAAATTAACGCCACGCTCCTGGAGCCACTTCTGTATCGGCAGGATTATCGAGTCGTACTGGTTATAGGGGGTTCTCTTGACGCCCTCTATCCTGTTGAGGCCGGGAACGAGGTGCATGAAGCGGAGCATGTAGCGCCTCATCTCGGCCACACTGTGCCAGGGCTGGAAGGCGAACATCGTGGCCCAGAAGTACCAGAAGTTGGTCTTGAAAAAGTCCTCCGAGAACCACTGCTCTATTGTTATGCCGGCCAGCTTCTCCTCTGGGGTCAGGATAAGCTCGTTCATCTCGTTAAGATGTCTGAAACTTAGTTCATATTTGCTGAAATCAACCTTCTTACCGGGTGTCCCAACGAGACGGCACTTGGAAGAGCCAACGTATTCTCTGTTGAATTCGACGACCTCGTCGAGGATGGTCTTCTCAGGATCGTCGAGGGAGGGTATGCTCCCGAGAAGGTCCCATGTCGCTTCATAGTGCTCCTCGAACATCCTGCCACCCCTGAGCAGGTAGCCATTCTCGGGGTCTCCAGAACCGTCGAGGCAGCCGCCGTTGAGCGGGGTCTTCTCGATGATGTAGATGTTCTCCCCAGGCATTCTGGCGTCCCTGATAAGGAAAACCGCCGCAGCTAGAGAGGCTATTCCTCCTCCGACCAGGTATGCTTTTCTCTCCCTTATGTCCGGTATCTTCCTGGGGGTTACACGTTTGTAGTTCAACATATTCCTCACCCAGACATGTCGTATTTAGACATGATGATTTCAATCATAATGGGAACCTTAAAAAGATTTCCCTCCAATGTTCGGTGGGATGAACCGATGACCGAGCGCGTCATAGGTATCCTCGGGGGCATGGGGCCGCTCGCAACGGTCGAGCTCTTCAGGCGGATAGTCGAGAAGACCCCTGCAAAGCGCGACCAGGAGCACCCGAGGATAATCATCTACAACAACCCGAAGATACCGGACAGGACGGCCTTCATACTGGGGAAGGGGGAGGACCCGAGGCCCGAGCTCACAGACAGCGCGCGAAAGCTCGAAAGCTGGGGCGCGGACTTCATCATAATGCCCTGCAACACCGCCCACTTCTTCGCCGAGACAATTCAGAGGGCGATAAACATCCCCCTCGTAAGCATGGTTGAAGAGACGGCGGAAGCGGTCAAGAGGATGGGCCTCAGGAAGGTCGGTCTCCTCGCGACGGACGGCACGATAAAGGGGCTCGTCTACCACAGGGCGCTGTTATCTCACGGGGTGGAGATTGCCGTTCCGGGCAGGAAGGACCAGGAGCTCGTTATGAGGGGAATCTACGAGGGTGTCAAGGCCGGGAACGTTGAGCTGGGGAGGAAGCTCCTCCTGGACGTGGCCAGAAGGCTCGAGCGCAGGGTCGACGGGATAATAGCCGGCTGCACGGAGGTCAGCGTTGCCCTGAAGCCCGAAGACCTCAGCGTCCCGCTCATCGATCCGCTCGACGTGATAGCGGAGAGGGCCGTGAGGCTTGCCCTCGGCCTGGAGGAACTCCGAGCTCGATGACCATTCCGGAGTGGAGCTTGTGGAAGCGCCCGCGGCAGATCTTCAGAAAGGCTATACCAGCCTCAACCCGGCGCTCTGGCCGGTGTCGAAGAGGATTCTCTTTCCACCCTTTTCCACAAGGAAACTCACCCCGTGCGGTGCAAGATAGGCTTTCGTAGCCAGAATAGTCCTCGACAAGGACGTGTATTCGCATGGGTTTCACTGGAGGAATTAGGGAAAGGGGGAGTTATAGTTTTCGGCCGAAACCCCTTAAAACCCTCCCGCGAAGTTAGCCCGGTGGTGAGTATGGAGATAGGTGTCGTTGGAAAGCCAAACGTTGGAAAGTCGACCTTTTTCTCAGCGGCTACTCTCGTTGACGTTGACATTGCCAATTATCCGTTCACTACGATAGACGCGAACGTTGGGGTCACCTACGCGATAACGGATCACCCCTGCAAAGAGCTCGGCTGCCAGCCAAACCCCCAGAACTACGAGTACCGTGATGGGAAGGCGCTTATCCCGATAAAGATGATTGACGTTGCCGGACTGGTTCCCGGGGCTCACGAGGGGCGCGGACTGGGCAACAAGTTCCTCGATGACCTCAGAATGGCCTCGGCTTTAATCCACGTCGTCGATGTTACCGGAAAGACCGACGCCGAGGGCCAGCCGACCGACCACCACGACCCCGTGGAGGACATAGAGTTTCTTGAGAGGGAGATAGACTACTGGATCTACGGCATCCTCCACAAGAACTGGGAGAAGTTCGCGAAGAGGATAAAGCTCCAGCACCTAAAGCTCGCCCAGGCAATAGCGGACCAGCTGACGGGAATAGGTGTGAGTGAGGAGGATGCCTTCGAGGCCATCCACAAGCTCGGCCTGGACAACGACCCAACCAAGTGGAGCGATGAAGACCTGCTGGCCTTCGTCCGCGAGCTGAGGAAGATAAACAAGCCGATAATAATTGCCGCCAACAAGGCGGACGCGGCGGCCGACGCTCAGATAGAGCGCCTGATAACGAAGGGGAAGAGCAGGGGGTATATAGTCGTCCCGACGAGTGCGGCGGCGGAGCTGACGCTGAGAAAGGCGGCAAAGGCGGGATTCATCGACTACGTCCCCGGTTCGAGCGACTTCAAAATCCTTAAGCCGATGAGTGGAAAGCAGGAGAAGGCGCTCATGCTCATAAAGGAGAAGGTCCTCGACCGCTTCGGCTCCACTGGAGTCCAGGAGGTAATAAACCGGGCAACGTTTGAGCTCCTGAAGCTCATCCCCGTCTACCCTGTGGAGGACGAGCACAAGCTCACCGACGGGTTCGGAAACGTCCTGCCCCACGTCCACCTGCTTCCGAAGGGTTCAACCCCCAGGGCCCTGGCATACAAGGTTCACACCGACCTCGGGAAGACCTTCCTCTACGCGGTGAACGCGAGAACCCACAGGCGCGTTGGAGAAGACTACGAGCTGGAGTTCAATGACATCATCAAGATAGTTGCCACCGCCCGCTAACCTTACCTTCTTCCCATTTTCTCGCGGATGAGTTCTTGGTAGAGCCTCGGCTCAACGTCATCCTCTGTGAGGCCGAGCCTTCCGGCGATTTCCCATATCCTGCGCTTGGCTTCTTCCACGTTGTCCGAGATGACCTCGATGTCCAGGAAGTCCCCCAGCCCAGCTACCTCGTTCAGCTCGAAGGTAACGCCATCCAGCCGGTAAACGAGGCGGCGTTTCCTGATCCAAATATCCTCCCTGAACCCGAGGCGCTTCAGGATCTCGACGGTCCCGTCGAAGTCCGAAACCTCCACTTCGATCTCGTCGAACTCCTCGTTTCGCCCGGGGTCGGCTATGCGCTTGTAGGTTAAGAAAGACCTCCCAAGGTTCGAGAGTCTCCGAACCCGAAGAAGCTCATGTGGAGGAAGGGAGAAATAGAGATCCTCCTGGAGCTCCTCCTGCACGAAGTCCGCACCGAGGGATTCTATAGCAGCCCTGGCCTGATTGAAGTCGATGCGAAACTTTACCTCGATCTCCATTAGACGCTCACCAGGAATCCCGCTAAGCTATCCCCCTTGACGAATTCATTCACAGGGAACACTTCCACCCTTTTCAGTGTGGGCATGACCTGTATGGTCTCCTCCACGAATTTGTTAATCTGCTCCCCGTTCTCACCGCCGATTATAGCCACAACACCGTCCTTATCGCTCCGTGCAACAGCGAGCACGTTGGGAAGCAGGGACAGGGTTTTCATAAGGTACTGAATGTACCTTTCCAGGAAATCCTCAATAATGGGAGTCTCGGCCTGAACGTAGACAATAGCAAGGGTTTTGGGCCGCAACTGCTCACCGAGCACTATGGTATATTTTTCAATAAAACTCCTCTCCTGGAGTTTCTTTATTCTGAAATGTATGGTGGATTCCGGGCGATTTAGCCTCTCTGCTATTTCTGATATCGTAAGCCTCGCGTCCTCTTTGAGCAGACGGAGTATCGCTCTATCGAGGTCATCCAGCTGAACCATTCTCATTCCCCCACCTAGGGTAGATTTGATTATCAATCCCAAGGACATCTAGGATTTTTCCTATTATAAAGTTTGTTATATCGTCCAAAGTTTTGGGTTTTGTGTAAAATCCTGGGGATGCTGGCATCACCACCGCTCCAGCTTGGGTAACCCTCACCATATTTTGTAGATGCACCAAGCTCAGCGGTGTCTCCCTAACGAGCAGGACAAGCTTTCGCCTCTCTTTTAGCGCCACATCCGCCGCCCTGACGATCAAATTGTCGGCGTAGCCGTTCGCGATTGCCGAAAGGGTCTTCATAGAGCAAGGGGCTATCACCATGGCGTCGAAGGGATGTGAGCCGGACGCTATAGGGGCGAAGAGGTCGCTTTCAAGGTAATCCGGTTTGAAATCCTCGCCAGTCTCGTGCCGGAGTACCGCGAGGCCCATCCTTGAGGCCACGGTGATGACCTCGTGTCCCGTTTCCCTCAGCACATCGATGAGCCTGAGCCCATAGACCGCGCCACTGGCCCCTGTTATCGCGACTACCACCTTCATCCATCACACCAACGAAACTACGTGCCGCCCGTTTTAACGTTTTCTGGACGCTTTGGGGCGGTAAGTTTTTATGTCCCCACGAATATCCAAGACGGTTGGTGAGCATGGGGAGGGAGATTCCTGAAGTTTTAATAAACAGTGCGATAGGGATTGTGAGGGAGCTGGGGGGCAAGGCCCTCGTCATTCTGGAGGATATCGACCCCGAGAGGCTTCGAGACGCAGGCGTTACCATAGTTATAGTAGGTTCCTCCTTCGACGTTGAGGAGGAGATGGTCAAGCGGGTCTCGATACCCCAGAATCTCGACCTGAACAACATCCTGAACCTCATATCCGCGTTTCTGATAGAACACGACATCCTTGGAGAGGGCGAGTCCTTCGTCTACGTCACCCGGGAGATGATAGGGATAAAGACCGTCAAAAAGAACATATCCGCCATGAGAGGATTTTTTGCCCAGAATCAGAGCGTGCTCCAGCGGCTGCTTGAGATAACCATAGAACTGAGCGTGGAAGGCCGCGAGGGAACGCCCGTTGGGACGATATTCGTCATCGGCGACACCAGGCGCGTTCTCAGGCACTCCCATCAGCTCATCCCGAACCCGTTCAAGGGGCACAGGGTCAACGTTCTGGACAGAGACAGCAAGGAGATAATCAAGGAGTTCGCCCAGCTGGACGGGGCGTTTATAGTCCGCGACGACGGCAGGATCGCGGCCGCCGGCCGCTACCTGGAGGTCGAGCCGAAGGTCATAGACCTCATGCTTCCACCGGGCCTGGGGAGCAGGCACATAGCGGCCGCGGGAATAACCAAGCTCACCAAGGCCATGGCAATAAGCCTCTCAGAGAGCGGGACGATAAGGATATTTAAGAACGGCCTCATGCTCCTGGAGTACAACCCGCGGATAAGGTACTGATCGGGTGTCATCACATTCTTCCACCCCATTTCAAGCCCCTCGACTTTAACCGCCGTTTTCTGTCGAAACAAAGCTCTCAGCGGCCTTGGGAAATCGATTTTAGCATCCTTCGGGCCGTAACTTTTTGTTGCATTCTAGTCAGCACTTGGTAACGAATTTTCTTCGAAGTTCTGAACCGAGGAAGGGCGCTGTTGGAATACACTCCTTCCGTGCACAAACCGGTTCATTTCTGTTTTTCTGTCCTGAAGAGGGTTTTCTAGCGTTTTGGGACGCCGTGAACTAACGGGAAATCACGTGCAGGTTCCTGTTCATTGGGGAGAAAACGGCCCGGGAACGGTGTTTTGGTCCAAACGTGTTCACAAGCCCCTTGAATTCAGGACGTTTGAGGCCCCTTTTCCGGTGGTTTTCAGAAAGGTTTAAATATCCGAGACTGCATAGGCCTTTACTGGGCCAACGGGCGGAATTCCCGCCCTGTTGCAATAAGACTCTGGGAGAATTGAAACAAATAATCGCGGTGACGATAGCGAACGGCACGCGGAGTTGCAATAAGACTCTGGGAGAATTGAAACTACAGCTTTGTAACGTTCTCTGGTGGGGTAAACTCTGTTGCAATAAGACTCTGGGAGAATTGAAACTGTGTTCAAAATTTACTTGAACAGGACTGCGCTGAATAGTTGCAATAAGACTCTGGGAGAATTGAAACGATACTCTTATGTACTGCGAGCTACTGTCGTTTATGCGTTGCAATAAGACTCTGGGAGAATTGAAACGCCTCGACTGGAAGAAGTACGGTAACGATCTTCGCCAGTTGCAATAAGACTCTGGGAGAATTGAAACGAGCTCGGAGAGATCTAGCAGCAGGTCCTTTTCGATGTGTTGCAATAAGACTCTGGGAGAATTGAAACCAGGAATGTGGAAACTTCTATGGACTGGGAGCAGACGTTGCAATAAGACTCTGGGAGAATTGAAACTAATTATGCAATTCAACAATTATGTAATCAAATAACCGGTTGCAATAAGACTCTGGGAGAATTGAAACTCGCTTCGACCGGTGCAAGGTAGATGACGACGGCGTGGGTTGCAATAAGACTCTGGGAGAATTGAAACCGAGAGCCGCGTTCTCCTGCTTGAGCTCTTCGATTTGGTTGCAATAAGACTCTGGGAGAATTGAAACTCCCCAAAGCGATTAGAGAAGCCCTAAACATAAACAAGTTGCAATAAGACTCTGGGAGAATTGAAACCGTGTTTTGATTTGACAAAAGTTCATCCAATAGTGTAGTTGCAATAAGACTCTGGGAGAATTGAAACGTCGAGAGGAAGTTCCAAAGCAGGACGCCGACCAGGTTGCAATAAGACTCTGGGAGAATTGAAACTGTACTTCTTCATCTTCTTGTACTTGCGGTAGCTCAGTTGCAATAAGACTCTGGGAGAATTGAAACCAGAGGTAGTGCATGAGGGCTATGATGACGAGCACGAGTTGCAATAAGACTCTGGGAGAATTGAAACGGATAGGTGGTTGTGGTGGCCGGCCCTGGAGAACCCGTTGCAATAAGACTCTGGGAGAATTGAAACAAGAACAAAATATGGTATCGCTTCTGATGGACCACGTTGCAATAAGACTCTGGGAGAATTGAAACTCAGGCTCGCGATGTTAATCGCGTTATTAATCTCGACGTTGCAATAAGACTCTGGGAGAATTGAAACCGTTTACAGCGGACAGAGGCTCAAGCACATCGTCCTAGTTGCAATAAGACTCTGGGAGAATTGAAACTATATGAGTTCTGACGGCAGGCTGTGGAGGTACTGTGTTGCAATAAGACTCTGGAAGAATTGAAACGACGTGGACGCGACCACCGACGTGGCGAAGGAGCTGGTTGCAATAAGACTCTGGGAGAATTGAAACGGCGCGGGTTTCCATGCTCTTGACTGCCGCGAGGATAGTTGCAATAAGACTCTGGGAGAATTGAAACACCTAGCCGTCTCCCACCTGGGCCTTCTTCCACCAAAGTTGCAATAAGACTCCATGAGAATTGAAACGTCATAAGGTAGTTGCTGAAGGCCATGTAAGCGATTGCGTTGCAATAAGACCCCCAGAGAATTAGGAGACAAAATCAAAGGGAAATCACTCCCATTCTCCCATGTCGAAGGGATACTTCGTCTTCAGCACCGCTATCGTCATCAGTCCCGCGCCTATGTACTCCATTATGATGTCCCTAATCTTGTTGTTTATCGGCTCGTCCACGTGGGGCAGTATGGTGAGCGAGGCGACGAGCTCTATGAACTCCCACAGGACGCCGATTATGAGAAGCGCCCCCATCGAGTACTTGACGATGGTCTTTGCACTCCAGCCCTTGTTGTTGATCCCGGAGTATTCGAGGGCTATCTTGGCGAATATCGTCCACATCATCAGGCCGCCGAGGGAGTGGCCGATGATGTCGCCGTTCTCATAGACGTTGTACAGGTCAACGTTGAGTATTGGAACGTTGAGAAGCGTCACGTGGAACAGGAAGAATATCGCGACGGTTATCATGACGCCGTTGTCGTATATCGGGCTTATCCACGGCCATATCCTTCTGCTCGGGTTGGGATAGAACTTCCTGACGGAGAGGGCGAACAGCAGGATGATCAGGGCGAATATCGAGGTTCTGAGCTGGGTGTCGCTGTTGTGCACTATGGCGTTGACAAAGTCCAGAAAAACCACGAATATTGCCAGCGCCAGTACGACATCCTCCCCACAGCTCAGCTTCCTCTCTTTGTAGAATTCCGACATGGTCCTTCACCTTTAACTAACTGACCTCCTCCCTGCCGTGAGGGGCGAGGGTTCCAGCGAGTTAACCCCTCGCCATTGACGGGGAGGTTTGAGGGGTTCTCATCAGGGCAACCCTCGAAGAGGGTTCTTCGAACCCCTCTGGCCGGGTCTTCGGCCAGTTACCCCTCCTCTGGGCGTAAAGACCGCTCAGATTTGGGGTTATGGTTCCCACCACCGTTTTCAAAATGTTGAAGGCTCCAACTAAGTCAGCGTTGAAAGTAAGCCCCGTTGCGGGACACTTAAACAATCCACGAACGAACCTCGCCCCCTCGTGGGGCTTCCCGCAAACGGGACAGGTCTTTGAAGTGAAAGCCTCATCAACAACCTCAACTACAATACCGTACTCTTCAGCGACTTCTTTTAAACGTTTAATGACCGTGTTAAACCGCCACACGTGAGAGAGGATGAAATTCTGCTTCTTGCCCTTCCCAGGGTTTTGAGCAATTCCCTTTGGATAGCCGACGACGATTTTCGAAACACCCAACTCGTAGAGCCTCTGGACTGTTCCCCTAACTGCGGTATTAATGTAGTGCTTTGCCTGAAGTTTAGCCCCCTCGTGCATTCTTTTGAGCCTTCTGCTCGTCTTAGCACCACTTTTGTTGAGTTTTGATTGATACTCGGCAATCCTCTTCCGCCAGTAGAAGTCAATACTCTTGAGCGGTCTCCCATTCACGAGAAAACTCTGACCATTCTCCACGTAAACGGCCATTAAATTGTTCACTCCAAGGTCAATCCCCGCTGAAAGGTTCCCCTTTGGTTTCCTTGGGAGCTTAACCCATTCCTCACCTTCAAGTTTCTCCTCCACCGTGAAGCTGATGTGAGCATACCACTTGCGTTTAACTTCGTCGTAAATTATTTCTAATCTTCCCTGCTTGCCCTTCAGGTGTATTCTCCCCTTGAACTGGATTTCCAAGCGTTTGAACTTCCCGAGGCCTTTCAATATGAGTTTGCTCCCTTCAATCCGGTACTGGTCGTTTCTCAGGACGATTAAGGGTTTTCTCTTCCCGTCTTTCTTCAAGTAGTTCGGTGGTTTTGGTTTAAGCCACGTGGGGAGTTCTCCGTTCCGCTTCTTTCTTGCAAGGGTGAAGAAGCTTCTCCAAGCCTCGGCGTTCTTTCTCGCTATTTGTTGAACCGTTGCAGAACCGATTTCCTTCTTGAACTCCTCGTAAACGGTTTTTTCAGTCTTGTTGAAGTCCACGATTTGCCCCTGGAAGAACTGCTGCCGCCTGAGGTAGTTTACCCTATTCCAAACTTTGGCTCCAGCGTCGGCTAACTGATGGAGTTTCTCCTCTTGCTCCTTTGATGGTTGGAGTTTGACCGTTACCGAACGCTTCATCTCAAATTGTAGTGTGAATTTTAAGCTTTAAAAAAGTGTTGCTTTCCTGCTGAAGGGCCGGTTGGGTGTTTATTGCATCCCCGCCGTGAACGACGAGGCTTTCAAGAGAAAAATGTAAGATTTATTAGCTTCTTGTGATAATTTTATCCGGGGATATGTGTGGCAAGTAGGAAGAACCCCCGGGACGACGAGGAAGAAAAAATCAGGGACGTTCTCCCGTGGGGAAAATCGAATTTTCTCAGTGATGTTATTGCGGAAAGGAAAAGGGAGCGCAGTGAGGCCCTTGAGATAGTGGAGAATCTCGTTGATCCAAACGTCCTCCCGGATGAGGTTAAGCCCATAATAAAAAAGCCGGATAGGAAGGAGCTGATCGGGGAGTGATGGTCTTCAGTACAGCACAACCTCAACGGTCTCTCCCTCGAGGTACCCCTCGCTGTCCTCTGGGATTTCTATGTACCCGTTGCTCTCCACCAGCGAGCTTATTATTCCGCTGCCCTTCTTCTTGATCGGTCTGGCTTCTCCGTTCTCGTACCGGACCTTGACGAACTCGTGCCTTCCGAGCTGGCTCGAAACGCGCTCGGTGAGCCTTGCCCGAACCCGGACCTCGTAGTCCCTAGTCCCCACCAGCTTCGCAAGGGCGTGCTTGACGTAGAGGTGGAACTGGGCGAAGACAGCTACCGGATAACCGCTCATTATGAAGACCCCCTCACCGTAGCCTACCGGCCTTCCGGGCTTTATCGTCGTACCGTGGAAGAGCAGTTTGACGAAGCGGTGGGCGAAATCCTTATCGCCGAAGGCGGAGCCGCCCGTGACGAGGACGAGGTCGCACTCTCCCCCTGCCCTCTCTATTGCAGACCTGATGGCACCTTCATCGTCTGGAACGACGCCATAGAAAACCGGCTCGCCGAAGTACTGCCGCACCAGCCCCATGAGCATAGTCGAGTTGCTCTCCATAATCTTCCCGGCCTTCAGCGCGCCTTCATCGAATTCCTCGATGAGCTCGTCGCCGGTGACGATTATCCCGACGCGGGGCTTCCTCTTGACCTTCACGCTCCTGAAGCCGATGCTCTTGAGGAGCGCAAGGTCTTGGGGCCTTAAAACCTGCCCCTTCCGCAGGATCACCTCGCCCTTCTTCACGTCCTCTCCCGCGAAGGCCACGTTCTGGCCCGGGGCAACCGGCCGGAGAACCCTTATGACCTCTCCCTCGCGCTCGACCATCTCCTGCATGATGACGGCATTCGCTCCCTCCGGCATCTTCGAGCCCGTCATTAGCTTCACCACCGTGCCGGGCTCAACCCTCGCTCCGCTCTCCTCCCCAGCGACTATCTCGTCCACGACCCTGAGTTCAACCGGACTGTACTCCCTCGCCGGGAATGTGTCCTCCGCCCGGAGGGCATAGCCGTCGACGGCCGAGCGGTCGAAGGGCGGGCTGTCTATCGGCGAAACCACGTCCTCGGCAAGAACCCTGCCGAGCGCCTCGTCGAGCGGAACCTCCTCAAGCTCTGGAATCTCGCTCAGATCGTCGAGGAGGAGCTTCAGGGCCTCGCGGTAGGGAGTGAGGCGCTTGAATTCCCTCATTTTTACACCTCCAGTGTTTTTAGGAAATCCACCCTCTTGAAGTCAGAGTCGAAGGTGGCTATCTTCTCAATTCCATAAGCCTGGCAGGTCAGGACTATCTGGGCGTCAGACGGCATCAGGTGGTACTTTTCCATGATCGTCCTTAAAGCGTTAGTCTGTGGGGAATCCTGGAGCACCACAATCCCGCTTTCGTTTATTAATCCGTCCAGCGCATCGATGACGGGCTTAAACGGGGCCCAGCCGTTTTTCCTTATAAACTTCCGCAGGCTGTGTTTCCCCTTTATCCCGAACCTCTGCCGTCCGAAAGCCATTGCAAGGGCTCCGAGTGATTCCCTGTAAACTATCGTGGACGTCACGCTGGTAGAGGGACCGCTTAGAACCATCTCCGCGAAATCTGCATTCGGGCCGTTCAGGATATACTCTACAAGAATGGACGTATCAATGAAAACCACGTCCCTCAAATCTCCTCAGCCTCCTCAATGGCCCACTGGATTGTCTCTTTATCGAACGTCCCAAGGACTCCCCTGAACTTCCGAAGACCCCTAAGCTTCTCCTCCTTTTGGTCAGAGGGGGCTTTTTTTACATCGCCAATGTTCTCCATCGGTATCACCACTTCGTATTGGCTGGAAATGATTTAAGGTTACTCCCCTCCGTGCTTCAGCACGTGGCCGGCCTCGTTGAGGATGATCTTTATTCCTGTCTTAGCCGCCCCGAGGCTTCCCGGCAGGCAGAAGACCGCCATTGCTCTCCCCGAGCTACGGATTACCCCAGCTGTCGCTCTCGTCATGACCGCGGCCGTTCCTATCTCCTCGTAGCTGAGGAGCCTGAATACTTCACCGAAGCCGGTAAGCTCTTTGTCGAACAGCGGTCTTAGGCTCTCTATCGTCACGTCCCTGCTCGCGATTCCAGTTCCGCCCGAGGTAACAACCACATCGGCACCTTTCTCGAAGGCCTCAACGACGGCCCCTATTATAGCCATCTTTTCGTCGGGCACGACCGCGTAGTAAACCTTCTCATGTCCTGCCTTCTCCAGCTCCTCGATGAGAAACTTCCCGCTCTTATCCTCCTTCTCCCCCCTGCTCGCGGTGTCGCTAACGGTTATGACCGCGAAGCGGAACTTTTTTGGGGCCTTTCTCTTGTGTTCCTCCGTTCCCATATTACCACCCGATTAAGCTTGTTCCCGAACTTAATAACCTTTCAGCAAACGGAAGCGTTTAACGGGAAGGGTTATATTTCGAGGCGCCGGGGAGAAAGTCATGGAGTTCAAACACTTTATCCTCCCATTCGATGAGCCGATGCTCGCCCTCAGCAATGCGCCCCACAGGGGAGGCCTTACGAGGGCCAACGGCTTCTTCTTCATGATGGTTCACAAGAACTACTCCGGCGACTACAGGGCTGATTGCCTCGCCTTCGAGTGGGAGAACGACCTTGAGAACTTCGTTGGCTTCATGACGGCCGCCGACGTGGCGAAGGTTTTATCGGTGGTGAAGAGCGGGAGCGTTACGGCCTACATTACCGCTGGAATCACCAATCCGGCGATAGCAGGCGACGTACCGCCTCCCTGGGAGCCGGGGACGATAAACATCGCGCTCGTGATAAACGAGGGACTAACCGTTGGTGCTATGACCAACGCGATAATGACGGCAACCGAGGCGAAAAGCTACACACTGCTGAGGCTTGGCTACAACGCGACGGGGACGACGAGCGATGGAATCGGCGTCTTCGCTTTCGAAGGGGAAAAGGAGTGGGCAGGAACCGCGACGGAGCTTGGAATGAACATCGGAAAAGCCGTCAGGAAGGCACTTGAGGAGAGCATTGCAAAGTGGGAGATGACGAGAAGTGTTAAATAACTCCATCACCTATTGGGTTTTGGTGAGATCAGGAGGACGTTGAGACTCAGGTCGAGAGGTTGTTCCTTAACGCTCAGAACCTTCTGCTGAAGCTACGATTAAAGAGGCCCTCTGAGAGTAAACCTACTCTTGAGGACGTGGAAAAGGTTGTCCGGGAGGAACTAACGGTTGATGAGGACGTTGAGGACATAACTGAGATAATCCGCCAGATGAGGGAGAGGGACTATAAGTTCGAGTACTGACGTGGTGGACGCAGGGCTGGACACTAGTTTGAAATATCGGATCCAGAATGAATTTTTAGTAGATACTGCGCTTTGTTCGCAATATTAAGTGCATCTTGGATTTGGTTGTTAACTTTTGGTTTGGATAACGTTTATATACTATAACCTATTATAATACGGATGCAAGAACCCGTTGGGGGGGTCGATGCGGAGGCGTGCATTGCTGGCCGTGTTTGTGGCCCTGCTGCTGATTGGGGCGTACGGAGCGTACGTGGTCAGCTACCCCAAGTATCCAGAGGTCAAGGGTTGTGTCAACCCCTTTGCCGTTACGAAGCCCATTGATAGGGTTCAGGAGAACTGGTCTAAAGCGCACATGTTCTTCAAGCTCGCAACTACGCGGGACTTCTGGAAGCTCGCAAAGCCCTGGGACGTTGACTATTCCCACGTCAAGATTGTCAAGCACACCATCGAGTACAATGGTGAGAGGATAACCATGCTCGCTATGGGAATTCCACTGAAGGACAAGAAGCACGTAATAGCACTATACGAATTCTCAAAGCCAGTACAGGGAGTAAAGGTCTTGGGGGAAGTTGTTAGTTTAGAAAATCACACTACTAAACTCAAAGGTTTAATGATAAACGGAAACTTTAAAACACTAGATTCATGTGTTCAGGAATGTGGGGGCGGGAAATCATGCGGTATACTTGAGAGATGCACCTCATACTGTTGTGAACCGTGCTCAAGTAACACTTGTATGGCAGCATGTGCATCTGCCGGATGTGCTGCTATGTGCGGATGGATACCTTGGCCATGGTCTGTTCCCTGTTGGTTAACATGTGCGGGTTTCTGTTGTAACGGGCCATGTTGCGGAGAGGAGGGTCATACATGCGAGCCAATAACGCCAGGTCCGTGATAGGTGCATATTGCAAAAACTATTCCCCCTCTTTAACATCATTCCTCAAACGGTTGACAGGTTATCTAGCGGCTACTTTAGTTGTGTATGCATATGGAAAACCCGCCACAGCGCTGGTGATCCTAGGAGCCCTCATTGCCATGGACATAGTATTAACCCTTGCTTCTTCCACATGCCACAGGCCATAGCTTGCTCTTTTTATTTTTCGCTATTCTCCACTGGATGTGCAGATAAAAGCAAACGAGAAACTGGTAACCGACGACAAAGAGATGTATGAGAAAGCCATTGAATCTGGAATAAAAGCCGAACTCCTCAAAAGACGGTTTCATCTCCATGAGCCTCCTGTAAAGCTCCTCGACCTTTTCGCTCACCTCTTCCGGCGAGAAACCCGCCTTAACGGCCAGCCACGTCGCTCCCCCCGCGCCGACGCCCTCCTTGACGTACCCGTTCTCGTAGTCCCTGAGCCCCTTGAACTCGCTCTTGGAGAAGTCGAGGTCGGCGGAATAAGTTATTATCCCGATTTCCCTCGCCGTTTTGAGGAAGGTCGCGCTTTTGTCGTTGACCACCCACTTGGTGGTCGCTATCATGAACCTGTTTAAATCCTCGCCGAGGGCCTTTAGAAGGGCTGAAACAGCCAACATCTGCGTTCCTCCAGCTAAGACGACGTTCTTCCTGAAGCCGAGGGAAATACCCACCACCGTTGCCATCATGGGGTCGCCGAACTGCCTCAGGGCCTCAAGCGGGTTGTCCTTCAGTTGACCTTTCCCGATTCCGGCCCTCTCAAAGGCCTCGCCGATTACCCTCTCCTTGAGGCTCTGCGGGTTGTTGGGCGAGGCTGAACTGGTCTTCGCGTCGTAGCCGAGTGCCCACAGGACAGCCTGAGCGGTTGTCGTTCCTCCGGGCGTTGATTCCCCGATGACCAGCTCTTTGACCGGCAGTTTGTTGAGCTCCTCGCCGAACAGCTTGGCGCGCTTTATTATCTCGCCGAACTCGGGTAAAGCCGGCCCCCTTCTGAAGTCTCTCCCAATGGCGTCGCTGACGTGCACGTCTTCAGGAGTCCCTTCGTTCCGTACTCCTCAACCGCCAGAACCAGCACTAACCGGGTGAGCTTCCTCATCCTCTGGGCCAGCCACGCCGGAACGTGGCCGCCGTGGAGGGGCAGGTCGGCGATATTCCTCATCGGAGTTATATCTCTCTCCGGGGTTTTAACCATTATCCCCGCAGAATTTTCATAATTTTGGGCTATCCTGCGCAGAATCATCAGGAAAAACTGGTCATATAAATGGGAAAGCCTTTTTATCCTCCGCTTCGATTTCCGTCTGCTGGTTTAGGCTCACGGAGGTTGTGGAAAATGGGAGTTGAGAAGGTTCCGAAGTACGACATCCCGACCGTTAAGGTTGACTACGTTTTTATCGAGCTCGACAAGATGAAGCCCCATGAACAGCTCGTTCAGAAGGAGCTCGAGGCCTTCATCGAGAGCGTCACCGGCTCCGGTCTCTTCTGGAAGCCGATGCTCCTCGCCAAGGTTCCCGGTGAGGACATGTACCTCATCGTTGACGGTCACCACCGCTGGGCCGGTCTTCAGAAGCTCGGCGCCAAGAAGGCTCCCTCCGTCATACTCGACTACTTCAGCGACGACGTCAAGGTCTACACCTGGTACCCGGCCTTCAAGGGCAGCCTTGAGGAGGTTCTCGAGAGGCTCAAGGCAGAGGGGCTTGAGGTGGTTGAGGACCCCGAGGCCGAGGAGAAGGCCGAGAGGGGAGAGATGGCCTTTGCCCTCGTCGGCGAGAAGAGCTTCGCCATCCCCGGCGGCCTCGATGAGCAGAAGAAGGTCAGCAAGGTTCTCGACGAGATGAGCGTCGAGGGCAGGATCGAGCTCATCTACTACGGCCTCAAGGAGGACGCCAGAGAGGACATGGGGAAGGGCGAGATCGACTACGTCTTCATCAGGAAAGCCCCGAGCAAGGAAGAGGTCATGGAGCTCGTCAAGCGCGGTGAGGTCTACTCCCCCAAGACCACCAGGCACGTCCTGCCCTTCAACCCGGACAAGATAGACGTCAAGCTTGAGGAGCTGTTCTGAAGGTTTTTAACCCCTTTTTCATACTTCCTCCGCCGATGACGAAGGATCAACC
Organism: Thermococcus sp. JdF3; assembly: GCF_012027495.1. Classification (NCBI taxonomy): domain Archaea; kingdom Methanobacteriati; phylum Methanobacteriota; class Thermococci; order Thermococcales; family Thermococcaceae; genus Thermococcus; species Thermococcus sp. JdF3. Next base: position 54,182 of record NZ_SNUK01000002.1, on the reverse strand, counting down.
GGCTGATGGGTGATGACCAGTCCAGGAGGCCGAGGCCCTGCACCTACATAGGCATCTACAAAAAGGATTTAAATATCCATATCAGGATTTTACCCTTAAGCGGTGAGTGGAATGCTCAGGATTTCACTTCCTGTGCTGGCGCGGTCACGGAAGGAAGGAACCCGGAGGGTTGATGTCCCCGCATTCAGGCTGGTGAGTTCATTCTCCGACATAATCGAAGATAGCGCCGTTGTTATAGGCCGGGCCGGGATGAAGGTTCCTCCCGACTGGAATCTCATTACCGTGAGTTCCGTTAAGGGATATTTTGGTCCGAGGGAACTCCACAGAATTTTGGATGGTATAATCAAAAGTCTCAAAGGGCATCCGGATAGGGCTGTAATTATAGCCTGTCCCGAGTACCTGGCGCTCCATAATGGATTTGAGACGTTTCTGAGATTTTTGAACACCATTCGTGATCACGTTATACTCACCAATACCAGGGTCTACGTTGTCACTGATCCCCTTGCATGGAAACCAAGGCAGTGGGCCCTTCTCAAGAAACTTGAGCTCTGAGCGACAAACTTTAAAGCTCCACCGTTGCCCTCCTTATGATGGGGATGCTCCGCGGTTTAATCTTCGACGTTGACGAGACCTTGGTCTACTACGAGGGCTACGACCACAGGGAATGGTACGAGAAGTGGGTTATGCCAGCCCTCCGGGAGCGTGGCATCGAACTGGACTACGGGACATACAAAAAGACGGTAACCGGCGAGCTTCCGAGGAGCTACATCGAGCGCTTTGGCATAGACCACGTGGAGTTCTGGAAAATCGTTGACGGCGTGAACCTTGAGTACCGCATGCGGATGGCAGACAAGGGCAGGATAAAACCCTTCCCGGATGTTGATGTCCTGGGAGAGCTGAAAAGGATGGGCCTGAAGCTGGGGGCCGTGAGTAACGCCTCCCCGGAGTGCACGGAGTTCGTTTTGGACCTCTTCGATTTGAGGAAATACTTCGATGTTGTTTACGGAAAGGACTATTCAAACCTTGACGGGGTCAAGCCAAGCCCCTACCTCGTTGAAAAAGCCCTGAACGCACTCGGCCTGGAGCCGGAGGAAGCGCTGATGGTTGGCGACAGCCGTCACGATGTGCTCGCCGGCAAAAGGGCCGGCATGAAGGTCGTCAACGTTACGCGCTTCGGGGAAATCGAGGGTGCCGACTACTATGTCAGGGACCTGTGGGAGCTTGAAAAGCTTGTAAAAGAGATTCTGGGGAGTTATTCCCCGTAAAATTCCTTCTCGAAGACGTCTATGCCCACTTCGAGGCCATCGAGCCAGTCGAGGAACCTGTCAACGTTCTCGTCCTGGAATATCGCCCCGTGCTGCGGTGCTATGACCTTCGGCTTCAGCTTCCTGATTGAGCGAACCCATGCCCTCAGCGCCTTGGTTGAGCTCATGTAGCGCCTGTGGAAGCCCTCCATGTACTGTACATGTTCATCAAAATCCTCGACGAAGAGGTACCACTCACCCTCCGGAAAAGCGGCCGCCCCTATGTCCGTGCTGAAGAGTATTCCGCTCTTCTCGTCGTAGAACGAGAAGTTTCCGGGACTGTGAAGGTAGTGGGAAGGAACCGCCTTTATCTTGGAGTTTCCGAGCTGGAACTCCGCTCCTCTGTCGGGTATCCCAATCGTTCTGCCGGCACTCAGAACGGCCATGTGGGGGATGAAGCGAACCCAGAGTTCCGAGATGATGAGCTTTGCGAGGGGGGCGTACTCAAACCAGAGGTTCAATCCAGCCACAACGTCCGGGTCCTGATGGGAGTACATGAGGTACTTTATCTGAGTCGGCGGGATAACCGAGGAAACGTTCCTCAGGACCCTTGAAAACACAAAGAACCCGCCGGGTTCCACGAGGGCCGCCTCGTTTCCATCCACCACGAGGTACTGGTTGGTGAGTATCCCCTTCTCGTCCTCGGCCTCTTCGATGCCGAGCCAGTAAACCTTGTGATTCCCATCATCGTAGAGCGGGTAGATGTTCATGTTCCTTATCATCTCAAACACCTCCAACCGGAACCCAGACGTTCACCATGTACGCACCTTCGACCTTGGAAACCAGTTCAAGGGCCTTTCTTGTTTCGGACTCACTGTCGGCCTTAACCACCGTAATGCCCTCCGAATCACGGTATTCGACTGCCAGAATCTGGCTTCTCCTTAAAAGGAGCTTGAATGACTTTGTACCATCCTGTGTGATGCCGGAGACATAGAGCACCTCATCCTGAAGGTTTCCCCTCAGCTCCATTATGACGTCAAGGAGCTTCCCCTGCCCGACTATGTGAAGGCCGCTGTGAACCATCTTAGCCTTGGCCAGGAAATTGGCCACGCTCATTGGGTCTGAGAAATCCACGTCGAGAACCGTTTCGGCCGCTGGAGCGGCGGGCGCGGGAGGGCGTGTGCTCTCCGAGAGATCCTTGAGGGCCTTTGCAACACCCTCGGCCAGGAGTTCCAGTGTTTTGCCCAGGAGGAATTCTCCCCTCCCCCTGTATGACAGCTCCACCTCAGCGCTGACGTTCTTCTGCCATTCCCTCAACCTGACGACAGCCGTGAGATGGCTCTTCTTTCCGATGCCTTCGTATATGTGGCTGTCGTAATCCTCGTGAAAGGTGAACCTGTAGGTGTCCCTGAACCTGAAGACAAACCTCGGCAGCATTATCTCCGCTTCAATGCCCTCTTTGGTGTTCACCCTTACAACGTAGGGCCAGTTCGTGATAAACTGGGCGGGATCGTTCAGAACTTCCTTGATGGTGTCAATACCGGCGTTTATTTCCACGTTGGCCGTTTTTCTCTTCATACTGCACCCCTCAGTGCCTCGACTATTCTCAAATACGCTCCTTCAACCCCATCTCCGGCCCTTACGGGCAGTATAAACAGAACCTCATTTCCGTCCGCAAACACAAGTTCGGTTGGCCGCTCGTGGGCCACGGCACGTACCTCAAAACCGACAACCCTTCCTGCGGAGATTCTGAGATTTCCAACCAGATGGGGGATGGCCATTTCCCCTTCAATCTTGGCCACATCGGGCCAGGCCCTGTAAAGGAGCTCGAACGGATTCACGGCCCAGGAAACGCCAAGTCCTGAGCCACCGGACACAGCTTCAGTATTCATGTCAACCACCTGGTTATCAAACATCCCGCACGGGGATACTACATTCAATAGGTACGTTTGAGTTTTAAACCTTCGGTTCTAACTTCGAAACCTGGGCCGTTTTGAGAGTTTTGCATAGGGATTCTATATCAAACAGGAACGGAAAAACTCTGAATTTCGAATGCGTCACCCTTAAATACTAAAAAGACGCCCAAGTATAAGAGTGGTACCTATGGAAGCCGGTTTTAGATGTGGGCGCTGTGGAGCCCCCCTTGAGGTTTCTCCGGAAACCATCGTTACGATATGCCCCTACTGCGGTTTTCCAAACCACATAAGTGGCAACCTGAAGACAGAGAACATCTACATCGTCCCGACCATCGATAAAAACGCCATAGCCAGGGCCTTCTGGGACCGCGTTAATCGGGACTTCGACCTGAAGAGGATGAAGGAACAGATTGAGATAGTTGACATCGAAGGCCACTACGCCCCTTACTGGGTTGGGGACGTTCACGTTGAGGGTGACGTCGAGTACATGGTGCGCGAGGAAGAATGCCACACCGATTCCGAAGGCGAAACCCACTGCCGCACCGTGGAGCGGTACTACCATGACTACGTTGATGAAACCCTCAGCCTCATAGGCCCCGCCAGGAGACAGGTCAAGAGCTTTGGCGTTGACGACATCATCGTCCACTACTCCCGCCACAGGCCGAAGGGGAAGAAGCTCCTCGAGCTGGACGAGGAGGGGTGGGGCAGAATAAAGCTCGAGATACTCAACACCGAGATAGATGAAACCCGGGCCAAGATGATAATGAGGGAGGACGCCATAGACGTCATAAGGAACCGCTACTCCGCCAAGGCGGACAGGATAGAGCGCTTCGACATAACCGCCGACGAACCGAGGAACGTCTCCCTGCTTCTCCTCCCGATGTGGACGGTCTACTATAAACACGAGAACTCGATATACCACGCCGTCTTCGCTGGCTGGGACGGAAAGGACGTCGCCGCCACCGAGCCCATGCCGATCTGGAGACGCGCCCAGTACATGGCAGGCGTAGTCCTCGGCGTCCTGATAGGTGCCGCCGGAGCTGCCTACGGCGGTGCCAACGGCTCCGCACTGGTTTCGGTGCTCTCACTGATAATCGGCGCCGGCGCGGGAGGCTACTTCGGCTCGCTGGTTCTGGAGGGACAGAGGACGGAGAGAAGCACGGGCTTCGTGGGGAACTTCATGGGAGGGCTTAAGAGGTGATTCCGATGGAGGTTCAGTGTCCAACCTGCTCGGCCAAGTTTAAGGTTCCCGAGACAGTGAGCGTGGTAACGTGCCCCTACTGCGGAACCACCTTCCACCTGGAGACCGGGGAAGAGGCCGGCGAGCACTTCTTCTTTCCGCCGATGAGGAAAGACGCCGGGGGTGTTCTGCTCAAGTTCCTCTCAAGGCAGTACGGCGCCCCGGCCGACATAACAGGGGCCAAGATAACCAAAAAGGAACTCCACTGGGTGCCGGTTTACTTCTTCTACCTCCACGGAAAGAGCAGGCGGTGGGGGACGATCGAGGAAGTCCGTTTTGTGGGAATACCAGCCGGCTCGCCGTTCCGGGGGCTTCTCAAGGACTATCCCTTCCCCATCAGGGGCAAGCGCTTCTTCGATGAGGCAGTGGTCAAGAAGGGCAGGTACTACGAGCCCAGGATGTCGAGGGAAGAGGCGGAGGCTATGGCGAGGAAGCTCATGGAGAGTGCGTTGCTGAGCGAGGCCTCGCAGGAGGACAAGTCCCTGGGCGACTTTGAGATAGAGGTGAAGTACCAGGGACTCGTTCACTATCCCCTCTGGGAGGTTCACTACGAGTACGGCGGGGAGGGCTTTGCCGGCTACGTTGATGGCACCGACGGGAGGGTTGTTCAGGCCGAGTACCCGCTCATGAGCGGGGCGAGGAAGAAGGCCAGCCTCCTGGGAGCAGGTGTTCTCGGAGCGGGCCTGGTCTTCGGCATAGCCGCGGCCGGCATTTACGGGAGTGCCTGGGGCCTCATCGGCGGACTCCTCTCAGCCGGCGCCGGAGCCTTCGGCATATTCAGGAAAGGGGCCGTGAAGAGGAGGAAGGTAAGCGAGGTTATGAGGCTCAACAGGGGCAACCTGTATTTCAAGCCTATGTGAGGTGATTGTTATGGGAAAGGAAACGTCGCTGGTTGAGAAGCTCGAACTCGTCATACCGGGCTTCCACGGTTACAAGAAGAAGGAGCTCATAAGGGAGGACGACAGGCTCGTCCGTGGAAAGGTGGCCGATACCCTTGCCCTGGCCAGGAGAGAGATGGAGCGGGCCATGCAGCGCTGCGCCATGGTAAGCTGTGCCCAGCTGGTGGCCATAGACAACCTGAGAAAGAAGCTCATGGCCCTGGAGAGCAGGGTGAGGCACGCGGAGGCCGGTTATAGGGGCTACTTCGACAGGGTGAAGTTCAAGGAGGATGAACTCAACAGGCTCCTGGAATACGATGCCAGGATGATAGAGCTGGCCGAGGAGATACTGAACGAGGTTAAGGCCCTGAACGGCCAGATAGCAAACCCACAGGCCCTGGGCATGGCCGTTCTGAACCTCGACGAGGAGCTGGTGAACTTTGAGGAAGTCCTTGGCAAGAGGATGAGCTTCGCGGCGGGTGAGTGAGATGGTGCAGGTCATAGAGTGGGTGAACCCCGGAGAGGACGAGATAATCTGGCGCTACCCCAACGAGGTCATCAAGTGGGGCGCCCAGCTGATAGTCCACGAGTACGAGGTAGCGGTCTTCATGCGCGACGGCAAGATCTACGACGTTCTCGGCCCGGGAAGGCACACGCTGACGACGCAGAATCTGCCACTCCTCTACAGGCTCGTCGGCGGTTCAAACAGCCCGTTTAAGGCGACGGTAATTTTCGTCAGCATGAAGCAGTTCCAGGGGCGCTACGGAGGAGAAACGCAGACGAGGGAGCTTGCCCCAGTCAAGTACTACGGTGTCTACTGGTTCAAGGTCGCTGACCCCGTTCTCTTCATCACCGAGGTCGTCGGTGGCCAGAGCCTCTACGACACTGCTGACGTCACCAAGTTTATTCGCGCCTACTTCAACGAGGGCATGATGAAGCACCTCAGCGCCTACTCAATCGTCGACCTCTTCCAGAACCTCGACATGGTCAGCACGCAGGTCAAGGTCAAGCTCATGGAGGACTTCCGCAGGCTCGGCCTTGAACTGGTCGACGTCAAGATTGAAGGGGTGAACACGACCGACGAGTGGCGCCAGAGGCTCTTCTGGATAATGCAGACAGGAAACGCCCAGTATGTCATGCAGATGGACACCGCGAAGCAGGTCGCGGCGGAGCTTGGGAAGAGCGAGGGGGCCGCGATAGGCACGGGAATGGTGGTGATGCCCCAGCTCCTTCAGCAGCCGGCTCAACCAGCCCAGCCGGCGCAGCCCTACGCTGGTGGAGGCGTTCCGCCGGCAGGATACCAGCAGCCGGCCCAGCCGGGGGCACCAGCTCAACCTGCGGGACGGCAGGAAATCTGCCCCTACTGCGGCAAGCAGATTCCGCCCGGAGCGAGGTTCTGTCCTTACTGTGGGCACCAGATACACCGCTGTCCCAACGGCCACATAGTTCCTGAGGGAGCGAAGTTCTGTCCAGTCTGCGGTGTGAAGATCGAGTGAGCTTTTTTCTTTACACTTTTTGAGGCCAACGTTCAGGGGCTTGAGACCAAGACGTTCCGGGACTGCTCCGGTCTACAGTTCTTTAATAGATGTCACCAGCTTAATTCCCTCTCCCCTACAGGCGCTCTTAAAGTCCCGGTCGAGGGATACGAGGGTATCAACGCCGTAGTACTCGGCCGTCGCGAGTATGAGTGCATCGTTCGGAAGCAGGCCGTATGTCTTTGATACGCGGAGGGCTATTGTAGAGATGTCGTAGTTCACTTCAAGGAAATCGGGAATCGCGAGCATGGGGAGCACGACCCTCTCGAACTCCTCGACGGCCTTGGAGACTTTTTCAGGGTTCTTCTTGGCGCTCCAGTATGGACCAGCCCTTATGCGTATGAAGTGGTACATGACCTCGCTGAAGACAACGTCGTTTATGAAGACCCTCCAGTCCGAGCGCAGGAGGCGTGAAAGTATGTCCTCTGCCTCACCGTCCCCTTTGAGTGCCTCGATGAAAACGTTGCTATCCACCAGAAAGCTCCTCATAGAGCTCAGCCTCCAGCTCTTCCCAGCCCTTGGAGGTTTTCAGGTAGCCGAAGGCCCTCTTCAAGACCCCGTCCACGTTTGCCCTCGCCTCGGCCCTGAGCTTATCCATCCTAACCCGCCATTCGAGATCCATCCCCATTTTTCCTTCAACGTTCTCCATCCCCTCACCCATTACAGGTTTGATGGCCGGGGAGTAAAAAGGCTTTCCCCGATTTCTCAGTCGCCTATTAAAGGACGGGAAAATTCAAAGGGTGGAATCACGGTCTTGGTGGCTCACTTCCCCAGCTCACCCTTCGGCCTTAGATACTCCTCTTTGGTTAGAGGAAAGTCCCTCGCCGACGCGAGAAAAGAGTTCACCAGCTTCACCTGCTGGCTGAAGACTTCATCGGGATTCTCCTTAAGCCTTATTAACGTAGAGCCTTATGAAGGCCAGCCTTTCCTCCATGTCGCGCTTGGAAAGGGACTTCGACGCTGAGCTCTTCAGGCTGTTCATTCTGCGGTTCACCTTTCCATCGTTTAAAAAATAGGAAGGTCTTAAACCCCGAACCGCTCCTCTATGTAAGCCCTGATGAGGTCCTTCGTCGCGAGCATGCCCTTGACGTGCGTCCGCTCCATGCCGTGGCTCGCATGCACTCCCTGGCCGATGAGGGCGACCTTAACGTCCCAGCCTGCCCTGAGCGCCGCCGAGCCGTCGGAGCCATAGTAGGGGAATACATCAACGACGTGGGGGATCTCGTGCTTCTCGGCCAGCTCGATGAGTTTCGTCGTCATCTCGTAGTCATACGGGCCGCTTGAGTCCTTGGCCGCTATCGATACCGCGGTTTCCTTACCCGTGACGCCATCGCCAACGACGCCCATGTCGACGACGAGGAGCTCCTTCATGCTAGGTGGATAACCGCCCGCGCCCCCGTGTCCGACCTCCTCGTAGGGCGAGAAGAAGAACGCCACCGGGAGCTTTTCAAGGGCCTCGGCACCCAAATCGAGCATCAGGTCTATCATCACTGCGGCGCTGGCCTTGTCGTCGAGAAAGTGGGCCTTGACGAAGCCATTGACGTACTCGAACTTCGGGTCGAAGGCTATGAAGTCACCCGGTCTTATGCCGAGCTTCTCTGTATCTTCCTTCTTCTCGACGAGCTCATCCAGGCGGATGTACATGTTCTCCTCCTTGCGCTCCTTCTTTCCAGCTTCCCTGTTCACGTGGACGCTGGGGTTCTTGAGAAGGAGCGTTCCGCGGTACTTCTTCCCCGAGCGGGTGATTATCGTGCAGTACTCGCCCTCGAAGGCCGGAAGGTGCAGGCCGCCTACTCTCGTGAAGCTCAGGTGTCCGTTTGGCAGGATTCCTTTAACCATCGCGCCGAGGGTGTCAACGTGGGCCGCCACAACCAGCTCCGGCTCCGGATGGTTGCCCGCTATCAGGGCACCCTTGTTGGTGAAGTAGGTTTTCACGCCGTTTTCGTTGAGAAGTCCTGCTATGTAGACCATAACCTCTTTCGTGTAGCCCGTCGGGGACGGTATCTCCAGAATCTCCCTGAGAATCTCGATCATTCTTTCCATCACGACCACCGTTAAAAGAAATGTCGAAGGGTTAAAAAGGGCATCGGTCAGAGTCCGAAAATCCCGCGGAGGTGTTTCATATTGCCCGATGAGAGGTACACCTCATGTTCTGGAAGGAGCTTGATGGTGAATGCCTCGTCGGGGTCATGGGAGTAGACGTTGAGGAGAACGTACTTTCCGCTCTTCATCACACTCTCCAGGCGGTACGTGCCTTTGTAACAGTGTTTTGTACCGCCCATTCCAAAGACGCCGCCTTCCTTCCACTCGATGTCGATATACATCTTAAGGGCGGAGCGGCCATTCATGACGTACTCCGCAGCGAGTTCGGACCACTTTGAGAGGACCTCCCCGGCCGAAACTTTGATTCCATTCTCCTTTATTCCCTCGGGGTCGGAACTTACGATGTTTCTCAGAACATTTCCCAGCATGTGACCACATCCAGGCGTTTTAGAACAGTTGCACGGCGTCTTTATTACTTTTTCGTGACCCTCACAGGAAGGCTTTGAGAACCATGAAGAGTCCTATGACGAGCAGGGTCAGCACGAAGGTGACGCTTATCGCCTCCTCGGCCTTCAGGCGGTACTGGGCTAGAATCGCGTTGGCCGCTATAGCTGGGGGCATCGAGGCCTCGACGAGGACCGAGTAGAAGACGCCCGGAGCCGCCCAGCGGAGGGTAAGGAAAACGAAGGTGAAGGGAATCGCTATCCGAAAGGCCCCGACCTCCGCGAGCTTGCGCCAGTCGAAGCTTCTCAGCGTTATCCGCGAGCCGAAGTAGATGATAAGCAGAGGTATGCTGAGCCAGCCGACGGTTCTTATCGGCTCAAGGATTTGGCTCGGAATCCGAACACCGGCTATGACGAGTGCAAGGGCGAAGAGGTTCGCCACCGTCGGCGGGAACTTCAGCGCCTTCAGAAAGCTGTCCTTAACGTTCGCGCCTCCGCTGGAGTAGTGGGCCGCTATGAAGGTGACGATTGGGATGACTATCATCGAGTTGGTCGTGGAGTAGAGTATCGCGGGCGTTATGTCGTCGAGGAACAGGCTCGCTATAGGGAAGCCGAGGGCGGCCGTGTTGGGGTAGACCGAGAGAACCATGAGCGCACCGGCCCAGGGGTCGCCCTTGAGAAAGAATCTGCCGTAGAGGTAGGAGGTTGAAAGGCTTATCGCGATTATCAGGAAGACGTAGAGAAAGACCGTCTTTATGCTCAGGAGGTAGTTCAGGTCCTTGCTCGCCACGTTCCCGAAGATGAACAGGGCAAGGAGAACGTCGTTCACCAGAATACGTAGGTAGTCAAAGGGCTTCTCCGATTTAATCAGCCTCTTGAGGACGTAGCCGACCGCTATAAGGGCGAGCATCTCGGCGATGTTCATGCTTAAACCTGGGATTCAGCGTTTAAAAGCCTGTCGAAGCAGTAACCTTGAAGATTCTTGATGGATTGCGGTATGCTTAACTTTGAGATTCTCTAAAGGAGAAGGTATTCAGCGGGTGTGGTTATCATGCACTTGGAAATTTCGTCGTTCACCCGAAGGAGGTCCGAGTCCCACGTCAAAAGCGCATCGAGTCCCATTTCAATGCAGTTGGCCAATATTATGGCATCCCCGGGAAGGAGACCGTAGCGCTCAATGAGTTTTTCAGCTTCCCACAACGTGTGCTCGCTTATTGGCGAGTAATTGAGAACTTCAAACAGCTTGAGAGCGGGTTTTATGGCCTGTGATGATTTAACAACAAGTTCCGGTTTCTTTTTGAGGGTAAATGGTCTCTCGCCACTTTCATTTCGGATGATCAGGTACAAAACTTCGGAATAAACGATATCGTTGTAATACGGCTCCGTAAGGGCGAGAAGCTCGGAGATATTCCACTCGCCGAAGAGGTGTTTCAGTACAACGTTTGAGTCGAGCATCACACGGTCCATGCCTCATCGGCCTCGGCGATAAGTTCATCCACATTCCCTTTCGGCTTGAGTGTCCCAAAGGTCTCGTTGGCCACCTTCAACCTTTTGAGGGCTCTTTCTATAACGAGTCTTGCGAGTCTTTCATCCACTCCGTCCGGGATTTTCACAACTATCTCGCTCATATGCAGGGATAATCACCAGACGATAATAAACCTTTCGAGTGAGCCCCTGCCAAACGTCGTCCACTGGATAAAATCAAAAAGAAAAGGGGTTGGAGAGTTACTTTTTATCCTTCTCTTTCCTCTCCGCCTTGTGCAGGGGCCACCAGGCCTTTTCACCGAAGAGAGCCATCGTGGCCGGGCCGATGAAGTAGACCGCCGCCGTGGCGGTCAGCAGGACACCAACGGCCAGTGCGAAGCCTATCTCCCTTATTCCCCACGTCGCCCCGGTCATCAGCGAGCCGTAGGTTACCGCCAGCACAGCGGCGAGGCCGACGACGAGGGTGTCCATCGTTCCTGCCGCGACCACCAGCGCGTCCCTCGCGCTCCTGCGCTCGAACTCGTCCCTGGCTTTGACCAGGTAGAAGCTGTTGTAGTCTATGCCGACTCCCATGAGCACTATGAAGACCATCATGGGCAGGAACCACATGACCTGCTGGCCGAAGACCCTCTCAAAGAGCCAGCTGGAGACCGTTATGCTGAGGAGCACTCCGACGGCTATGGTGCCTATGGTGGTTATGACCGCGGGCAGTCCCTTGAGGGTCGGTATGAGGGACAGGAACATCAGCAGGAGCGCCACCGGGAATATCCTGTGCCAGAAGACGTCGTTGATGAGGTCGCTGAGGTCGAGCGCCAGTGCAGTGCTTCCGCCAACCATTCCGGACTTTATCGCTCCCGACTTCTCCTCTTCTTTCACTATATCCCTTATCTCCCTCACCATGTCCTTGGAGCGGTCGTCGGTGGCCTCGTACTTCCCTGTTACCTGAATCAGTACCTTGGTGCCGTCTTCCGAGATGTAGCGGTTTCCGCCAAGGCTCTTCAGCTCGTCCACGCTGACGTTCACCTGCCTTCCGTAGGGCTGGGTCACGGTGTAGACGTACTCAACGCCTTCCACCTTTGAAATCCTCCCCGCGAGCTCGTTGATGGTCTTGAGGTCGCCGTCGCCAACCGGGTGCCCGAGGTCTATAACCACGTAGGTCGGGGAGGTAACGCCCGCACCGACCGTGCTCTCGCTGAGCTGGAGGAAGTTGTAGGTCTCGCTGTCCTTGGGAATGAAGAGCTTTATGTCGTGGGTTCCGTTGAAGTTGACGAAGTTGTAGGCCGCCGGAACCGCCACGAGGAGAGCCACGAGGACAACCACCTTGGCGTGCTTGACGGCCCACTCCGCGATTCTGCTCCTCTCATGGAGGTCCACCCTGCTGAGGTGGTGTTCGATGTGTCTCGGCCACCAGAATGCCGGTTTGTCGCCTATGAGGACGGTTATCGCCGGAATTAAGGTCAGGCTGGCGAGGAGGACTACGATGACCGCCAGGGGCGCTATCATGCCGATGGTCTTGAATATCGGGAACTCCCATGCCAGGATAAAGCTTGCGAAGGCTATGATGTCCGTTGAGGCACTGGCGAGGACGGCATCTTTTGCTCTCTTCAGGGCTTCGCTTGCGGCTTTGTTGTGGTCGTAGCCTTCAGCGAGATACTCCCTGAACCTGTGCAGGTAGTAGGTGGAGTAGTCTATTCCAAGGCCGAGTGCCGTCGTGACGGTGAGCATCTGGGCCCAGCTTCCAACGTCGAGGTAGTCACCCTTCGCGAGCAGGTAGAGTATTCCCAGCGCGGTGAGCGTTGCGGTGGCGACGCCGGTGAAGGGCAGGAGCGTCGCTAGCAGCGCCACCCCCATCAGGATAAGGAGCACGAGGAGCGCCCCAACGATGCTGAACTTCGTAGTCTTGTCGTTGTCCTCCTTTCCGTATTTAATGGCCTCGTAGGTCTGAACGGGCGTTCCGGTTACGTAGGCCTCGACTTTCGGCGAGACCGCTCCGAACTCCTTCACAGCTATTTCCTTAACCTTCAGCGAGCTCTCGTACTGTGCCTTACTCTGCTTCTCCAGGTCGCTGACTCCTTCGAGGCCCTTTGGAATGAAGAGAATCAGCATGGTTCTGTTGTCCGTGCTCTTGAGCATGCCGATGTAGCTCTTTGCGAGGCTGTAAATGGACGGGTAAATCTGCTCCTCTATGGGCTTGACGTCTTCTCTGGTTATACTCCCCGGTTCATCTCTGAATTGGAATGCGATGTTCACAAGCTCGGTCGCGTTTATGTGGAGCGGAACTCCAAGGTTAATCTCCCCCACGAACTTCTCGACGAGCTTCACCGTTTTCTCCTTCACGAGGGTCTCTACCTCGGAGTCGCTCATCGGGTAATCCCTGGCAACGGTCAGCATTAGCTCCCTCAGCGTTTCCTTGACGTCCTCCGGCGCGCTGACGTTGGCGAGCTTCTCATCAACCCCCTGCTCAAACAGGCTGTAGGCTATTTCTTCCGGGCTTTTACCGGCGTAAACATCCTCCACAGCTTTGCCAATGTCTATCGGGACGTCTCCGGCCAGGCTCGTGATTATCTCCTTGACTGCTCCCTCTACCCCGGCTCCAGCTGCGAGTTCCTCAGGGTTCTTGAGGACGGTGTCAACGATGGTTTCAGCGACCTCCTCGCTCCCAACCTCCTCGGAGGTCTTCTGTATCAAAAGCCCCCTCGCAATCGGTTCAACGTCCCCCTGTGAGTCGTAAACCTGGCTTATAGTCTCCTCCGGGAGTTCAACACCCATGCCCTTGAGAATCTCAGCCAGCAACGAGACCGTTGCCTCTTTGAGCATCTCGGGATTCCTGGCCAGAACTCCGGTCGCGTTGGTGTCAAAGCTTACAACCGTTTTGGCTATCGGTTCCGCCAGAGACCTCTGCTCCCCGGGCAGTTTCTCCTCAAGCGCACCGGCGAGCAGGTTAGTCTCCAGCTCCTTCGTCGGACCGTAAACGAGGAGGGTTCTCAGTATCTCGTCGGCGTTGGGCATTTCGAGGAGAGGGCTTCCAGTCATGAGGGCCTTCGCGACCTCGATTGCCGCGCTCTCGACAGCTGAAGCGCCCGGGTTCTTTCCAAGGCCTATCGAGGCGTTGACAATTTGAGCCAGCGTGCTGGCGGGAACCTCACCGAAGCCCGGAACTTCGTAGCTCCCACCCGCTTCCTCGATGACGAGCGGGAGGTTTTTGAGGGCCTCGCCTGCTATCTCATCAACGGGCCTAACCGCGCTCTCGCCGAGCTGAATGAGGGCGTAATCACTGCCCGCTTGCTCGTCAAACGCCACAACTCCCCTGTAGAAGGCAACCGAGTATGCCTCCGCGAGGTTCCTCTGCATCGGGTCGCTTATCTGGCTCACGAGGATTTCCCTGGTGACGTTGGCAAGGAAACCATCGGTTATCGCACTTGCTCCATATGTCGAGTAGGCTGGGTAGGTGGCGTTGTAGACCGCGTAGACGAACTCAACCGGAACGCCGAGCTGAGTAGCTATTGCCTGTGCCGTTGCCTCATCGAGGCCCCTCTCGTAGGCCCCAGCCTGGACGAGGGCGTCGTAGGCCCCTATCGTTCCGAGGTATGTTCCCGCGTAGCTATCGCTCAGGTTGTAGAGGCCAGCGTTAAGATCAGCTATCGTAGAGTTGAGGGCTTTGAGCTGTTCACTCGCTTTGGTGAGGTTCCGGTGGAGTTCAACGTAGGCCAAATCCGTCTGGTTGAGCGCTTGCCGGAGGGCAATGCTCCTGTTGTAGAGCTCTGTGAGGTTGGCATCGAGCGAAAGATAAGCTCCTGCCAGCTCCGGAACGGTCTCGTTGAGTGTCCTGGCCTGACTGCTCAGGTTTTCAATCTGGGTGAGAAGGGTTCCGTAAGTGCTGCTGGCGTTGATGGCCGAGCTGTAAAAGATTCCGGTCAGGTTGGCGGTCGTTCTGGTGAGGTTTAGGGCTATCTCATAGGACCTGTTGTGGAGCAGGTCAACGGCATCGTAGTAGGAGGTGAAATTCGAGCCGTAGGGCCTTGCCTCGGCCTTGAAGCGCTCATAGGCATCCCGCGTCGCGGGGTCGTTCACGTCCACTCCGCTCACTATCATGTACGTCTGGTTGTCGCTGGTCGCGAACTCAGGGAACTCCTTGGCCAGGGTGTCCTGAACCTTGACGGACTCCACGTCCTTGGGCAGGAACTGGTCCATGCTGTAGTTGGTGAGGTCGTTCAGCTTTGCAGCCAGCGGCATCGCCGCTATGACCACGATAATCCAGAGGGCCACGATGGCCTTTGCGTGCTTCACTATCCACTCGTTCCAAGCCATATCCACCACCATTGTCGCTCATCAACATGATGAATTCAAACATGTCAAAGTTCGACATGTCGTTGAGAGAAGCGTTTATAAGGATTGTGGTTCAACCTTCGACTATGGGTGATGACAATGGGGGCGGACGTTGAGCGGAAGATAATCAAGGGCCTCTTCACGGTCCCGCTGAAGGACATAATCCTGGTCATCGTCGGCCTGAAGGGAGAGGCACATGGCTACGAAATACTGAAGGAGCTTGAGAAGCTAGCCATCGGCCTCTGGAAGCCCAGCCACAGCAATCTGTACACGATACTCAACAAGATGGTCGACGAGGGTCTTCTGGAGCCCCGCGAGGAGTACCGGGGCAGGGTGAGGCGCGTGAAATACAGCCTAACTGAAAAGGGTCTCGATTACCTGAAAACTTCCAATGAACTGGCCCTTCGGGTTCTGTACACCTCCATCAACTATCACGAAGCCCTGAAGAAGAAGCTCGAGGAGATGGGGGAGAGAAAGGTCATGGACAGAGAGACCGTGATTGAGTACCTGGGACTCCTCAAGAAGATACGCGACATACTGGACGAGGAAATAAAGACTATAGAGAAAACAATGTAACTGAAATACTCTTTTCTGACTCTTAAATCCAATGTCCCAATGAAGTTTTCTTCATTTTTAGAGCTCCGATATTACAAAAACTTTTAAGCATTCTGGTGGTGACTTACTTTGCTGGAACCTCCGCTGGATAAAACTGATAATGGGGGGATATCGGCCCATGAGCAGGAAGAGCATTTTGTGTCTGGTATTGATCGCCACGCTGTTCCTGGGGATAGTTCCCAATGAAGCCGCGGCAGGAACTTCCACGTTTCAGGGATACTTCAACACAGTAGAGGCCACTGTGAAGGGCTACTTTGGCCAAGACTACGGATGGAATCCGGAGCTTAGGATAGTTCCGGGGACAGAACTGTCAGTCTCCAAGGACAGGATCGAGATTGGCGCGGATCTCTTTTCGGAGAGCTACGCTGGGGTGCCCGGGGGAAAGGGCTATTACATGATTGCATACGGCCTTGTTCGGAGTTACCTCGATACCGCAGCGTACGATTTTCCCGGGGACGGGAGGAGTCCAATCTGGCACATGAACATTGAAACTTACGATTCCGACTTCTCAGTGGACCTTTTCAGTGAACTCGTCACCATAGAGATACTGACGACCCTTCTGCCCGAGTACGACGGTGTCAATCTGACCCATGTGGCCGAGACCCGTCTTGATGAGATAGCCTCAACATACGACAGGCTTGGAAAGATGGATATGGTCGAATGGCTCCAGGAGGTTGTTCAGCCCAACGTGCTCCAGAGTGTAGTTCGCAGGATTCACGACGCCTCCTGGGGCCTACCCGACAGGAACCTGAGCACCATCCCGGATGTGTATGGTGCTCCATACAGAACAGCGGTTCTTGTGGGTGCCGTGAGGGAGGTCAATCCCGACCTTGCCGACAGGTTCCCCCTTAACCTGCCGGATGATGTGGTGGAAACAGCGTACAATCAGCTGATTCGCAACGACCTTGGAAAGCTCATGTACTTCGCCAGAAGCAACGTGCCGCTCTCCCCGATCGAATCCCTGAACATCACCATCCTTGGAAAGACCTACACGCTCCAGAACGGCATGGACGTTCTGAGCATAGACCTGGACTCCAGGAAGTACCTCCTCGGTGTGTGGATGGACGGCTCATATAAAATCGTTCTCAACGTCAGGTACCTCGACCCAACGTCTCTGGAGATAACCCCCGTTAAGTACGACATCACCGCGGGCGGGATACTGAAAGCGGGCGATTACACGACTACCATAACCAAAAACTCCGTTGGAAAGTCCTTCAAGACACCGCTTGCAGGATACCCCTGGGAGCTTGGACTCGTAAAGATGTACTGGAAGGGCCATCCTAACGCGTTCCTCAATTACCGCGTGGTGAAGGAAGACAGTGGATACCGGTACGAAGGGGATCCCGGAAACCTAAGAATCGTGCCCCTGAAGGGAGGGGCATTTCTGGTCACAATCGGGGACAGGGACGGCTTCACATTCATCTTCGGGAAGGCTGCTGTTAATGTGACCGGGGACATGAAGCATAAAACCTACCTCGTCTATCCTGAGACAGGTGCGGTAATTGCGTGGAACGGGGCTCCTCAGCTTGGAACAGCCGAAGGTACAACCTCGTCCCAAAACGGATGGATACTGGTTGGCAGTGCATACTTCGACCCGTCGCTGAACGCCATTGTCCTGACCCCCAACGAATGGGACAAAGCTGGTGCCGCCTGGTTTGACACCCCAGTGGATCTCGCCACACCATTTGTGATGACGGCCAAATTCTACGCTGGGACCTGCGGCGGTGGTGACGGCATATGGGTGGGCTTCCAGAGCAGGTCATCGGATGCGCTTGGTGGAAGGGGAGGAGACGTTGGTATCGGCGGTGTTTCCCCAGCGGCTGGCTTCAGGCTATGGGAGTGGCAGCGGAAGGTTGATTACTATGAAAATGGCCGGTGGACTACCATCGCTTCAGATGCGTGCTTTGCCGACGAAAAGGAGCACACCCTGATGTTTTCCTGGGACCCGAAGACGTCCACGCTGAAACTCGTAATCGACAACCAGTATCAGTACTCCAGGGTTGTTGATTTGCCGTCGGTTCTTGGTAGTTCCCGGGCATATTTCGGTTTCACCGCGGGCACGGGGCTTGCTAGTAACCTTCACTACGTCAAGGTTCAGGGGGTTGGCGGTGAATACGTGGTCTCAACGATTGAATCCATAGAGATCGCCCTCCAGGAGGCGTCCAAGCTCGGGGCGGATGTCGCAGACCTTCAGGAGGAGCTGGATGACATAAAAGAGGAAATCAACGGCGGGGACGACCTCCAGCCGGAAGCCGCGATGCGGGTATTCCAGAAGCTGATGAACATTCAGAATGAAGCCGGCCTCAGAGTAGCCTCTCGCGTTTCCGAGCTCTACGGAAAGGTGTCTCTGGCCAGGAGCCTTAACCTGACGTCAATCTCGATAGATGTGAACTTTGAGGCCGCATCCAGTGCAATGCTGGATGGAAACCTTACCGCTGCAATGGAGTACCTCAATACCGCGTATGAACAGGCCAATGAACTTGCATCATCCAAGATACAGGAAATCTCCACCCGGATATCGGACCTTATGCAGGATGCCCTCAGATACAGCGTTGCCGTTGGGGACATCGCATCAATGCAGAAGGAAATAGAAACTCTAACATCAAAGGGCGATTATATAACCGCATACCAAAAGCAGATTGAGCTCCTCAATGAACTTTCCAGGAGGATTTCCCGTGCTAAGGAACAGATGGAAAGGTCAGATAATGATGATACCGGCATCACCGAGGAGAACCAATCCGATAATGACAACGAGAACGGCTCCCATAATACTGCATCGGAGACGTCAACCGTCTCTTCGGAGTCAGATACAGTCTCTTCCAGCACCGTGACTGAACAGAAACACCCATTGGCGGCTGGTGACTGGGCAAAGTATGAAGTTGAGTTCGAGGCATCAACAGGGTCTGAAAAGATCTCGGGGAAGATTGAGTACAGGATAGTGGTCAAAAACATAACCGAAGAGGGATTCACCGTTGAGTACACCGACATCGAAGGGGACGTCGATGAATTCAAGCAGATCTTCGGAGATGACATATTTGATCCCGTGACTATCCAGTGGGACATTGACCCCGGAGAAAGCGAGATATACGCAGACCCGTCTAAACTGCCTGAGGACGGCACAGTCCACAGCATCGACTTTGGCATTGGAGAGCTCAAGTACGATACAAAAACAGGGCTGCTCAAAGAGGGTAAGATCTCAGCGAACATCTTCGGCCTTGAAATCAAGCTCCAGATAAAGCAGAAGGAACAGAAGTCTGCCGGTTCATCTGATTCAGGAGGCATCTGCGGTCCGGCGGTGTTCGTTATTTTTGCCCTGGCTTCGGGCCTTCTTATCCGGAGAAGGCTCTGATTTTAAATTTTTTGATATTGTTTGTTTCTTTACCCAAACCTGCCAGTCTGTTTTTGAATTTATCCGATGTCCTCCCGGAGACCGATAAACTTTTATATACCCAGCGCGCTAGTTAAGTACAGAAAAGTGTACTACAAAAGTCTGTACCTGGTGGTACCATGGAGAACGACCTGAAGGTTCAGCTCGAAGAGCTGAAGAAGCGCCTGGAGGTGCTGGAGGAAAGCATTGACCCCGTTGATGAGGTCATGCTCTCGATAAAGGCCCGCCTCAGGAGAAAGCTCGAAGGCGGAAGCCTGCCCGAGATAGACGAGGAGAGGGCAGCCAAAACCCTCAAGGCCCTCGCCAACCCGGACAGGATAAGGATTCTGAAGATGCTCTCCGAGGGGCCCATGGGATTCAAGGAGATAAAGGATGCCCTTGGGGTGGAAAGCCCCACCGTTTCCCACCACCTGAAGCTCCTGGTGAAAACCCGGATGGTGAGAAAGGGAGATGGATACGAAATATCGCCCGACGGACGTCTCTTTTTGCGCTTGCTTGAGATAATAACTGCCCTTGAGGAGGTGGAAGAATGAGTTTTAGCTGGAAGTATCGGGCCGTTCCGCACGAAGGCCCGAGGTTCAGGATAGCGGAGTACCTCAAAGCCCTCACGGCGATACTGCTCATCGCATGGCTGTTCAAGGGACCGCTGAGGCTTGAGGCCTACAACGACCGGCTGGTCTACGCCATCGTGGTGCTCCTGTTCGCCTTCGAGCTGCTCGCGGTTGGCAAGTGGTTCGGGGTGACGGTGAGCGGAATAGTCTTTGCCCTCGCGAAAGGCTTCTTCTGGACGAGCGTCTTTCTGTTCTTTGGACAGTGGTTGGGAATGTCAGAGACGCTCCACGACTACGCGGGAACGGCATTCGCATATGCCGTCGTCCTTGTCATAGCGGGAATTCTGCTGGCGAAGTTCGATGAGAAGAGGCTCGACATCAAAGTTGAAGGCAAGGCCTACGAGTTCGAAGGCGCCGATTTCGGCGAGGTGAAGCTCAGGGGAACCGGCAAGGCCTATCCTGTGAAGTTCGGGAGGAAGAAGGTCGGTTGGGTCGTAGACGGCGAGGTCACGGTCGAGGCCGATACGCCGCTCGGTAGGGTAACGAAGAGGCTCCTCAGCCCGGTCATCGTGTGGACCGAGGAGAAGATAGCCGGGCGAAAAACAGCCGCTGATTCGGGTTTCGTTTCGAGGGTAAACGAGATGATAAACCCCGACCGGCTCTACCGGAAGGGCAAGAGGGACAGCGTGGTTGACCTGGGCTTCATCAAGGTCTACGAGGGTGAGAACTTCGAGTACGTTAAGCTGCCCTTCATCGAAGTGGTGGAGACGCCGGGCGGCGAAGAGGTCAGGATAGGCCCGATGAGGTTCCGCGAGGGCAACCCTGAGATGCCTCCCGGCGATATGCTGACCATCAAGGAGCTCCGCAACGGCTTCCAGCTCACAAAAGTTGGTGACAGGCTCAGGATTCAGACCGACGAGTACTCCATCGAGGTGGACGGGGAGAGGGTCACTTACCGGAGCGGAAGCGAGAGCCTTAGCCTGGGCGAAACCGTGTCCCTGCGCTCGGGTGACGTTTCGGTCACCGTAGGCAGGGGGAGGGCAAAGATACGCATCGAGGACGTCGTCATCTCTGCCAAGGAAGGAAAGGTCCGCATAAGGGCCGGCGGGAAGACGTACACCGTTGAGAACTCAGAGGCCTACAGGCTGGTGATGGAGAAGGCCAAGGAGATAGTCGAGGAGCAGAGCGCGGAGCTGATAGAGGGACTCGGCATAGACAGAACCCTGCTCAACAGGCGCGTGAAGGAGCTCCTCGACGAACTGACTGCCTACCTGGGGTGAGCGAGATGGAGACTGCAGTAATCCCAAAGGCCTCCAGCGCCATCACGATCCCTGGTGAAGGACAGGAAGGCTGCGAAAAGAAGACGTGGCACGAGAGGCCCCTTTTCGATTTTGAACTTCATCCGCTGGAGGGCTTGATATGATATTTGAAAACGTCCGGGAAGTCGAGATAAAGGCCACAAACGGCCGGATCGAGATTGAGGGCTGGGAAAACGACTACGCCGAGGTGAACTACACCGTCCACGGCGAGGTGGAGGTCACCGTCGAGCAGAAGGGAAGCAGGCTCATCATCAGGGAGGAGCCGAAGAAGAAATTCCTGAACCTGCTCGGGGAGAGCGGTTGGGCGGAGATAGGGGTGAAGGTTCCGCGGAGGGTCCTGATAAACGCGAAGACCGTGAACGGCGAGCTTAAGGCCAGGGGCGTGCGCTTTGGGGAGGTAACAACGGTGAACGGCGAGATAACGCTGGAGGACTGCGAGGCCGAGAAGCTTAGCACGGTTAACGGGGAGATAAGGGCCGGTCTAACGGTTGCCGGCCCTCTGAAGGCCTCCACCGTGAACGGGGAAATCGAGCTTACCATCGAGGAGCTTGAGGGGGACGTCGAGGTAAGCTGCGTCAACGGAGACATCGTGCTTCGCCTGACCGAGTTCTGCGATGCCAGGATAGTGAGCAAGAGAGTTAATGGAGACGTCAAATTGGTCGGCATAGATCCCGATGACCCGGTCGTCGGGACGGGCGAGTTCGAGGTCAAGGCCAGCACTGTGAACGGCGACGTGAGGGTCGAGCTGATTTGATTCTTTAATTCTTCAATTATTTAATTCGGTAATTAAGTTGGAGGAACATGGGGGTTAGTGGGTATGTTCGCGAATTTCCGAAGGATGGGCCGGAACTTCTGGCTCTACACCGTGGGCAGGTGGATATCACAGGCGGGCTGGGTGATCCAGGACGTGGCGGTTCCTCTCTACGTCCTCGACCAGACCGGCAGCGGGGCGATGATGAGCCTCTTCATAATGGCGGAGCTGATTCCGCGGCTGCTGGTGAACCCCATAGCCGGAGTGATAGGCGACCGCTACGACAGAAAGAAGCTCATGTACGGCCTTGACATAGCTAGGGGAGTGCTTCTCTTTGCGGTTATCGCCTTCAACCTGCTCGGAATCTACCAGCTCCTGGCAGTTCAGATGGCGATGAGCGTTATGGGGGCGTTCTTCTCGGCCGGCATAGTCGGAATGTTTCCCGACCTTGTGGAGAGGGATCAGCTTGCCAGGGCCAACTCGATACTCCAGAGCGGCGGCCAGATATTGAGGATAGTTGGCCCGATCCTTGGAGGGTTAATCTACGCCTTCGGAGGCATCAAGCTGGCTATCCTCATCAACGCGGCCAGTTTCTTTGGCTCCGGCCTGTTTGAAATCCTGATCGAGTACCGCAGGGAAACGCGGGAGCTCTCAAGCATCCGCGAGGTCTGGGATGACATGCTCGACGGCTTCCGCTTTATCAGGGCTTCAAAGGACCTCATGGTGCTCGTGAGCTTCGGGGTTCTCCTAAACACCCTCCTCAACCCGGTGTTCGCGGTGGTTCTTCCCTACCTCGCCAGGATTGAGCTCGGCCTCTCGGCAGTCCGCTTTGGCAGCGTCGAAACCGCCGCAACCCTCGGGGCTCTGGCCGGGAACATGCTCATTGCTCTGAAGCTCGGTGAACGGTCCGAGGACTTCCTCTTCAAAGCGCTCTTTGCCCAGCTCATCTGTTTAACGGGCCTGGCCTTTGTAACGCGCTCCATCCTTGGAGGGCTGGCTTATCCGGCCCTGCTGGGGACAATTGCCCTGACAGGACTCTTCAACACCCTGGTCAACATTCCCCTCTTCACGAAGCTCCAGAAGGCGGTTCCCGATGAGGTTCGTTCGCGATTTTTCACGGCGTTCGAGACGGTGATGATGGCGACGACACCGCTGGGAATGGCGCTGGTTGGGCCCCTCCTCGATGCCACAGGAACCACCGTGATAATCCTTGCCCTCACCGTGCCGAGCGTCCTTATAACAGTGTATTATTACCTCCGCTTTAGGGAAACCGTTATAAACATCGGCTCAGAAGAAGTGGAGGTGGTGCCGTGAGCCTCAACAGGAACTTCTGGCTCTTCGCCCTCGGCCGCTTCATAAGCCAGCTCGGCTGGGCGGTGCAGGACGTTGCACTGCCCCTTTACGTCCTTGACCAGACCCACAGCGGTTCGATGATGACCGCTTTCATACTCGCCGAGATGATACCCGTTCTCATAATCATGCCCTTTGCGGGGGTGGTGGGCGACCGCTACAACCGAAAGTGGCTTATGGTCGGCTTTGATCTTGCGAGGGGAGCCCTTCTCTTCGGCGTCATCGCGTTCGACCTCCTGGGCATCTACCAGCTTCTGGCGGTTCAGGTCGTCATGGCGGTCATGGGTGCCTTCTTCTCAGCCGGGACTGGCGCGATGTTCCCAGACCTTGTTCAACCTGACGAGCTTGAGAAGGCCAACTCCACGGTCTCGTCGTTCACCATACTGGCCCGTCTCGTCGGCCCTGCCCTCGGAGGGTTTATTTACGCCGTCGGAGGTATCAAACTGGCCATCCTCATCAACGCGGCCAGCTTCTTCGGCTCGGGACTGTTTGAGATACTGATAAGGTACGAGTGGCGTACGAGGGAGCTGGAAGGCTTCTCCCAGGTTATTGAGGACTTAAAAGAGGGCATTGGCTTTCTCCGCTCCAACAGATACCTCTCGACCCTTATGTTCTTCGCCCTCTTTATGATAGCCCTCGGTCAGCCCTTTGGGGCCGTAATCATGCCGTACTCCTACAGAGAAGTGCTGAAGTTCTCGAGCTACCAGTTTGGACTGCTTGAGAGCGCCTTCATGGGAGGTGCCCTCCTTGGAAACGGCCTGATAGCGATTAAATTCGGAAAAAAGGCTGGGAGGTACCTTTTCCACACCCTCCTCCTGGACGGGGTGATGATACTCGCCTTCACGTGGGCGATAAGTCCCCTCTCCGGCCTGGGGCGAAACGAGGCGTTCTTTTTCCTCGCGGGGATAAACATCCTATGGGGCAGTATAGAGGCCTTCATAGACGTGCCCATCAATTCGAAGATACAGCGCGCGATACCGAGCGAGCTCAGGGGCAGGGTTATGTCGGCAATGGCCGTCCTGATGCACCTCTCAAGCCCGCTCGGTCTGCTCGCCGTCGGGCCGCTCCTCGACAGATTCCCGGCCTGGGAGGTTACCATGGCCATCTGGGCGGGCATGGCGGTTGTCGTCGCCTATTTCTGGGCCAGATACAGGGAGGTTCTGCTCAGGGAGGAAAAGTTCGAGGAAAACGGGAGACTTACTTAACCTCCTTCAGCTTTCCCTCCCTCTTCTCTATCGTCCTGGCCATTACGAAGAGCAGGTCGCTGAGCCTGTTTAGATAGATGAGGGCATTGTGGCCGAAGCCGTATTCAAGGACGAGCCTCGCGACGGCCCTCTCTGTCCTTCTGGCCACCGCCCGGCACACGTCAAGCTTCGCACTCGCCGGGGTCGAGCCCGGAAGAACGAAAGCTCTCAGTTGAACCTCGTCTTCATACTTATGAATAAGCTCCTCAAGCCACTTGACTTCCTCATCTCCGACCTTCGCGTACTTTCCCTTGCTGGCCAGCTCGGCCATCAGGTCGTAGAGCTGAACCTGGATCCTTTCAAGTATCTCCGCCATCTCTTCCGGCACGTGGTGCTTGGCTTCCCCCAGAAAGCTGTCGAGTTCGTCTATGTTCCCGTTCGCCTCCATTATCGGCGAGTACTTTGCAACACGGTCGCCCGTGAAGAGACCAGTTAGACCCTTATCCCCTGTTTTGGTTGTGATGGACATTTTAACCACCAACCTTAACTCACGCTCAACGTTTTTAGAGTTTGTGGACTGATCCCCTTCCAGCCCCGAAGGTAGGCCCGTTGAACGAAAACGCCAGGAGACACTTTTGGTGATAAAAAACCGTAGTAACTGAAGGGAAAACTTATTTATACATCAATGCCGTTTTTCTCTGGGTGATTCACATGAAACGGTGGAGCATTGTTTTAATGGCCCTGTTAGTGTTAAGCCTAGTGCCAGCATGGACAATAAAACCTGTACAGGCGGCTATTTATGTCCCAATTCAGGAAATTCAAAGCAACACCCCGAATGGGGATGCATCTGCCTACGATGGGATGGAAGTTGTGACAAGGGGTGTTGTTACTGCCGTGACATCGAAGGGATTCTTCATTCAGAATGGCACTGGACCTTGGAGTGGAATATACGTGTATACTGGAAGTTCTCCCCCAGTTCAGAGGGGAGATTACGTTCAAGTGACCGGTACTGTGAAAGAATTCAATGGATTGACTGAAATAAATGCGTATCTGGATGATATTGAGTCCCTGGGAACGGCCGATGTTCCGGAGCCCGTAGTTCTCCGGACCGGGGAGGCTTCCCAGGAGCAGTGGGAGAGCGTCCTCGCCAAGGTTGAAAACGTCGTGGTCACTAATCCGGATCTCGGCTATGGTGAGTGGGAAGTCGATGATGGAAGCGGTCCTGTGAGAATCGACGACTTAATGTACAGATATACTCCCGAAGCTGACCAGAACATTGCGTACATAATCGGAGTTGTTTACTACTCCTATGGGGACTTTAAGATAGAGCCCAGAGATGCCGATGATATTGGTATTGAGATAGATCTCTACCAGTCCATTCGGGAGATAAGGGAGAACTGGGAAGAGGACAAATATGTTGTCACCAGCGGAATAGTCATAGGCACCCGCAGTACCGGCTTCTTCATCCAGAACGGCACCGAACCCAACAGCGGAATTTACGTTTACACTGGAGGTACTCCCTCTGTGCAGGTCGGTGACGTCGTCCAGGTTAACGGAACCACTGCGGCTTATATGGGGCTCTACGAGATAAAGAACCCGACCTACAGGGTGGTTGGAACCTCCGGGCTTCCAGAGCCCGTTGTGATTGAGGTTACCAACATGAGCGACGCCTACCAGAGCATGCGCGTCAGGCTGGAGTGGGTCAGGATTACCGAGGTTGATGGGAAGAGCATCACCATAGCCGACGACACCGGAAGCCTCACCCTCTACGACTACTATGGCATAATGGACGTCACTGCGGGCAACATATTGAAGTACGTCGAGGGCATAGGATACAAGTACGACGTTATTGAGGTCTACCCGACCGATTACGAGCTCTACATTCCGTCCATACATATATCTGACGTCGTCAAACCAGACCGTGCAGTCAGGGGAATCTCAATGAACTTTGAGGTGACCGTTACAAACAACGGAGAAAGGGGCGACAACGTGACATTTGTTGTCTACGCCAACGGGATGGAGATTAAAAACATCACCAGATGGATTGAGAGTGGGGGTAGCATTGAGGAGTCATTCGTGTATACTCCAAGGGATCTTGGCGAACTCAGGATTGATATACAGATACTTACTGCGGACTGGGGCATTACTGATGAGAGAATATACGATTACAAAGTTGTCCCCAACCCCAACACGGTCTCCTACGGCCTGACGGTGTATTATAACCGCCAGTACGATTCCAGGCTCTCAGACCTTGAGAATCTCTACGAGAACTTCACCAACACGGTCTCAGAGCTCGTCAGCTACGGGGTATCCTTCGACAGCGACGTCGCGGACAAGATTAACTGGGTAAACGACAGCATGTCTGAGGTTATGGAAGAGTACTCGCTCTACGAGCAGTTCAAGAACCGCGCTGATAAGACCGGGTTCTACCTCCCCGCCATGATACACCTGCGTAAGGCGCTGTTCCTTGGCGAGGATGTCAAGGAGGAAATCCAGTTCCTCCTGCCCCACCTTCAGAGGGCCTTGGAGGAAATAAAGGCCGCCCAGCAGATGCAAGAACCGGAAAATGAAACTGAAACCGGGGCAATCCCTGGCAATGAGACCGCGGGAGTTCCAACCAACACAACCCAGAACGCCAGCCAGCAGACACCCGCCATGAACATTACCATAACGATCCCCAAGGTGCTTATCGATGCCTCCCATGGGCAGTACTACATTAACGAAGCCGGTGTCAGCTACCTCGTGGACAAGATACAGAGCGAGCTCGGCTGGGAGGTGGAGATAAACCAGCTCCCGCTCACATACGACCTACTCGAGGAGTACGACGTTGTGATACTCACCGACCCGAAGGACGACTTCACCCCCGCTGAAATCGAGAGCCTTAAGAAGTACGTCGAGAACGGAGGGGGCCTCTTCATAGCGGGCGAATGGTACAAGTACGCCAACGTCGAGAACTTCAACGAGATAGTCGGTGACTATGGAATAACCTTCAACCCGGACGAGCTCATGGACGACGACCAGAACAGCGGCAGGCCTTACTATCCGTTCGTTGGAATATACAACAAGGCACACCCGGTCATGAAATTCGTGCCAGACGACTGGACGATGTACTACAACGGCGACACCCTAACGATAAGCGGAAACGCCGTCTGGCTCATCAAGGGCTACGACACCAGCTACTCTATCGATGCCGACGGAAAGGTCGTCAGGATAAAGGGCACCAATCCGGTTATCGCGGCCGCCGTTGATCTCGGCACCGGCAGAATAGTTGCCTACGGCTCAAGCAAGGCCCTCAGCGACAGCTACGACTTCAAGTACATCAAGAGCAGCTGGCCCTTCATAAAGGGAGCCCTTCTCTGGCTGGTTCACCAGGAGTGAGCCTCTTTTCTTCCCTTTCTGATTTTTCGCGTCGACCTTCAGATTTCCTTCGGGGGCACCAGAATCCCAAACTCCGTTATGATGCCCCTAACGTACCGCCAGGGGGTAACGTCGAACAGCATGTTTCTTACCCTGTAGCCCTGCCTCACGTAGGGCCTCTCGACGATTTCAACATCACCGGAGCTCAGCTCCGGATGGAGCTTGAAGCTCTCGGCGGCGACGTAGAAGGGAACACTGTTGTCGTGGCAGGCGAGGGCGAGGAGATAGGTTCCGGCCTTGTTCACCGCCGCCCCGTCGCGCGTCACGCTGTCGGCACCGACCAGAGCGAGGGTGGCCTTTTTTGCGAAAAGACCGAGCTGTGCGTCAGTTATTACCTCGAATGGGACCCCTATAGAATCAAGCTCCCTCGCGAGGGCTATTCCCTCGTAGTCGGGCGCGCTCTCGGTTAGGATGACCCTAAAGCGTTTGCCCTTCTTCTTAGCGGCCTTGAAAATTTCAAGAACAGCGGATGAGAAGGAGTGTGTGATTACAACTTCATTTTCGTCTATCAGCTCGCTTCCGATGTTGCCTATCTCGCGCTTCGCTTCCTCCCCGAGCCTGATGAACTCCTCGGCCTTCGTCCTCACCACGTCGGGGTCTCCGGTTATCGGAATGAACCTGGCCAGATTGTACAGGGAAGCCATCGTCCTGTTCACAGCAGGAATTTCCCTCCTCATTTCCACCAGGGCATTCTCAAGTTCCTTCCCCTCGAGGAGTTCGGAGAGGACAAGGTACGCCTCGGCGCCCCTTCTGGCCAGCCAGCTTGCGCCCCTTATCCTCTCGGCTCGCATCTCTTCAAGGGGCGAACGGACCTCCGGCGGAAGCATAGGCATCACTCCAGTAGAATCACTTTAACACCAACGTCTTTTGAAACCTCAGCCATTTTCCTGTCAGCAGTCACGAGGACGGCACCTTTCATCTTTGCAAGGGAAATGTAGTAGGTATCCGCGGCCCTTGAGCCTATTTCCATTGCCAGGTTCAGTAGAAACTCCTCAAGATCCTTTTCAGGAATTATGAAAAAATACTCGTTTAAAAATCCCAAAACGGCATCAACGTTGGCTTTTTTTCCGAGTTTTCTAACAAGAAGAGCAGAAACCTCAACAAGGCCCAGGAAGGGTATGTAAAGCTGAAAACCTTCTTCCAAAAAGAATGACAGCAACTCCTTAGAGCGCTGGTGACGTTTCAACTGCCTTAAATACACCTCGTCTTTTTTTCTTCTCCGTGGGACGATGAGAGCATCGACTATAAAAGATGCATCTGCCACTATCATCTTTCTCTCAGCTCCTCAAGAACTTCAAGGGTGTCGGGGATTTCTTCGGGAGCGTTTTTATTAACTGTCTGAATAAGGTTTTCAAGGTCTTTTAGGGCCTTCTTCCTTCTTCCCTCCCGAACAGCCTTGAGTATCTCCACTACAAGAGGCTCTATGTCCTCGGGCACATCTATCTCCACCGGCATTTCCCACCACGTTCATTATCTTCTATAAATCCCTTATCAGCGTTTCGCTACCAGCCCTCCTCGAAGCGAACCCCCCGCCCCTCCATAAAAGCTCTGGCCTTCTCTATCTCCTCCTCGCTCTCGCCGAAGATTATTATCCCGATGTACTTCCCGAAGCCCTTCGGCGATGAGTGTATCCTCACGCGGAACCTTGTGAGGGCCTCGACGAGAATCGGCGCCAGCTTGCTCTCGTCGGTTATCTCCGCGAGGAGCTTTCTCTGGATGAATTTCCTCTCACCGAGCCGGGGGAGGACTTCCCTCTCAAGCATCACCTTCATCTCCCGCGGCATTCCGGGAAGGACGAAGATCTTAACGCCGTCATGCTCGATGTAAGCTCCGGGGGCGGCACCCTGGGTGTTCTCCAGAGGTTCGGCACCCTCCGGCAGGTAGGCCATCTTTTTGCGGGCCTCGTTCAGCTCCGGGTCGTCTATGAGGCCCTTCTCATGCAGCTCCCTGTAAAAGGCCTTGATTCTCTCAAGGCACTCCTCACAGGGGACGAAGTCCTTTCCCAGGGCCTCGGCAACGGCGAGCATAGTTACATCGTCGTGGGTCGGTCCCAGCCCTCCAGAGACAATGAGAACCTCTGGCTTCCTCGCGAGGATTTCCCTCACAACGGCCTTTATCTCCTCAACGTCATCTCCGACAGTTGTCTTCCGCCTCACCCAGTAGCCCCGCTCGGTGAGCCTCTTCGCTATGAACGCGGAGTTGCTGTCCACGGTGTTTCCCGTGAGCAGTTCGTCGCCTACCGTCAGCACCTCGGCGAACATCACAATCACCGATGGATTTTCAGGGGAACGGCTTATAACCCCAGCGGAAGTCCTTTGCACAAAAATGTAAAAATCCAGTGCCCTCAATAGCAGTTTTCACCACGAGTGAAAACAACGTTTAAGTATTTTATCGCGGTAAAATTCTCCGGTGGTAGCATGAAGGTGAAGGTTGGAGTCAATGGATACGGAACAATTGGAAAGCGCGTTGCCTACGCCGTAACGAAACAGGACGATATGAGGCTCATCGGTGTCACCAAGACGAAGCCAGACTTCGAGGCCTACCGCGCGGCGGAGCTCGGAATCCCGGTTTACGCTGCCAGCGAGGAGTTCCTTCCGAGGTTCGAGAAGGCGGGCTTTGATGTTGCCGGAACTCTCAGAGACCTCCTCAATGAGGTTGACGTCATCGTTGACGCCACCCCTGGAGGAATGGGGGCGAAGAACAAGGCCCTCTACGAGAAGGCCGGCGTTAAGGCGATTTTCCAGGGCGGTGAGAAGGCCACCACTGCCGAGGTCTCCTTCGTGGCCCAGGCCAACTACGAGAAGGCCCTAGGCAAGGACTACGTCCGCGTCGTGTCGTGCAACACCACAGGTCTTACCAGAACCCTCTCGGCCATTCAGGAGTACATCGACTACGTCTACGCGGTCATGATTCGCCGCGCGGCTGACCCGAACGACGCCAAGCGCGGCCCGGTGAATGCCATAACCCCAAGCGTTACCGTCCCGTCCCACCATGGCCCGGACGTCCAGACAGTTATTCCGATAAACATCGAGACCTCAGCCTTTGTCGTTCCAACTACGCTCATGCACGTTCACAGCATCATGGTCGAGCTGAAGAAGCCGGTCGAGGCCAAGGACGTCGTTGATATCTTCGAGAACACCACGCGCGTTCTGCTCTTTGAGAAGGAGAGGGGCTTCGACAGCACGGCCCAGCTCATAGAGTTCGCCCGCGACCTTCACCGCGAGTGGAACAACCTCTACGAGATTGCCGTCTGGAAGGAGAGCATAAGCGTCCGCGGGAACAGGCTCTTCTACATTCAGGCTGTCCACCAGGAGAGTGACGTGGTTCCTGAGAACATAGACGCCATAAGGGCCATGTTCGAGCTGGCCGGCAAGTGGGAGAGCATAAAGAAGACGAACGAGAGCCTGGGGATTTTGAAGTGACTAGAGCTCATCGGGGAGAACATTTACTCCCTTTCTTTTCGCCAGCTTTCTCAGTTTGGCGTCAAAGGTAACGAGGGTTCCCCTCTCCAGGGCGTGAAGGAGAATCACCGCATCGTTGAAACGTGAGAGCGAGAGCCCTTCGGCCACGACGAAGTTCAGGGCACCTTCGATTATTCCCGGGTCTTCACTCAGGCCCTTAAACCTCGGGTCTTCCGCGTACCCCCTCAGGGCTTCGAGCGCCTCCCCCGCCGAAAAGCCGTTGTTCTTAAAGAACCACACGTACTCCTGGGTGACTATCGCCGGAACGTACCACCTGTCGAGGGATTCAAGCACCTCCTCGGCCCTTTTGTGGAACTCCGTGTCCTCGAAGGTGTCGTAGATGAGAACGTTCGTGTCTATGACTCCATGCATTCCCGCATGCCCCCCTCGATGGACTCCTCTATCTCCTCCGGCGTCACGTTTCTGCCGAGTTTAAGGCGCTTCCTTTTCCTTCTGAGCCTCTGGATGACTATCCTGTCCCCATCGATCCAGACTTCGAGAAGTTCCCCCTCTTTTATGCCGAGGGCCTTCCTGATCTCGGCGGGAATCGTTATCTGGTAGTTCCGGGTTACTTTCGTGACGCTCATAGTAAGGTCGCCTCAATAGTAGGTTCACTCGCCTCCTATATTAAGGTTGCGCGAATCTCAAATTCCCAGCCTCTTCCGTACCTCCTCCGCACTCAGCCCGACGAGCAAATCCTTCTCCCTGCTCGCCTCTCCGCGGATTATCTTCACTTCCGTCCCGAGAACCTTCGAGAGGAACTTGACGAGTTCCTTGTTTGCCTTCCCCTCCACCGGCGGGGCCTTTATCTTCACCTTCAGCCTTCCGCGCCACTCATCCACGCCCTCGATCTCGTTCCTCTTCGCCTTCGGCTGGACGTAAACGAGCAGAACCGTTCCGTCCCTGGCCTCCTTCACGAATTCCGCACCCATCTTCAGCCCTCCAGACCGTACTCCCAGACTATTTTCGGCGGAAACTCGCCGCGTTTAAGCCTTTCGAGTATCTCCCTCGCGATGGAATAGGCAAGGTCGAAGGTATCCCTGTCAATTACGCCGTAGTTGAGGGCCATCTCAAGCTCATCCTCGTCAAGAAGAAACGCTTTTCCATCCGGGAAGACGAAGACGTCGAGGAATAGGTCGAGCATCTCTATCGTGTTTCCTTCGCGCTTCGTGTAGGCCAGGACATCGACGTAGAGGCCCTTGAACTCACCGTTTTCGTCGTAGACCTTCAGAACGTCGTAGTTCTCCCCGATGAAAGCGAAGTAGAGCATAGTGTAGCCGTTCCGTATTACCTCAACGCCGTTCACCTTAAGAGGGGCCAGCATTCCCTCGAACTTTGCCTTAGCAACGATAATGTTGCCCAAGTCAGCTACTATCTCATCCTCCCTCTCCAGCAGGCGGTTTGGAAGGCGGCGGTAGAGGAGGTGGATTCTCCGGCCCATTTCAACCGGAGATAACTCCTGCTGAACCTTTTTATACTTTCGTGTCGCACAAACGTATGATGGCGCGGGTTACCCTCCCAGACATCGAGAACACCCTCCGGACCCACAAGGAAGAACTTAGGAAGCGCTTTGGGGTCAGTTCGATTGCCATCTTCGGCTCCTACACCAGGGGAGAGCAGACCGAACTCAGCGACGTTGATATACTCGTGGAGTTTGAGAGGCCAATCGGGTGGGAGATAGTGGATCTGAAAGACTACTTGGAGTCCCTTCTCGGGGTTAAGGTGGATCTCGTTACCAAGAATGCAGTTATGAATAGAGAACGCTTCTGGGAGCACATAAAGGGGGACCTCGTTTATGTCTAAGCGGGACCCCTGCCTGTTTTTGAACGACATACGTCGTCATTCATCACTACTTCGGTGTCGATTTGAATATCGTTTGAACGATAGTCCGTCTCCAGCTTCCAGACCTTAAGAAAAGTGTTGAAAAGATTGTGGAGGAACTGTGCTGAGCTCACTCTCCAAAAATCAGCTCCCTCAGCTTGGTCGGCAGTTCCTCGATGCTTACCCTCGTCTGCTCCCTGGTGTCGCGGTCCCTTATCGTCACCGTGTTGTCCTCGGGCGTCTGGTTGTCTATCGTCACGCAGTAGGGCGTTCCAATCTCGTCGTAGCGCATGTAGCGCCTGCCGACGGTGTCCTTCTCGTCGTAGACCGCTATGAAGCCGGCCTTCTGGAGGGTTCTGAAGACCTCGTAGGCTATGCTTTTGAGGGGCTCCTTGGCGACGAGGGGCAGAACTGCGACCTCAATCGGTGCCATGTCCTTCTTGAGCTTGAGATAGGTCCTGTCCTCCTCTATGACGAGGCTGTTCTCAAGGAGCAGGTAGAAGGGCCTGTCTATTCCGAAACTCGGCTCGAGGACGTGGGGCACTATCTTCTCGCCCGTTATCTTCTCCTCAATCTCCCTGATTATGAAGTCGTCCTTCTCCAGCTCGTAGCCCTCGATGGTGATTTTGCCGTCCCTCTCCAGCACCTCCACCAGGTTCCTGAGCTTCTCCTCGTCCCAGCCCTGGATGAGCCCGTTTATCCTCTTGGCGTCCTTCTTCAGCTTAGGCCCGACGCGCTTCATGTTGAGGCTCACTTTGAGGTGCTTGACTATCCTGGGCTCATCGTAGTGGATGAGGACGGTCATGTCCGCGCCGCTCATCTTCAGGTGCTTGCTCAGGTCGTAGTCGCCGCGGTTGGCTATGCCGACGCACTCGATCCAGCCGAAGCGCTCGCTGTGTATCTCGGCGTCCCAGGTGTCGCGCGAATAGTGCGCCCTCTCCTCGGGCAGCTGCTGGCGGAAGCGTATCTTATCCTCGGGGATGCCGATATCGAGGAGGACGCGCTTGACCATGACCATGTAGTAGGCGAAGAATGTGTTCATGATGTAGCCCTTCTTTACCGCCTCCTCCGCCGTGAGCTCAACCATTCCAAGGTTCTTGAGCTGGTTTTCTATCGGGTAGAGGCACAGAACCTCGTCCTTGACCTCGTCGAAGTGCGGGTGCTCGGTTTCCTTCGGGTTGAAGAATATCTCCGCCTCCGCCTGGGTGAACTCCCTCAGACGGAGCATGCCCTGCCTCGGTGAAATCTCGTTGCGGTAGGCCTTGCCAATCTGGAAAACGCCGAAGGGAAGCCTGTTCCTGGCGAAAGCGTTGAGGCGCCTGAAGTTCACGAAGATACCCTGGGCAGTTTCAGGCCTCAGGTAGCCCTTCTGGTCGCCGTAGGGGCCGATCCTGGTCTCGAACATAAGGTTGAAGTACCAGACCTCGCCGAGCTCACCGCCGCACTCGGGGCACTTTATCCCGTGCTCGCGGATGAGTTCGGTGAGGTGTTCGGCGCTCATACCCTCGGTGTCTATGCCGAGGGCTTCCTCCACTATGTGGTCCGCCCTGAAGCGGGCCCCGCACTTCCTGCACTCAACCAGGGGGTCAACGAACTTTTCAACGTGACCGCTCGCGATGAAGACCCTCTCCGGTGTGATGTCTGGAGTTTCCAGCTCGAAGAAGCCCTCCCTCTGGAAGGCCTCACGTATCTTCCGCTCGATCT
The DNA here is from genome assembly GCF_012027495.1 of Thermococcus sp. JdF3. Classification (NCBI taxonomy): domain Archaea; kingdom Methanobacteriati; phylum Methanobacteriota; class Thermococci; order Thermococcales; family Thermococcaceae; genus Thermococcus; species Thermococcus sp. JdF3. The sequence continues at coordinate 19,511 of NZ_SNUK01000002.1, read as the reverse complement.
TCCTCTTTATCGTCGCACCGAGCGGACCGTAGTCATAGAATCCGCGTGAGCCGCCGTAGATTTCAAAGCTGCCCCATGCAAAGCCCCTTCTCCTCATCAAATCCTGAAGAATCTCGTATCTGTCGGGCTTCTCTCCCATTACTCACCACCTGAAACTGGAGTAAGGCCATTTCATAAAAAGCTTTTGGGGCGGGAATCGTCAGAGTGGCGAAAGAAAAGAAAGCCTCAGGGGCCGATCCTTTCCAGCACGAGAACCCCCACTGAAGGAACCTCCACGGCTCCTGAGAGAACCGTTCCCGACCGGCTCTCAGGCCATATCACCCTCCACTCCCCGTCGGGGAGCTCCAGCTCGGCGGGCTTCTTCCAGCTGTTTGCCACGACCAGAACCTCGTCGTCGTGCCCCCTGAAGAAGGCCATTACCCCACCTTTGGCAGTGTAGAACCTTATGACACTGCTCCTCAGCGCTGGAACATCCTTCCTGAGCTCTGCCAGGGCTTTGTAGTGGTTCAGAACGTCCTCGTTCACGGTGTCCCACTGGATAGGATAGCGCTGCTCGTCGTAGTGGTTCTTGTCCCCGAGCAGTCCCCTCTCGTCGCCCTGGAAGGTCACCGGCGTTCCCGGGAGTACATAGAGAAGCGTTGAGAGGAGTTTGAGCCTCTGGATTGACTCATTTGTCGGTTCCTCACCTAGCCTACCCCCACCAAGGTCCGTGAGAACCCTGGAAGTGTCGTGCGAGCTGACGAGGTTGAAGCCCATGGCCGCGACGTTCTCTCCATAGGACGCGTAGTACCTGCCCATCATCCTCATCGCCGCCTCTCCACTCAGCAGACCTTTCGCATAGTTCAGGAGTATGTCCCTGCCGAGGGCGTAGTTCATGAGCGAGTCAAAGCGATCTCCCCGAACCCACTCGGGTGAGAGCGTCCATATCTCTCCGACGAGGTAGGCATCTGGGTGCCTCTCCTTAACCCGCTTCCTGAGCTCCCCGAAGAAGGTCCCGGGGTCGAGGATTTCGTTGGGGACGTCCACCCTTATTCCATCGAACCCAAAGTCGAGCCAGTACAGGGCCGCCCCGATAAGGTGCTCCCTAACTTCCGGGTTGGCCGTGTTGAGCTTCGGAAGGCTCCCGATGCCCCACCAGCCCTCGTAGGCGTTTCCGTCGCCCAGCTTGAAGGGCCACTGCCTGACAAAGAACCAGTCCCAGTAGGGACTCTGGTTGCCCCTCGAAGCGACGTCCAGAAACGCCCGGTGACCGATGCCGCAGTGGTTGGGCACGAAGTCGAAAATGACCCGGATCCCCCTTCTGTGGGCTTCGTCCAGGAACTCCCTGAGGTCTTCTTCGGTTCCGAACTGCGGGTCAAGGCGGTAGTAGTCGTAGACGTCGTAGCCGTGGGCACTCCCCGCGAGGAAAATCGGGTTGAGGTAGATTATTGTGACGCCCAGGCTCTGGAGGTAGTCGAGCTTCCCGGTTATGCCCCTTATATCCCCTCCGAAGTACTGGTGGCAGCAGTGGAGGGGCGTTATGGGGTCGCTCCAGTTTGATAGTATGGGCTCTTCGTCGATCATTTCATTCAGGAGTAGCTCGTCGTTCTTGAGCGCTAGCGGGTCGTTGCTTTTGTTTCCGTTGTTGAATCTGTCCGGGAATATCTGGTAGGCTACGCCGTTGCTCACCCACTCCAGCTGGGGGAACCTGTCCACGCCGTCGAAGCGGAAGAACGGGCTCTCGCTCGTGTTTAGAACCACAAACCGCCCTCCGTCCGCGGAGTCTATGACGATGTAATACTCAACGGGCCCGACGGATGGCACTTCGGCGCGCCAGGCCTCACCGGAGTCCCACCAGAGCTGGAGCTTCATGGTGTAGTTTCCCCGATCCGTCACCAAAATGGCGGAGTCTACCGTATCCCGCTTTACCTCGACCCTTATCACTGTCCTGTTGTCGGCAATGCTGATGTGGGCCGGGTCGCTGGGATCGAACTCCACGTAAAAGCTAGAGCTTCCCTCAACGATTCTGACCGCGTTCTTTCCACCGTAGCCGTCGTCGACGTAGCCGTCGGCGTCCGGGTCGTAGGGCCGCCCGGTGCCGTCGTCCGACATGTCCTTGACCCACTGACCGTTGATGAAGTACTTGTACTGATACCTGCCGGGGGCGAGGCAGGTTTCTATCCTCCAGGTGCCGTTGTTCAGCTCCATCGGCCACTCGGCCCAGCCGTTAAAGCTCCCGCGCAGGCTGACCGAGCTGACCGACTCATTGCCCGGAACGTAGCGGAAGGCGGCCGGGACCCTGCCGGGAGGGCAGGCCTCGCCGGGGCCGAGATAGAGGGGAGTGTAGTTCCCCCGCGGCAGCTCCAGCCGGATCCCCCCGGAAGGGTACTGCGCTGACGTGTCGGTTGGAGAGGGCATTTCAGTCCCGGTTCCCGTCGATGAACCCGGAGAAACACAGCCACCGGCCAGGGCGGCGAGGAGGAGAACTATTACCGCGAGACCCTTGACCTTCATTGACTTCACCATAATCACCGTGAGTGATACATGGTTATATGTCTTTCTGGGAATGCACCGTGGGAGGAACTTCAGTCCGGCCGGGAAGAAACCGCCTCACCGAGCGGAAGAACGGAAAGAGTTATAAACCGTTCCCCTCGTTATCGCTATGAGCTTTGATTATTTGGAGGTGCGTGAAAATGGCGGAAAGACCACTCGACGTTATCCACAAGTCCCTCGACAAGGACGTGCTCGTGCTCCTCAAGAGGGGTTCGGAGTTCAGGGGCAGGCTCATCGGTTACGACATCCACCTGAACGTCGTCCTCGCCGACGCGGCGCTCATCCAGGACGGCGAGGAAGTTAAGAGGTACGGTAAAATCGTCATCAGGGGAGACAACGTTCTGGCCATCTCCCCGGTCGAGATTGAGTGACTGAGCGAGCTGACGGGGTGATAACATGGGAGCGGGAACCGAACCAAAGGGCAGGAGAAACCACACTCCGACTCACATCAGGTGCAGGCGCTGCGGAAGGCGCGCCTTCAACGTTCAGAAGGGCTACTGCGCCGCTTGCGGCTTCGGCAGGAGCAGGCGCATGAGGAAGTACAGCTGGTCCCACAAGTGGAGGAAGAAGAGGAACCTCGCCTACTGAGCCCTTTTATTTTCCTTACCCCTTTTTAACCCATTAATGTACAGGGACGTTTTAGATCCGATTCCCAGCCGGTCACCGCAACCCTTATTAACTAAAATGCCTTTCTCCTCGTTTAGAGGGACGTCTTAATGCTGCACTTCAACGAGAACCAGCGGCGGCTCTGGAAGCTGGCGTGGCCGGCGATAATGGGCAACATATCCCAGACGCTTCTCAATCTAGTGGACATGATGATGGTCGGCCAGCTCGGCGCCCTAGCCCTGGCCGCGGTTGGCCTCGGTGGCCAGGTCAGCTGGTTCATGATGCCAATAATGGCGGCGGTTGCTACGGGAACCCTCGCGCTGGTGGCCAGGTTCGTTGGGGCGAAGGATGAGGAGAGCGCCGTTCTTGCACTGGAGCAGAGCCTCTACCTGGCTTTCCTCCTCGGGATCCCGGTCATGCTCTTCGGGTGGGTTCTCGGGGATGATATCCTTAGGATAATGGGGGCAAAACCCGACGTCGTTACTTTGGGGTATGAGTACATCAAGGTTCTCTTCGCGTTCTATCCAATTCGATTCGCCGGCTTTACGGCCTTCTCCGCCCTCAGAGGCGCCGGAGACACGAAGACACCCATGAAGCTCGGCATCCTTATGAACGTGGTAAACGCGGTTCTCGATTACCTTCTCATATTCGGAAAGCTCGGTTTTCCCGAGCTTGGCCCCGTCGGCGCCGCCTGGGCATCGGGCATAGGAATCACCACCTCGTTCCTCATCGGACTCTACCTCCTCTGGAGCGGGAGGCTCGTGCTGAGGTTCCGGCCGAGCTGGAGTTTCCACCCGGACATGGCGAGAAGGATACTCCGCATAGGAATCCCCACCATGGTTGAGCGCGGGATATTCAGCTTTTACAACTTCATATACATGAGCATAGTCACGCGCTTTGGAACCGTGGCCCTTGCTTCCCACCAGGTTGGCCTCCGCGTGGAGAGCATAGCCTACATGCCGGCCTTTGGCTTCAACGTCGCCACCTCCGCCCTCGTCGGCCAGGGTCTTGGAGAGGGGAACCCGGAGAAGGCCGAGCGCACCGTTTATGAGGCCCTCAAGATGGTCGGGGCCTTCATGGCGGTCATGGCGGTCATCCTGATAGTCTTCCCGCGCTACCTCGTCATGCCCTTCATTAACCCGGACGATCCCAACTACTATGAAGTTCTCCGCCTGGCGAGCATATACCTCATAATAGTCGGAATAAGTGAGATTCCCCTCGGCTGGCTCTTCGTCCTCGGCGGTGCACTCAGGGGAGCAGGGGACACCAAGACGCCGATGTACATCACCGCCGTCAGCAAGCTTCTCTTCCGCATAGTCCCGGCTTACCTGCTCGGCTTTGGCTTTACAATACCTCCCTTCGAGATACTGGGCATAACCTTCCCCGGCTTCACCTTTGGTGGTCTGGGCGTCATAGCGGCGTGGATAGCGATGAGCCTCGAAACCTTCACCACCGCCGCCCTCTTCTGGTGGGCGTTCAGGAGAGGAAAGTGGAAGCACGTGAAAGTGTGATGGCAATGTTTATATCCTCGTAATACGTTTCTGTAAACGGTGGTCGTATGGCGGTGATAAGCGTCCGCGTCCCGGACGAGCTGAAGGAGAAGATGAAGAAGTACGACATCAACTGGAGCGAGGAGATAAGGGAGTTCATAGAAAGGAAGATTAGGGACGAAGAGAAAAGCAAGCTGCTCGACGAGATCGATGCCTTCCTCGAGAACGTTCCCGAGCTTGAGAGCGGAAGGGCCACAAAGCTCGTGAGGGATTCCCGTGATAGTAATTGACACGTCCGCCCTGATAAAGTACCTCCTTAAAGAGGAGGGGTGGGGGGAGGTTTCCGAGTTCCTCAGGGGGAACACGGATCTGGTCTCGCTGGAAATGGCGCAGATCGAAGGGGCCAACGCCGTGTGGAAGCGGTACAGGCTCTATCAGGACATCTCCCTGGAGACTGCCAGAAAGATACTCGACTACCTTCACGCAACCGGGAGGATAATCATCTACGAGAACCCGCTCCAGTACCTCTCTGAGGCCGAGACAATAGCTCTGGAACACGGGATCACGGTTTACGATGCCCTCTACATAGCCCAGGCCCTCAAGTACGGCAGGCTCGCCACCAGCGATGAGAAACAGGGAAAAACGGCGAAAAAGCTCGGCGTCGAGGTGCTCTATCTTTAAAGCGCCGAGACGTTGAAGAGGGCCTCCATAAGCCGGCCGAAGAGGTAGCTCAGGAACGCCGCACCCAGGCCGGTCGCCACCATCTCCGCGACCTTCTTCTTTATCGAGATGCCCGAGAGCAGGGAAATCAGCGTCGCCACTATCGCCAGCGCAGAGCCTGCCAGGAGTATTGAAAACGGAAGCGCCGTCAGAGAGCTGGAGGCGAGGAAGTACGGCGTAACCGGAAAGGCGACTCCAAGGAGGTAAGCGAAGCCCGTGTAGAGCGCCGCCCTTATCTCGTTCTCCTCCGCCTCCGGGAGGAGGAGCTGCATTATCGCATCGCTGTTGTCTGCGAGTTCCTTTGCGACCTCCCTCGCAACCTCCTCGGGCATTCCTCCCTCGACGAGCTTCTCCACAAGCTCTTCGGCCGCCCTTTCCGGCGAAACTCTGAAGAGAACCTCCATCCTGTCGCGGATGGATTCCTTGATCTGCCTCTGGGAACGGACCGAAACGAAGGTTCCTGTGGCCATCGAGAGCGCACCCGCTACACCGACTATGAGGCCGCTTATTCCGACGAGCTGCGGATTGTTCGGATACACAGCGGAAAGACCCGTGACGGCACCGAGGATTTCAACCAGCCCGTCGTTCATGCCCAGAACGAGGTCCCTCGTGTTCTCAACGTGGAAGCGCTCCTTGCTCTCGTAGAAAAACTTCTCGTGCTCAAGCTCGTCCAGTATAACGTCCTTTATCTCCCCCAGTTCATCCTCGCTGAACCTCCCAGCGTAGGTCGTGAGGTACTTGAAGTACTTTTGGATTGCGCTGTTCTCGCCCATCTCAAGGAGCGAGGCGACCGAACCCGGGCCGAGGAGCTTCCTCAGGAGCTTGACAGAGAAGACCGTCAGCCTCTTCACGGAGGGCTTAGGAACCTCGCCGCCGTGCCGCTTTATAAAGTCGTGCCAGAACTTGGCGTGCTTTGATTCTATGTTCGAGAGCCTCAGGAATTCCTTCCTTATCTCCTCGTCCCTCTCTATCTTCGCCAGCTGGGCGTAGAGAACCGAGTCAGCGTACTCGTCCCTGTAAAAACCGCTCGCGAGTTTCAGCATCTCGTCCATCCCCTCACCCCCTGGGAGAAAAACGGTGAGGTTGTTAAATGGGTGTCGGTCACTGCAGTGCCTTTAGAGCCTTCAGCACCTCCTCAAAAGGCGCATCGGTCTTTATTGCAGTGGGGGAGAAGTGCGTCCTCGTCGCACGGTAGCCGATTTCACGGAGGGCCTCGATTACATCGGCGAGCTTCCCGACCTGAAGGCCGTTCCTCCTCGCGAGGGCATGAGTGTCGTAGTGGAAGGGAACGTCGAGTTCTCCGGCGAGGGTTTCGAGGAAGGAGAGCGTTTTTTTGTGGGCAAGGGCTTTTTCCTCCGCCAGATCTAGCATGTCCTCAACGAATCCCTGCTCCTTGAGGGGGCCGAGCCAGAGGGGGCCGTGTGAGGGTACCCTCTCCGGGAGGAAACCCGTCTCGTACTCGAAGCGCCCGCTGGCTTCCTGCCCGAGGTAGCCGAGCATGGAAACGCTTCTATCGGCCTTCCTCGCACCGCTCCTGAGCCTCAGAAAGGCCCTGAAGTAGTGGTCGCGGTAGTAGGCGAGAAGAACCTCGACGCCGAGGTCGTATTTGGCGGCGTACCTGACAACGGTTCCGATGAGTATCCTCAAACCTGCCTCGTGGCAGAGCTCGCCCCTTATCGGCTCCGCCAGGTACTTCCTGCGGCAGGCGTGCCGGTAGGCTCCGCAGAGGACGCCGGTGTCGGTAGCCGTCACCGCCAGAACCCCCCGCCTTTTCACGCTCCTCAAGGCCGTGTCGAGGAACTCGACCGGCGAACCGAAGGGATCCAAGTCCAGAAAGTCGAAGTAGCGGAACTTCTCGGCCATCAGCCTGTTGGCATCGTCGAGGTTGGCCACAACCCTCTTCTCTTCTCCGAAGGAGAACCTCCTCTCGCTTATCTTCTCGCCCTCAACGCCGAGGTTTCTCCTGACGTTTTCCAGAATCAGGCGGAATGCATCTTCGCTTATGTCGTTCAGCCAGACCTCACCCGTCGGGGTCTCAAGGGCGTAACGAATGCCCCTTATTCCTGTCGCGGAGAGGGCGTCGAGAACGGTCCGTGGTGTGAGTACCCCCACGGCCAGGGCGCTTATGTCCCTGTTCAGCGCCATGACCGGGTTGTAGAAGACCGGGGCGTCGTATATCCTCTCCGCCTTCGGGACAAGGATTTTTGCAAGACCCTCGCGCACCTCAACGAACTCCATTCTCTCACCGGAGAAATGAAAAGGTTGGGAGGTTTAAAGGGTTGCGCTCAGAGAATTTCGACGTAGTCCCCGACTGCCTGTCCCGGCAGTCCTGGCTTGAAGTAGGCCTTAACCTCGCCCCTGTTGCCGTGCGTCCTGAGGATTTTGCCGTACATTCTCCTGCCGGTTGGAGTCCTCCAGACGACCTTCCTGCCTATGAGCCTTGAGGCCGCGTTCCTGTCGTCGATGCTGAGGGGCTTCAGAATCATGTGGTGGTTGTCCTGGTGCTCTTTGGTTCCGGCGTAGGCAAGGACGAGAGCCTTCCCCCTGGCCATCGCCCTCACCTCCACCGAATGGGGTTCGCGGGGTGAAATTTTTAAGTTTTATCCCCTCTGGCGAACGCCGAGAGGCCATCGTCTATCTCCAGAATCTCCCGGAGAGATTTGATCTTGAGGAAGTTCTGCCTCTCGAAGAGGAGAGCGACGTCGCTCTTGTACGGCGATGCCTTCTGAACGAGGAGTGTGTTCTCATCGAGAATGTACGTGAACCTGCTCGGGCTGTCGTCCACCCAGACGAAGGGCTCGTCGGGATAGAGTTCGCGCAGGTTCTCGAACTTCTTGAGCATGTCCTTGGTACCCCTGAAGGTTATCACCTCATCGAACTCGTCGTACCAGTTTGTCCTTTTCATGAAGATGACCTTTCCGCCGGGGTAGGTGTGCTCGCCGGAGAAGCTGATGACATAACGTCCACGTTTTCTCAGCGTTCGGACGACGTTCCGGGAGTGGGGAAAGTCCTTGATGTATCGGGGCATGAGCTTGTAGTACTCGTGTATAGTCCCCTGTGCCACCAGCTCGTGTATAACCCCGAGGTACTGGTATGTAAGCCGACCCTTGATGAACAGGGCAAGGGCCTTATAGTAGTCCTCGTACAGGTCGCTCTCAATGACTGCGGGGACGGTCTTTTCGATGGCTATGCGGAGGGCCTTCTCAACCGCGCCCGTGCTGTCCACGAGGGTCCCGTCAAAGTCGAACAGATAAACCGCCATGCACCTAGTATCCTCTGCTGGATTATAACCTTTTCCTGAAACGAGAAGCGTCGGGTTTTCGTCGGTGGTCTGCCGAAAGGGTTTTATTGCAATGACGATTACAAATGCCCGGTGATTAAAAGATGAGGATTGACAGGCTTAAGGAGTTCATATCCGAAAACGAGCTCGATGGAGTTCTAATTACCGGGAAAGAGAACCTCTTTTACTTCACCGGCAGCTCCCCGGTTCTCGGCGGCTACCTCGTCGTTACCCCTGACGATGCCATCTTCATCGTCCCGGAGCTGGAGTACGAGGAGGCAAGGGAAACCTCCAGGATTCCCGTCGAAAAATTCAAGACCGGAAAGGAGCTTTACGAGAGGCTTTCCTCCTTCAAGCTGAAGAAGCTTGGCATAGAGGGCAGAACGAGCTTCTCAACCATCCAGACACTCAGGGAGAAGGCGGGTGCCGCGGATTTCGTCTCAGTCGATGACGTGGTGAAGGAGCTCCGCATAATCAAGACTCCCGAGGAGATTGAGGTCATAAAGGCCGCCTGCGGGATAGCGGACATGGCCATGATGGCGGCGCTTGAGGAGATAAGTGAAGGCAAGCGCGAGAGGGAGATAGCGGCGAAGATGGAGTACGTCATGAAAATGAACGGTGCCGAAAAGCCGGCCTTCGACACTATAATAGCCAGCGGCTGGAGGGCGGCCCTGCCACACGGCCTGGCCAGCGACAAGAGGATAGAGAAGGGCGACCTGGTTGTCATCGATGAGGGAGCACTTTACAGGCACTACCACTCGGACACCACGAGGACGATAGTCGTGGGCAGTCCGAACGAGAAGCAGAAGGACATCTACTACGCCGTCCTCGAGGCCCAGAGGAAAGGCGTTGAGGCGGCCAGGCCCGGCATGACGGCCAAAGAGCTCGACACTCTCGTCAGGGACGTCATCAAGGAGTACGGCTACGGTGACTACTTCATACACTCCACCGGACACGGCGTCGGCCTTGAGATTCATGAGTGGCCGCGCGTGAGCCAGCTCGACGAGACGGTGCTCAAGCCGGGAATGGTGATAACCATTGAGCCAGGAATATACCTGCCCAAGTTCGGCGGCGTCCGCATCGAGGACACCATCCTCATCACGGAGAACGGCGCTGAGAGGCTCACCAGGACCGAGAGGGAGCTGATTTAATTTTCCAAAACTTTTATTTTAGTTGAAGTTGGTAAATTCTGCCGGGAAGGAGAATGGAAGAAGTTAACTCTCCACCCAACGCGCCTAATTCAAAAACGAAGAACTTCGCAGGCTATTTCGACGTGAGCGCGGGTGAACTTCAAATGTTAATGTATGAGCTTGAAGATGCCAGAAAGAACGGTGTTGAGCTGGATCAGCTACTGGAGGAGGTGAAAGGGTGCAGATAATCCACCAGGACGTCAAGGAGGGCAAGGTGAAGGTCAAGGCCGAAACCCTCGACGACCTCTGGCACCTCTACCACATCATAGACCCGGGCGATACCGTTTACGCAAAGACCCTCAGAAAGCAGAGCCAGCGCTCCGATTCCCTCAGGGCCGAAAAGGTGGAGGTCATTCCCGTCTTCCTCGGCGTTAAAGCGGAAAAGATAAACTTTCACAAGTTCGCCAACCAGGTCCGCGTCACCGGGCCGATAGTCTACGCCAGCAGGGACGACGTTCCCATCGGCAAGTACCACACGATAGCGATTGAAGAAGGCACGGTCGTAACGATCCAGAAGCCCCGCTGGAAGGAGCACCACATCGAAAGGCTAAAGGAAGCCGTGGAGGCTTCTAAGAGAGCGCGCGTGATGATAGTCGTCATAGACGACGGCGAGGCCGACATGGCGATAATCCGCGAGTACGGCGTCGAGATACTCAAGGGGATACGTTACAACCTCGGGGGGAAGAGGTACAGCACCAACCGCGAGAGTGAGGAGAAGAGGTTCTTCCACGACGTGGCGAAGAGCATGGAGGAGATAATCAGCCGCGAGGGCATAGAGCGGGCCATAGTTGCGGGCCCCGGCTTCGTCAAGGAGGACTTCTACAAGTTCCTGCGCGAGAACTACCCGGACTTGGCCAAGAAGGTGGTCATCGAGGACACGAGTGTGACCGGAAGAACGGGTATCTACGAAGTTATCAAGCGTGGAACGGTTGACAAGGTCTATCACGAGAACCGCGTGGCCAAGGAGGTCCAGCTCGTCGAGAAGGTGCTGGAGAACGTGGCCAGGAACAACGGTTTAGCTGCTTACGGTCTCAAGGAAGTCGAGGAGGCCGTCAATTACGGTGCGGTTGAGACGCTTCTCGTTCTCGACGAGCTGCTCAAGGGCGAGAACAGGGAGAAGATAGAGGAGCTGATGGAGGCCGTCCGCTACTCCCGCGGCGAGGTGGTCGTGGTGAGCTCGGAGCACGAGGGCGGCGACAAGCTGAAGGCCCTCGGCGGCCTGGCGGCGCTGCTGAGGTTCAGGGTGAGGTAAGCTTGGACTTAACGAACTCCAAGACGAGTTCGGCCAGTTTTATCGCGTTCTCTGCCTCTTCCTTTTCAGGCTCGTGGATTGTTGGGTATCTCGCCTCGACCGAGTAGGCCGTGAGCAAATCCACGTCCTCATCAAAGAGCTTTGAGAATTCAGCATCAACGTCGGCACATAGGAGTATGAGCTCTCCAATGTCGTGGGTTCGTTTAATGGGCCGCCCTCTGGAGACTAAGAACGCCTTCAGGGCCTTTTCAGCGCACTGCTGTGCGTGAAACGCCGCGTAGTCATAGAAACCCAGAGAGATGCTGCTTTTTGCAAGTACGAGGTCTTTCTCAGCCTTTTCGAGCCATTCTTTAAAGCTCAAATCTTCACACCCTCCCTCAGGGCATAGTAGTAAACAAAGCCGGTATCGTCCCTGACCCGTTCCAGCTCATCCCGGGAGATAAAAATGGGGTCTATTTTAATTCCCTTGAACAGGAGTTCCCTGTGTATCCGTTTGTATGCCTCAAGTTCCATTTTTCTTTCCACGGGTTTTGAGAGGATAACCAGGACGTCCCAATCGCTGTCCCGTCTAAAGGTGCCTTTCGCACGGGAGCCGAAGAGAATTACCTCCTCAATCTCAAGACCCAGTTCCCGGGCCACGTCTAGGATGACTTTCTTTATGAGATCAGTGCTCATGGTTGGGGATATCACTTTCCCCTATTTATCGTTTGCCGTACAGCTCCACGTAGGGGTCGTTCTTAAACGTTGGAAACTCCCTTTCTTCCCCGTTTTCGATTAGGATGCGCTTCTTATCGGCGGTGAACTCGCCGAGTTCAAATGCAACAATTCCATTTTTATTGAATTCTTTAATTAGGGAATCTATGTTTTCCGGAGGTGTTATCGCTATTACCGTGCCGGTGGACGAAACGCCCCACGGATCGAGGCCGTAGAAGTCGAGAACCTTCTCCACGAGGGGGTCGAGCTGGAGTTTTTCGGCGTAGACTCTGAATCCCAGCCCGGAATTATCCGCTATCTCGTGGAGGGCGGTTAAACCACCCTCAGTGGCGTCGTGCATGCCCCTGACAAAGGGTCCGGCCACGAGGGAATCCGGAACCGCGGTTTCGAAGCGGTAGAGCCCCTTGAGGAGCTGAATTTCCCTGAAAGAGAGGAGCTTTCTAAGCTCGTCCTCCCGGAAGTACGCCGCGGAGACCGCGAACTCAAGACCGACCTTGCCGGTCACGACTATTCTGTCGCCGGGCTTTGCAAGCGGAAGCCTCAGTTGGTCTTTCTTCACAAGACCCATTGCCGTGGTCGTTGAGGTGGGCTCGGCTACGCTCGGATAAACGCCCGTGTGGCCGCCGATTATCGCGCTCCCGTACTTCCGGCATTCCGTGTTTAAGTCGCGCATCGTCTTTTCGAGAAAGCCCCTCTCGCTTCCGGGGGGAAGGAGGATATCAACCACCAGCCACCTCGGCCTCGCCCCGAAAACCGCCACATCGCTGGCCGCGAAGTGGTAGGTAAAGAAGCCGAAGGTTTCCCCGGGGACGCCCAGTGTGGGGTCGGTGGCGACTACAAGGTAATGCTCGTCGTCGTATTCGAGGACGGCCGAGTCAAAGCCCTCCCCGGGCCCGTATACCACCTTCATATCCTCCACGCCCAGGTTTGGGAATACAACATCGTGCAGGACGTCGTTTCGTATCTTCCCCAGAGGAAGCCTCATTTTCCTTTCCCCCCGAACATCGAGGTAACCCTCCCCACCTCCCTGAGGGTTCCCTCATCGCAGTCCCAGCACATGACCTCAAAACTCGGAACTCTTACGCTCACGCGGACCTTCCTCGCTCTGGCGATTTTGCTCACCTCGTAGTTCACCCTGAAGACCAGGTTCATGAGCTCCTCCGTGACGACCTCCTCGCGGTCTATGTACTGGAGCGGACAGCCCTCGCGCCACTGCCTCCTCCTCGCGTGCTCGTACATGCGGTAGGGTCTTATCCCCACCTCATCGGCCAGCCTTTCGACTTCCTCGGCGGTGTACTTTACCAGCGGCCTGAAGAATGGAATCCCAATCTTCGGTATGTCGCAGAGTCTTATATCGCCTTTGCACTGGTCCAGCAGGGCGCCTATTATCTTATCGTTGGCGTTGTCCCCCTTGGCAAGGACGTCAAAGCCGTTGTTGAGGGCGAACCATTTGGCGTTCCAGAGCATCACCTTCTTGCAGTTTATGCAGATCGGCCCCTTCCTCCCGGTTGCCTCACGGAGGAGGCCGTCCGTAACATCAACGAGGTAGTGTTCAACTCCGAGTTTTTTGGTAAAACCCATCGCCCAGTTCAGGGTTTCCCTCCAGCTCCAGCGGTGGAAGAAGGTCAGCGCGGAGACCTCAAGACCTGCCTCCTTAAGGATATGGAGGGCCAGTGAGCTGTCCTTCCCGCCCGAAAACATGACGAGTATGCGTTTTTTATAAAGCCCGAGTTCCCTGGAAAACCTCGCTATCTCCTCAACCACGCTCTCTATGCCCATCATGGGGTGGGGTAAAAAAGGAGGCTTAAAAAGCTAAGCCTCAGACGTTGACCTTCCCCATCCACTCTTCGGCCAGGTTGCCGACGATGGGGAACTTGTAGCGCTCGCCCTGGTAGGCCTTCACCATGCCGAGGATCCAGAGGATAAATCCCACGATTCCCAGGAGCCAGGCGATGATGCCCCCTATGTAGGGAATGAAGCTGAGGATCACCTGGAGCACAGTGATGCCTATGAAGGTTATCGTCGACTGCATAGCATGGAAACGGACGAAATCGCTCTCCTTCTCAAGCACCAGGAATATTATCCCTGTAATCCACCAGGCAAGATAGGCAAGCAGTCCCTCAAGGTTCTCATCCATGCCGAGGGACGTCTTCTTGGGTTCTTCAGGTGGAGTCTCCTCCATGATAACACACCTCCGAAATTCAACTTGTTGTATTCTCTCCAATCCCTTAAATACCTTTCCGAAGTTTTAAATTCCGCATCCCCTGAGAACACCTTCCCGGGGCGTCTTAGAACCCGCGGATTTCTGATTTCGAACTCCCCGATTTTGTTAGGCCCACCAAAGCTTTTTAAGGTCATCGAGGGATTGGAATATCGAATTAGGAAAGCCTAACGGTGATGCTCATGATTGTACCTTTAAACGCACTCAGACCCGGGGACAGGGGGATTGTGGTGAACATCCTTGGCGGCCCCACCGCAAGGCAGCGGCTTGTGGGCATGGGCCTCACCCCCGGAGCGACGGTTCAAATAATCGAGTCCCACCAGTACGGCCCGATAATCATCTCCGTCGGCGGCGTGCGCTTCGCTATCGGCAGGGGAATGGCGGCGAAGGTCATGATACGAAAACTGTGAGGTGGCCGTCATGATGAAGGTCATTGCACTGGCAGGGAACCCCAACGTCGGAAAAACGACCATATTTAACGCACTGACCGGGATGAGGCAGCACGTTGGCAACTGGCCCGGCGTTACGGTCGAGAAAAAGGAGGGAATACTGGAATACCGGGGACAGAAGTTTCTTGTAGTTGACCTCCCGGGCACGTACTCCCTCACGGCCCACTCCATCGACGAACTCGTCGCGAGGGACTTCCTCCTGAAGGGGAGCGCCGACGTGGTCGTGAACGTCATCGACGCAACAGCCCTCATGCGAAACCTCTTCCTCACCATGGAGATACTGGAGATGGGTCTCAACAACGTTATCATAGCCCTCAACAAGATAGACCTGGCCGAGAAACACGGTATCGAGATAAACGTGAAGAGGATGGAGGAGGTTCTCGGCGTTCCAGTGGTGGCCATGAGCGCGAAGGAAGGCGCCGGCCTCGACGAGCTGAAGGAGAAGATACACCTGATGGCCAACGGGATGCTGAAGGAGAGGCCCGTGATCCCGCGGTACGACCCGGAGGTCGAGAGGGAGATAGAGCACATAATGGCTGTTCTCAGGGACACCGAACTGGGGGAGGAGTACAACCTCCGCTGGCTTGCGATAAAGCTCCTTCAGCGCGACGATGGGGTCATAAAGCTCATCCTCAGACACCTCGGCAGTGCAAAGCTCGACGAGATAATGGGACACATAGCGGAGGTTGAAGAGCGCTACAAGCGCGCGATGGACCTTATAATCGCCAGCCAGAAGTACGAGTTCATCGACAGGCTCATGCACCGCTTTGTGCGGTACACAAAGGTGGAAGGCGAGAGCTTCAGCGACCAGCTCGACAGGTTCCTCACGCACCCCGTCTACGGCCTCCTCATACTCTTTGGCGTCTTCTACCTCATGTTCAAATTCGTGTTCGCCGTCGGGCTGCCCCTCCAGGGATACCTCGACGATGCTTTCGCGGCTTTCGGGGAATGGCTCGCGCCGCATATAGCAAACGAGGCTCTGAGGGGACTCCTGGTCGATGGAATCATAGCGGGTGTTGGTTCCGTGCTCAGCTTCTTCCCGCTCGTCTTCCTGCTGTTCCTGGCCCTCTCCGTCCTCGAGGACGTTGGATACATGGCCAGGGCGGCTGTGGTCATGGAGCGCATAATGAGGAAGTTCGGCCTGCCGGGCAAGAGCTTCATTCCCCTGGTGCTCGCCTTCGGTTGCAACGTCCCCGCGGTGATGGCCACGAGAACCCTCGATGACGAGAGAGACAGACTGCTGACCATGCTCGTCAACCCGCTGATACCCTGCAGCGCCAGGCTGAGCGTCATAAGCTTCCTGGCGGGGGCTTTCTTCGCCAGTCACCAGGCACTCGTCGCGGTGAGCATCTACGCCACGGCGGTGCTGCTCGCCCTCCTCGTGGCCTGGCTCCTGAGCAGGTTCGTTATCAGGGGCGAGGAGAGCCCCTTCATCATCGAGCTACCGGAGTACCTCATCCCGTCGTGGAAGACGGTAACACTCCACTCGTGGGAGAGGAGCAAGGAGTTCATAAAGAAGGCGGGAACCATAATCCTGCTCGGCTCGATGGCCATCTGGTACCTCAGCAGCTATCCCGTGCAGATGGGCACAGGAGGAAGCTACGCGGAGAGGCTCGGCATGTTCTTCGAGCCGTACATGCGTCTCATGGGCCTCGACTGGAAGGCGGCGGTTAGCCTGCTGTTCGGGATAATCGCCAAGGAGAACGTCATATCAACCTACGGAATAATCTACGGAAGCGAGGAGGCCATAGTGGGAGCAATGACACCGCTCCAGGCCTACGTGCTCGGCATGGTCACCACCCTCTACATCCCGTGCATAGCCACGATAGGCGCCGTTAGAGCCGAGAGCAACTGGAAATGGGCCGCCTTCACAGTGGTTTACATGATCGGCCTCGCGTCGCTCGTTGGAATCCTGATATGGAACGTGGGGACGGCGCTGGGCTACTGAGGTGTTGGAATGCTGGAGAGGATCCTGGCACTGCTGGAGGAAGGGAGGAGCATAGACGGGATAGCCCGGGAGCTGGACGTTCCGAGGGATGAGGTCGTCGGCGCCATGGAGGTGCTGGCCGACCTCGGCTACCTGGAGCGGGTGGAGGCGGGGGAGAGCGCCTGCGCCACCTGCCCCCTTAAGAGCGTTTGCCCCGGCACCTGCTTCCGCTTCAAGGGGAAGGTATATCAGCTCTCAGATTTCAGGCTCGGTGGGAAGGACAGGGTATCGAAACCGTGATGGGCCCTTACAGAACTTATATTTTTTCCGCGATTAAACCCCGATTTTTGGGGCAAAACACTCATGTGGGGGCCTAAACGCGGATTTTTCGAACTTTTCACCGTCAGTTAAACCTGCCACCGCCGGTTATATATTTTATGGCCGTAAAACATATAAAACCCTTTGTTGAAAGGGTAAATGGTGATACCATGAAGGCAGTTATTCTTGCTGGCGGTTTTGGAACGAGGTTAAGGCCGCTCTCATCGACCAGACCCAAGCCCATGATCCCGGTTCTTGGCAAGCCAAACCTTCAGTACCTCCTTGAGAGCCTGGAGAAAATCCAGGAGATCGATGAGATAATCCTGTCCGTCCACTACATGAGGGGGGAGATAAGGGAGTTCATCGACGAAAAGATGGCCGACTACCCCAAAACGATACGGTTCGTCAATGACCCGATGCCGCTCGAGACCGGCGGAGCGCTGAAGAATGTGGAAGATTACGTGGACGACGACTTTCTGGTTATCTACGGTGACGTTTTCACGAACTTCGACTTTAAAGAGCTCATCAAGGCCCACAAAGAGAACGACGGCCTCATAACAGTCGCGGTTACCAAGGTCTATGACCCGGAGAAGTACGGAGTCGTCGAGCTGGACGACGGAAACCAGGTCACCCACTTCGAGGAGAAGCCCCACAGGCCCCGCACAAACCTCGTCGATGCGGGCATCTACATGGTTAACAAGAAGGTTCTGGAGGAGATTCCGAAGAACAAGGAGGTCTACTTCGAGCGCGAGGTTCTCCCGAAGTACGTGGCCAGGGGGCTTGTTTACGCCCACAAAATACCGCGCGGATACTACTGGATTGACCTCGGAACCCCGGACGACCTCTTCTACGCCCACCAGGTTGCGATGGATGAGATAGCCAAGGAGAACGGTTATTTCGTTATCAAAGAGGGTGCCGAAGTCCCCGAGGACGTTGAGATACAGGGGCCGGTTTGCATCGACGAGGGGGTTAAGATAGGCCACGGCGTCAAGATAAAGGCCTACACGTACATAGGCCCGAACACCGTTGTTGAGGACAGGGCCTACTTCAAGCGCGCCATACTCATAGGCAACGACATCGTTAGGGAGCGCTCCGAGATAAAGGACAGCATCCTCGGAGAGGGCGTCGTCGTCGGAAAGAACGTCATACTCAAGGAGACCGCGGTCGTCGGCGACTACGCCAAGATTTACGACAACCTCGTCATCTACGGTGCCAAAGTTCTGCCCTGGAAGAAGGTCGAGGAGTATGAGGCATACATCAAGATAAAGCTCGACCCGACCAAGGTCAGGCCCGGCGTCACCCCGGACCGCTGCCCGCTCGGCCTGCCGGAGTGTATCTACACCAAATTCAAGGCCATAGCGGGAGAAAAGCCGCCCTGTGACGAGTGCATAGAGAACCAGTGGCTCTTCTGAGTTCTTTTTTCACACATTTTTCTCTTCTCAAGCCTCGTCGTTCACGGCGGGGATGCAATAAACAACCCAACCAGCCATTCAGCAGGAAAGCAACACTTTTTTAAAGCTTAAAATTCACACTACAACTTGAGATGAAGCGTTCGGTAACGCTCAAACTCCAACCCTCAAAAACCCAAAACGAAATCCTCTTCCAGTTAGCCGACGCTGGAGCCAAAGTTTGGAATAGGGTAAACTACCTCAGGCGACAACAGTTCTTCCAAGAGCAAATCGTGGACTTTAAAAAGACTGAAAAAACTGTTTATGAGGAGTTTAAGAAAGAAATCGGTTCTGCAACGGTTCAACAAATAGCGAGAAAGAACGCTGAGGCGTGGCGTTCATTCTTCACCCTTGCAAGAAAGAAGCGGAATGGAGAACTCCCCGACTGGCTTAAGCCAAAACCACCGAACTACCTGAAGGAATGCGAGAAGAGAAAACCCTTCATAATCCTCAGGAACGACCAGTACAGGATTGAAGGGAGCAAACTCATATTGAAAGGCCTTGGGAAGTTCAAACGCTTGGAAATCCAGTTCAAGGGAAGAATACACTTGAGAGGCAAGCAGGGGCGGTTAGAAATAACTTACGACGAGGTAAAGCGGAAGTGGTATGTCCACATCTCCTTCTCAGAAGTCAGGGAAAGACTTGAGGGCGAGGAATGGGTTAAACTCCCGAGAAAACCAAAGGGGAGCCTTTCAGCAGGCATTGATTTGGGAGTGAACAATTTAATGGCCGTTTATGTCGAGAGTGGAGAAAGCTTTCTCGTGAATGGCAGGCCTCTCAAAAGTATTGACTTCTACTGGCGGAAGAGGATTGCCGAGTATCAATCAAAACTCAACAAAAGTGGTGCTAAGACGAGCAGAAAGCTCAGGAGAATGCACGAGAGGGCTAAACTACAGGCGAAGCATTACATTAACACGGCAGTCAGGGGGACGGTTAGAAGGCTTTACGATTTGGGTGTCTCTAAAATCGTCGTCGGCTATCCCAAGGGAATAGCTCGGAACTCTGATAAGGGTAAGAAGCAGAATTTCATCCTCTCTCACGTGTGGCGGTTTAACACGGTCATTAAACGTTTAAAGGAAGTTGCTGAGGAGTTTGGTATTCAGGTTATCGTGGTCAATGAGGCTTTCACTTCTCAAACGTGCCCTGTCTGCGGGAAGCCCCACGATGGGGCGAGGTTCGTTCGTGGTTTATTTAAGTGTCCCGCAACGGGGCTTACCTTCAATGCGGATTTAGTTGGAGCGTTTAATATTTTGAGGAAGGTCGTGAAAACCATAACCCCAAGTCTGGAGGGTCTTAGGGCCTTCCAGATGAGGGGTAATGGGGGGAAGGCCCTCCCCGAGGGGTTCGAAGAACCCTCTTAGATC